>JBGAOI010000060.1:0-252 GCA_044221885.1 Polyangium sp. (in: bacteria)
GGTCAGCTTCGTTCGGGGAATGCCTTGCGGACCAACGCCTAGATTTTCAACGAGTTTGGCCCAGTAAAACTGGTCGCCATGAAAAGGAACCACGATTGCCGGAACACCCGACCGAAATGCGGCGGCTGTCGTTCCGGCGCCTCCGTGATGCACAATGGCCCGCATGCGCGGATAAAGCCACGAGTGAGGCATATTGTCGCATTGAAAAATCGTATCGGGCCGTTCATGAGCGGTGAGATTTCCCCAGCCCGA
>JBGAOI010000060.1:272-20755 GCA_044221885.1 Polyangium sp. (in: bacteria)
CAAGAATGCTTCGAGACCCGGCGGAGGTGTCCAATTCGTGGGTTCGTCGGCGAACCAATAGCCCGTAACTTCCACCAGGTTTCCCCATTCTGGCATTTCCGGCAAAATGGCGGAACTGTAGCCATACAAAACGGGTCCTGGCACAAGACCTGGGATTTTCGTGGGCGCAAACAACGACGCCGAAGGCGCTCCAAGAATTTTGATTCGTGCGGTATTTCCTGACGAACGCATCACCATCCAAATGGCTTCGCGCGTGAGCCGATGGCCTAGTTGGCGACTCCATGATCCCCACGACAAACCAGGAAACAAAGCGCCGGCAAATGCTCCCGTTGTCGAAAGCGGCACGTTGTAGGCTTGCACGAGCGTAATGCCGAGTTTTGCCGCAATGGCTTCTCCGACGAATACTCCGCCAAACCCGGCCAAGATCGCGTCGGCGCCCCGCGCTGCTTCGAGCGCCACTCGGGCGCTCAGTTCCGCTCCTTTTTTGGCAATGTCGGCAAATTCACGAAACGAAGAAACAAGCCCCCCGCCCTCAATTGCCGCACTCGTTTTGGCCCGATTCATCGCCGCCTTGACGTCCAGTTCTACCGGCCAAACCTCGACGCCGTACGACGTCACAAGCTGTTGGTGATCTATCGTTGTTACCATCCGCGCGTCGTGCCCCGCCTGCTTCAAACCAAGGCCGAGCGCCAAATAAGGCTGAATGTCTCCGCGACTTCCCAAAGCAATGATCGTTACACGCATGCAACTCCTCCATGTTGTAAAGCAACTGGTAGTTGCTTTGTAGAGCGACTTCAAGCTGAGTGCAACTTGAAGTTGCGTTGTGATGATCGAAAGTGTATGCTGGCGCGGTGGTAGCTTCTTCCGGTGTGGGTGGAATTCGACGACGTGGTAATGCGGTGGTGCGTCGGGTGCTCGACGTGACCTTGCAGCAACTTGCGGTTTTGGGATTCGAGCGATTGAGTATTCCGGAGATAGCCGAGTTGTCGGGGGTGAATCGGACGAGCATTTATCGGCGATGGCCGACGAAGGTGGAATTGGTACGCGCGGCGCTCGAGCATTCGATGGAGCACGTGCGTGATGTGCCGGATACGGGGTCATTGCGCACGGACCTTGTGGCGTTGGTCAAAGTGGTGGGTCAATTCATTACGTCGGCGCGGGGAATGGGCGTTGTGCGGACGGTATTCGTGGATGGTGATAGGCTCGAAACGCGCGACGTGGCGGGCTCCGTTTGGCAGGAAATGGGGAATGAAATGCCGCGGCTGGTTATCGAGCGAGCGGTACGTCGAGGTGAATTGTCCGCGGGGGCCGATTTCGAATTGATGTTGTTTACGTTGGCCGGAGCGATTTTGCATCGCATCTTCGTCGAAAGGCGCAATGTGGACGATGATTTTGCGGTTCGTCTTGTCAATCTCGTGCTCGATGGGGCTGGGCGGCGGTAACATGGTTCCACCGAAAAATCGCATGATGCGTTGACATTTACGTTTGTGCAGGGATACGCTGCGGGGATGCGGGTGCAAAGAGCGCACAGTTTCCTCGTAATGTTCACCTTGATTGCGGGTTGTTCAGGACAAGCGCAAAAAAAGGCCGATGTAGAATTGCTCGATGCGGACAGTCCCGTCCCGCAAAGTACGGACAACCTCGACGCTACGATATCGCTGACCATGCGCGTTCGGACACTCGAAGCGATCTCCATCAATGAAATGCCAAGCGCTCCGGGTTTGCCCGTTGCGGGCGATACTGAAACGCCGAAATGGCAATCCAAGGCGGTAGGGCAGTCGGGACAGTTATTGCAAAGCAGCGAAAAGGCAAACGTGATTTTCGCTGGAACGCGGTGTATGCGAGGGAGTAGTTGCGGTTGTACTACGGAGATGAGGTATTTTTTCGGAAAAGCAGCGGACGGCCATATCGAGGTTCTCGAGCCCAAACCGAACGTGCATACGCGTATCGTGAAGCGTCCGGGATCCTGCGGATATGGCTGCGGGCAGCCCAGTCCGCCGCAACCGCCCGCTTATTACGAATTGCCCGTGAACGATATGAAGCTCGTGGAATTCGTCGAAGTTCCATTTGAGGTGTGGGATGTTGTCGTGACGTGCGAGCATCCGATGGCGAGGCCATAGGTGGCTGCGATTATTTCACAATCCGACCATGTTGCGTAAAATGGTCGACTGTTCGTGAACGAGACGTGGGTCGGTCAGAAGTTGGCACGATTGGGTGCAATGTTATCGCCGAGATTTGCCAATCTTCGTTGCGAGGCCCCCTCAGAGGCGAAGCACCGTCACCGGCGTTCCATTGAGCACCGCGACGCCGCTCAATGTGTCGACACGCGCTTCGTCCGTCAAGTCATTCATGCTTACGCCCGGAAGCCCTTGCGCAACGCGCAGTTGTACGCCTTTTCGACCATGACCCCAACCATGCGGCAAACTCACCACACCCGGCATGATTTCATCCGAAATATGCAATGGTGCTTCGACTTCGCCCACCCGCGAGCGCACGCGCACGGTTTGTCCCTGCACGAATGCTTGTTTTTCGGCATCGAGCGGATGCATGATCAACGTGCAGCGAGGTTTGCCCTTGATCATGCGGTGGCTGTTGTGAATCCAGGAATTGTTGGTGCGTAATTCACGACGACCAATCAACAAGAGTTCGTCCGGGGATGGCTTGGTCCGTGCCGCGTCGAGCCTCGAGAGATCTTTCCGAAAGATATCGGGAACGAGCGGGATTTTCTTGTTGGTCGTAAAAAGTCGTTTCGGCAAAACGGAACGAAGTGGGCCTAGGTCCATGCCGTGCGGGTTTTCTTTCAGTTTCTGTAGAGACAAACCATTTTTCTGGGCCAGTGGATTCCATCCTCCGCCATAAGGACCGAGGCGCAAACCCAAGTCCAAAAGGTGGGTCGGTGTAATGCGTTCGCCGAGGACCATTTTTGCTTTTTGTAGCCAAGAATCAACCGTGCCTTTCGGGGTTCCAAGGCGCGCGGAGAGCGTCGCAAAAATCTCCCAATCATCGCGCATGTCCGGCGTCTTTTCGAAAAGCGCCGGCGAATACTTGGCCGTGTTGCGTATGGCAAGGACGTGAAAAGCCGCGTCGTAGTTGTCGTGTTCGAGCGAAAACGTCGGTGGAAGAATGATATGGGCATGCCGCGTCGTTTCATTGATGTAGATATCAATCGCCACCATGAAGTCCAACGATTGTAAGGCTTCGTCGAGTTTGGCGCCGTTTGGTGTCGACAACACCGGATTACCAGCCGACGTGACCAAAGCGCGAATTTGACCTTCACCGGGCTCCAAAATGTCTTCGGCCAACGTGGCGACGGGAAGTTCACCGCCGAATTCGGGCAAACCGCGGACGCGACTTCGATATCGAGCAAAACTGCCTCGAGAACCAATTCGTGTCGCTGTTTCGAGGAGGTCGAAGGCCGGGCTCGTGAACATAGCGCCACCTTCGCGATCCAAATTCCCCGTGAGAATGTTCATGACATTGACGAGCCATGCGGCAGTGCCTCCGAATTCTTGCGTGCAAAGGCCCACGCGTCCATAACAAATGGCTCGTTTTGCCTGGGCAAACTCGCGGGTCAAGCGGCGAATGACGTCAGCGTCGAGGCCCGTCATCGGGGCACATTTTTCTGGCGAAAATGGCGCAATGGCCGAACGAAGTTCGTTGACGCCTTCGACAAACCCCTGCAAATGCCCGAGCTGCACCAGGTTTTCTTCGAAAAGCGTGGCCACCATGGCGGCGAGCAAAAACGCATCGGTGCCTGGACGCAAGAAATGGTGTTCATCGGCGATTTCAGCCGTTTCGGTGCGCCGTGGATCCACGACGACCATTTTGCCTCCACGCGAACGGATGGCCTTCAATCGGTTCTTCATGTCCGGCGCGCTCATGATGCTCCCATTGGAGATCAATGGATTGGCGCCGAGGACCAAAAAGAAATCCGTCCGATCGATATCGGGGATGGGCATCATGAGCTGGTGACCGAACATCAAGAAGCCAGCGAGCATATGGGGCAATTGATCGACGCTCGTGGCCGAATACTTGTTTTTCGATCGCAATGCGCGAGAAAAGAGCTGCCCGAACAACAAGGAACCGTAATTGTGAACCGTGGGATTACCTTGATAAAATGCGACCGCGTGTCGACCGTGTTTGTCTCGGACCGCATTTAATCGCGTGGCAACTTCGTCGAATGCAGCATCCCAAGTCATGGGCTCCCACCCGGACGACGTGCGGCGCATGGGGACCCGCAACCTGTCGGGATCATTGTGAATATCGGCCAATGCCACGGCTTTGGGACAAATATGCCCGCGGCTGAAGCTATCTTGCTCATCGCCGTGAACACCGACGATTTTCGAGCCTTCATGCTCGATGACGATGCCACACATGGCTTCACAAAGGTTGCAGGTTCGGAAGTGTTTTGTAGGAGGGCTCATGGGATTGGGACGAACCTCGTGGTGGCAGCTTGGCCCACGAATAGCACGAACGTCGTCCCGTGTACAGCGTGACGTGCGGACGATGAATTGGTTTTATGCGCGGCGAATCCAATCGAGCAGTTGCGCGGCAGGTTGGAACCCGGCTGTTTTGGCGACGACGCGCCCTTGTTTCAGCAAGGCAAACGCCGGGATACCTTGAATTCGGAATTGGCCAGCGATTTCTTGCTGTTCGTCGGTGTTCACCTTGACAAACAGCACTTTGCCGGCTGATTGCGCGGCCGCTTTGGCAAATTCCGGGGCCATCATGCGACAAGGTCCACACCAGGGGGCCCAAAAATCAATCACAATGGGCAATGGCGATTCGGCGACGAGATGCGAAAATGCCGTCGGACTTGCTACGTCGACCGGGCCATCGCAGGCGGGGAGCGCTTTTTTGCACGAGCCGCAACGCGCTTCTTGATCAAGACGCCCAAACGCAATGCGATTGGACTTCCCACAGATTGGGCACGGGTGAATCACGCCGCGATCGTCCGTGCTTAGATGCTGGCTCATGCGGGCTCCTTATGGTTCGAGGTGGCTCGAACTTGTGCACGTATTGGCGATTGGCAATGGGGTCGTTGCTCGACGGGCATTCGGCCAAGCTCGAGTTGTCGGCGAGGTGGATTGGACAACGTTGGGGTTGCGTGAACTTTGTGTTGAAATCCCGTTGAGCTTGGTGATAATGCCGCGCCATGAGCAAGCCCAAGATGTCTGAAGAAGAAATTCGCGCCCAGTTTCGAAACCTCGACAAAGACGGCAACGGCCTCGTTTCAGCCCAAGAAATTCGCGAAGTGTTGACGGCTCTCGGCGATCGCCTCACAGACGAAGATGTCGACGAGATGATTCGCGATGTCGACGCAGATGGTGATGGTCAGGTCAATTTTGAAGAATTCTTGGCGCACATGATGTCCGACAGTGGCGACGACGAAGAAGAAGAAGAAGCTGAGGAAGAAGAGGCAGGCTGAACGTTTCGCGCCGCGCCTGTTTTTCTCGGAACACTCTATTCATTTCACGGTTTACCCTCGTTTTTCCTGGCGACATTTACTCGGTCGTCGGTGAATGCGGAAAACCCACAAGTTTCTTTCAAGGGTATCCGTTGCCTGGGCCTCGCTCGGAATTGCAGGGTTGGCGATTCCGCTGATGACGGACGGATCCGTGGGGCCCATAGCAAAAAACCTACAAAATGACGCTTGACAGTGGGGACAAACCCGTCTACGGGTGCGCGCTCGTGATAGGTGAATCCATGCGTATGCGATTTTCTCGAGTGAGTGGGCTTGTGCTGGCGTTGTCCGTGGGGGCAGGCGTGGCAGCCATGGGATGTGGCGGGGATGGCTCGACGAACCCATCCGGAGGTACGGCCGGAAATGGCGGCGAAGGCAATACGGGAGGCAATCCGGCGTCTTCGAGCAGTTCGAGCGGTTCGCCCAGTTCGAGCAGTGGAATGAGCACCGGCGGTAATGGCGGCTCTGGCAGCGGTGGCGCTGGTACGGGCGGTTCCAGCACGGGGGGAGCCGCGGGAGCTGGTGGAAGTGGCGGAGCGGCGCCTTGTGTCGACAATGGCGAATGCGACGACAAAGACGAATGCACGACGGATATTTGCAACAAGGGTCTTTGTGTATCGACGCCGGTGGATGTCAACGACAATGATGCGTGTACGCTCGATATGTGCGATCCGCAAAATGGTCCAATACACATGCCGATTCCGGTGGATGATAACAATGCTTGTACATTCGATACATGCAATTCCATGGTCGGTGTGCAACACGCGCCTATCAATCCTGACGACAACAATGTGTGCACGATTGATTCGTGTAATCCCATGACGGGAGTTGTCAATACGCCGGTCGATCCGAGCGATGGCAATGCATGTACCGACGATTTTTGCGATCCGATGCTGGGGGTTTCGCATAAGCCCGCCGTGATCGACGACGGCAACAAATGCACGTTCGACACGTGCAACATGATGACGGGCGTGCAGCACGTACCCATCAATCCGAGCGACAACAATGCGTGCACATCCGATTCGTGTGATCCGATGCTCGGCATTATCAACACGCCCATCAATCCCGATGATGGTAATGCGTGCACGATTGATGTGTGCAATCCGATGACGGGCGTATCCAACGTTCCGGTCAATACGAACGATAACAATGTTTGTACTGCGGATTCATGCGATCCGATACTCGGCATTCAGCACGTACCAGTTCCCATGGACGATGGCAATGCGTGTACGACGGACTCGTGTAATCAGCAAACGGGCGTTACGCACACGCCTATCGTGTGCAACGACAACAGCGCGTGCACGACCGATTCATGTAATCCGGCGACAGGCTGTGTCTATACGCCAACGACGACCGCCTATTTCGAGGAAACGTTCGCGAACAACATGAAAGGTTGGACGCTGGGCGGTAAATGGCAAATTGGTTCGGCCATGCCGTCGATGCCGTTCATGAATATGCCCACGCCTGTGCCCGATTTTGGGCTCGATCCGGCGATGGATCACACGACCACGGCGGACAATGGCATTGCGGGTGTCGCCCTTGGCGGAACCATTGGTCCGACGCTTCTCGAACCGCTGACGTACATGATCAGTCCGGCGATTGACATTTCGACGGCCGTCGCTCCGGGCAACGTGTTTCTCGAGTTCTGGCGTGTGCTCAACAGCGATTTCGACCCATTCGCGAATTCAACGATCGACGTGTGGAATGGATCGGCGTGGGTGTCCATTTTCAGCGTCGGAACAACGACTCACATCAGCGAATCGGCGTGGACCAAGGTGACGTACAACGTGACCGCGCACAAGAATGCAGCTTTCCGGATCCGATTTGGTTATTCGGTGCTTCGGATGGACGCATATACCGTCGGTAGCTGGAACATCGACGATTTGCGCCTCGTGCCGGTGAGCTGTCCGTGACAAATAGGGGTTCGCGCCGAAGTTCATGACATTGGCGCGACATACCGCGCGCCGCACATTTCCCTTCCCATCATCCGCTCGTGAATGGTAGCTTGCTCGTGACTCCATGAGCGATTACTACGAAAAACACCTCGCCGAACACCTGGATGCACGCGGCGACCTTGCTCCGCCGTGGGAAGAATTTCCCGATTATGAACGGCACACGATAGGGTGGCGCATGGGTTCGGGCGAATCGTGGCTCGGGTTCATGGGCGAGTTTCTCGACAAACATCTTCCCACCGATTTCGAGACGCGGCTGGCGTATTTACAGCGGCACGCCAAAGCTCCATACACATGGAGCGATTGGGTCTTCGATATTCTTTATCCCGATATCGTGGACGAAGACGACGAAGACGACGACGATGGCGAGCAGGAGCGAAAACGCAACGAAGAACGTCGGGCGAAGCTCATCGAAATGGGCCTCGTGGCGTCCGACATTGCATATTTCACTTGGCGTGCCAAACAAGATTCCATGGTCTGGCCGTGGCAAGATTGCGAAACGCCTGAAGAAGCCGCGCGATATCGTACGCGGGACCTTTGGTTTTGGTCGAGACACCTTGCGGAATTACGCGAGCAAAATAAAATCCCCGCGTTGAATGCTCCCGATGCGTGGCAAGAGATTGCCGAAATCGTGCGTACAGGTCAAACAAAACCTGTCGTCGTGTCGGAAGGTCTCTTGTCGCTCGTGCGTTGTTTTGCCGCAGGAACCTTGATTGCTCCTTGGCAAGCTGGTTTGTCGCCTTCAGATTTCGCGGATTCATTCGATATGGATATGGGCTACGTCGATGCATTTCGTTTGTGGGGCATGTCGGCGCTCGATGATCGCCCACATATGGATCGGTATGCACAAAGCACGTCGATGCCCGACGTGTGGCAGGCGTGGATCGACGAGAATTTCCACTTGTTGTGAAGGAGCGATTTTCAGGGTGCTTTTGTAACCGCCCATTCCTTGAGGATCGTAATCAAGTCGGCGGGCAATTTCTTATCGTACGTGCCTGGAGGCATTGATCGTTCCACCGCGGCGCGCGCAATGATTCGATCCACGAGGCTCACAGCGATCGAATAATCCTCGAAATTGATTTTGGGTGCGCCTTTGACTCCATTGCCGTGGCATTCTGCACAATATTCGTGCATGATGGGTTGCACGTCCGTCAGGAAACTCAAAGGTGTGCCCAAGCCAAACCTTGTTATGGATTGTTCGGAACCGGTCCAAACGTCACCAATTTTATCGACCACCAGTTTTCGTGGCTCTTTTGTTGGCAAGAGCGTCGCAACCGCGGCTGGCGTGGCTCCCGCACGAATACGCAAAAGTTGATTTCCAGCCACCGCGTACAAACGCTGCTTGGAACCATCAATGGCAAAATGCTCGATGGCAATGCCCGCATTGTTTTCTGGTGCCAGCGTATACAACGAATAGACGCCGCTTGCGGATCGTTCCACGAGCCCTTTGTCCGAAGCAAAATAGACGAGCGATCCAGTATCACAGGCCAGACTGCTGCACGCAATTTCGTGAATGTATCCCATGTTGAATGGCGGTGCGTACGCTTTGCCTTGGGCTTTGTCGATTTCATACACGCGACTTCCGTAGGCTACATACACCGTGTTTTTTTGCGCCAGGATGGCCGATGGCGCGCCCATTTCGCCATCAATCGTCCACGTTACGAGCGACCCGCCTGCCAATTCGTAACCCGCATCGTTGCCCACGATCGACAAATGCGTTTCAATCGCCATGTCGCCATCGTCATCGGCAAATCGCGACGACATTGAAGCTATACCCAGCATCGCCAGGGTCATTTTCCCAGCCGACCGCGTCAATGCGCTGTTTTGCGCAAAAAGAATGTCGTTATCGGCAACCACGAGGACGCCGTCGTCATAACCCGTCATCGCTCGAACGATGCCCGTCGAAGCGGGAAGGTCGGGTTCGACCCCGACAATCGGTAACAGGATTGGTCCGGACGAACCCGCTTCGTACACGCCCGTGGTTGTTCCGATTGCAACCGTGTTGCCCCGACCAGCCATCGTCGTGACGTACCCTTCGACTTCGTACGAATCGTTCTTGGGTTCTTCCGTCACGGCTGCCGGCGTACCGGCTACGACGTGCAATTCGAGCCGTTCGTTTGGTGTCGGGTCACCAGAAGACGTCGCGGTGTCTTCTGGGCCTTGGCACGCAACAACAACGCTGCCTGTCAAGAGGAGTGTAAGGAAAGAACGAACCAATGCGCTGGGGTTGTAAAATCGAGCCACGATTGCGCACGGTATCAAGAAATTCGCGCTGTACCAAGCGTCACGTTGCATCCACGATTTCCGTTGACAGAAATCGCGAGGTTTGGTGCAGTGACGTTACGTTCGCCGCAGTCTTCACCGATGAGTCGAATGACCCAGAACCAAGAGCCCTCATGAATCGTTCAAGACGCTGGCAGATTCTTGGCTTCGCCGTGACGACGGCGTTGTCGTCCAATGCTTTCGCGGACGGCGAGCTTTGCTCGATGTATCGCGATCTTCCGATCGAGCGGCAGCTTCGGCGCCTCGCGATCGACCTCAAAGGCACCGTGCCCGACATGGCCGAATATGACGCGGTCAGTGGGAAATCGAGTTTGCCCGGGGACATCATCGACGCGTACTTGGCGAGTGATGAATTTCGCTTGCAGATGCGTCGTTATCACGAGGGGCTGCTTTGGACAAACCCGTCGCTCGTGCTGGGCGATGTGGGGTTTGCCCTGAGCACGTCGACCGTGGGCGGCAATGTGTTGCATTTCGTGACGAGTACGACGAAGCGTCGTATGTGGCGAGGTGGTGACGGGACGCATATTTGTCAAAACAAACCGCAGAGCGATTTGGGCTACGATGCCGACGGTTTGCCGAATGTCGAGCTCATGGGTACGGACGCGGCAGGTGATTGGTATTCGGAAGGGTACGTTGAAGTCCATCCATATTGGGAGCCGGATTCGGCGAAAACGATCAAAGTTTGCGCCTTCGATGCGTTGGCAAATCCCACGTATACGTTGGCACCTCCAGATCCCGACGCAGGAACGCATTCTTGCGATACATTGCTTGCCGTCGGTAAATCGAAATTCTGTGGATGCGGTCCGAATCTCGATTATTGCATGACCACGTCGGTGGTGCAGACGCGGGTGCAGGTGGATATTCGTGAGCAGCTTTTGCGATTTGTCGATTTGTTCTCGACCGGAAGTCGACCGTATTCGGAGATTTTGACGTCCAAGACGATCCATTACAATGGTCCCTTGGTTCATTACTTCCGATATCTCGCCCAAAGGCAGACCATTGCGAGAACACAAAATGTGCATACGCCATCGGATGGTACGCTTCCCAATTTGAAGTACACCGACACCGATACCTGGGTTGCGGTGGAACGCGAAGCTCCGCATGCTGGTTTGGAAACGATGCCCGCGTTTCTTTTGCGATTCCAGACGAATCGCGGCCGAGCCAATCGTTATCGCATTGCGTTCCGAGGCGAATTCTTTCAGCCACCGAGCACCAAGGACATCAATTGCGACAAAGAGGCCGATGACTTGACGAAACGTTGCGTTTGCCGCAATTGCCACGTGACACTCGAACCTTTGGCCGCATATTTCGGACAATTTGCGGAAGCGGGATCCCAATCCGTGCGGGACTTCCAGCGCACCTATGCGACCGCCGCCGAATGTGCGAAAATGATCGCCCCGCAAAGCTCGGCGTATTGCGATCGGTTTTACGTGGTCGTGCCGGATTTGCAGGACCCGGATATCCGTCGTTATCGCCTCAAGGCCTTGCAATATGGGGATGCTCAGCATCCGGATATTGAACCGCATTTCGACGCGGGTCCTCTGGAGTGGGCCCAATCCGATATCGAAAGTGGCTTCTTCCATGAAGTGGCCACCAGACATCTGTTCGAGTTCTTGATGAAACGACCGCCGAATCTCGATCCGACGTCGCCCGATTACGAAGGCGAGGCAATTACCGAGATTGCGAAAGAATTCAAATCGACGGATGATTTCCGTCTTGCCGTCCGACGGCTCGTGGAGCTGCCGCTGTATCGGAGGACACCATGAGTACGCAATGGTTGTGGTTGGGTGGCTTCGCTGTTTTGGCCCTGGGATGTGGATCAGAAAATGCCAAATCGCCTCCACCTGGAGCGACCGAGCCCCCGACGGTCGGAGCCGATCAATCGACGCAAACGGCGCCGGATGATTTGAGTGGCAGTGCATTGCCTGGTCCTGCGCGAGGCGTGCGACGTATGCGCATCGATACGTTGCAAGCAGCAATGGCCAGAGTTGCTGGCAATGATGTGTACGGAAATCCGATCATCTGGAACGTGAGCGGCAAAGATGGTTTTTCCGATGGCGCGTTCGGCAAGGCGCTTGGACGACCGGATTTTCAAACGTCGACCGATGAAAGCGGCGTGTCGAATGCGCTTTACCTGAAGTTTGTCGGGGATGCGGCTCGCGACATCTGCACGCAGATGGCAAAAAACGATATGAAGCGCACGGACGCATCGTCCCGAGTGCTTTTTCCCAAAGCGCCTGTTGATGGTTCGGCCACTGACGCGCAAATAACAGAAAACCTTCAATACTTGGTTTTGCGCTTCCTCGGATTCCGTATGGACGTGACAGACCATTTCATCACGAATCTTCGTGGCGTTTACGATGCTGGCAATGCCGTCGTGCCCGTTGCGAATGGAAGTGAATTGACGGCTGCGGCAGAAGGTTACCGCGGCGTATGTGTGGCGCTCTTCGAATCGCCCCTGTTCCACAACGATTGAGGAAAAACCGATGAGCAAGAATCATAAAATCTCTCGTCGTACGTTGCTCGGAGCTGCCGGAGCGGCCGGAGGCGCGCTGATCCTCGATGGATTCCTCGGCTTGCGGCATGCAAGCGCCGATGTCTTCAACCCCGATACGGCACCCTTGCTCGTCATGTGCGAGTTTGCCAATGGTTGGGATACGCTTTATTGCCTCGATCCGCGGAACAACCAAGACTTTGGCGATCCTTCCGGGGGCATTTACACCGGATTCGATATGGTTACGGACGGACCAACCGCTGCAACTATTGACGAAACGGGTGGCACGGGTTTGGTCAAACCCATTGGCTCGGAAATCGCTTTCGGTCCGACGATGAGCAACCTGGCCAAAGCGCATTTTAATGACATTTGTGTCGTGCGCGGACTCAACATGGGGACGCTGACGCACGAAGTTGGGCGGCGGTATTTCTTGACCGGCAAGTTTCCACGCGGTCTCGCTGCAAGCGGCAGCTCGCTCGAGACGTGGTGGGCGGCAGCGTCGGGTTTACTCGACGCGCACCAAATTCCCAATTTGGTGGGTGGCGGCGCCGAGACGTACAACGAAGGTTTGTCGCCACTCGCAAGTGGTTTGTCCGTTCCCAGCTACAATGAAATGCTTCAGGTGCTCCGGCCACTCAATGCGTCCGTCGGGCTCGACGGAACTGTGGAACATGCCGCGGCAAAGCTCCATCAGGGTGATTATTGTTTGCATAAACAATTCAATCGCGAAGGGGCAAACGTATCTACGCATGTATCGGCATGGACAAGCGCGCAATCGTTGGCCAATGGTGGGTTGTGGAAGTATTTCGACTTCAAGCCCAGTCCGCCTCCTGGCAGTCAATTGGCAAAACTTTATGCGACGTTCGGCGCAAATCCCGCGAATCCGGCGGCCACGCTCGCGGGCAAACCTCGAGGACAAGCGGCTCTTGCGGCCCAGGCGCTCGTCAATCGCATTTCACAAGTCGTTCTTTTGCGGCTCGTGAGTGTCACCGACGCGCATTTCGATGACGATTGGCCGAGCAACCATCCAGCCCAACAACGCGCGGGTTTTGATGCGGTGAGCGATCTCATTACGTACCTAAAAAACACCGAAGACAAAAATGGTGCATCGTTCTGGGATCGCACGACGCTCTTGTGTTTCTCCGAATTCGCGCGCACGCCGAAAATCAATCAACAAGGTGGTCGAGATCATCACTTGGCGTCGGCTTGTCTCGTTGCCGGAAAAGGCATTCGTGGCAATCAAGCCATTGGCGCGACGAAAGATACGAATTACGATTCACGCCCGGTCAACCTCGATACGGGCGCGGCGGATGACGATATGGGCAGATTGATAAGTCCCTCGGACGTTCACGCGACGCTTTTGACGGCCGCGGGTTTGCCCTACGATCACATCTCGAACCAAAGTCCGAAACTCATCAAAGCCATGCTCAAGTAGCTTTGCCCACGGCCAAAGAGTCCATCTCAAACCTAGAGACCCCGTTCGTCTCGTACGCCCGCGCGGGGTTAAAACCCCGCGCTACACAATAAAAAATCCTCGCGCAGCCGCGCTCGGATTCACCATTTTGAAAAATGGCCTCGTTCTCGTGAATTCGTTGCGAATTCGCGTATGAAGCCACTTCTCTCGAAGAAAAAAAAACGCCAGTCCGGAACGGCAGTGAAGGACTTTTTGTTGAGTAGCCCACGGTTTTAACCGTGGGCGGGGTCACGTGAAGGACGGGGCGAACGCAGTTTTGAGCCGGTTTCTTTAACCGTGGGTGAGGTCCTTCTCACGGTTCCACAATGCGTGTGGGCGTCGAAATGAAGGGCACACCATTTCCAAGCTGCGCGTAATAACTCGCGCCCCAACACGACAATTTGCCACCTTGGGAAATTCCACAAGCGTGCTCGACCCCAAGGGACGTGGATTTCCACGGTTCGAGGCTGGGAACTTTTTGCGGTGACGTGAAGGAACTCGTATTGCCCAAGCCGAGTTGTCCAAACGAACCCGTGCCCATGCAATGCAGCGATCCGTCCATTTGCGTCACGCAGGTCGACGTACCTTGGCCGAGATAAGGGCGTTTCCACATCGTTCCTGATCCGACTTGCGTTGGCCCGAGCGTGGGGCTTGTCGTGTTTCCGAGGCCAAGCTCTCCACTGGCATTTCGACCCCAACATGCAAGCGTTCCGTCCATGCGAACGCCGCAGGCGTGGTTTGCCCCGACATCGACCGTGACAAACGTCCCGGGGACTTGCTTGGCTGTGCTCACTGGCGAAACGACGTCCATTTGCCCCAATTGTCCCTGCGTATTCGTGCCCCAGCAATAGAGTGCTCCGCCATCGCGCAAACCGCAGGTATAATCGCCGCTCGCGAAAACATCGACCCAGCCAAGAGGTGCCGGGGACATCACTTGAATCGGATCGGGTCGGGTCGTTGTCGTTCCGTCACCCAATTGCCCGCTGGCATTGCGGCCCCAACACCACAATGTCTTGTCCTGACGAACGCTGCATGTGTGATTGAATCCGGCGGCGATTTCCACCCACGCGGAGGTATTGCCCGCCGTGGCCGAAATCGGCGTCGGTGTGGGTTGGTTTGTTGTGGCAGAACCATTACCTTGTTCCTGATTGGCGTCCGAACCCCAGCAATGTGGCACCGCGGCTGCTCCCCCAGCACTGCCGATTGCGCACGTATGTGAACGTCCAAGCGCGATACGTGACCAAACCGTGCCCATCCCGACCTGCACGGGTGTCGGTCGCGTAATCAATGTGCCGTCGCCGAGGTTCCCGAACACGTTGCGGCCCCAGCAATACAAGTTCCCTCCAGTTCGGATCCCGCAACCATTGTCGAGTTGCACATCGACGCGTTCCCAATCGGTGTCAGCAGTGACGTCGGTAGGGTAAACCCTATCCGAGACAAACCCCATGCCTGCGGCTGCGCGAGCGTTGCCGCCCCAGCACAGAAGTTCGCCGGATTGTCGCACGCCGCACGTGAACCGAAAACCAGACGAGAAGGAAATCCAATCCGTTTCCTGCCCCAATTGTGTTGGCGCCAGTTTTGGCGATTCGTCGCCGGGTAAGCCAGTTTGTCCCGAGCTACCGTCGCCCCAGCAATAAAGTGCGCCGCTTTTCTTTTGCGCACATCCGGACGTATCACCAAACTCCAAATTCGCGCCCCAATCCGTCTCCGTATCGCACGCTTTGGGCATCGTAATGCTCGTGCTTGTACCGTCTGCACCCTGACCCAGCGAATTGGTTCCCCAGCAATGCCGTGTGCCGTCCATCTTCGTTCCGCAGGCAAATGCATTGCCGGCGGCAATCGCGGCCCAATTCGTGGCCATCGTCGATTCCTGGGTTGGCACATTTCGTTGGGTTGTCGTCCCATCACCGACTTGTCGGCTCGTATTGAGGCCCCAGCACCAAAGCGTGTGATCGGCTTTCATCGCGCACGTGAATTCGGATCCTGCCGAAACCGATGCCCAGGGGCCAGCCGAAATCAGGGTTGGTGCAGTCGCGGTGTTTGTCGTGTTATCACCAATCTGACCGCGGTTGTTGGCACCCCAGCAATACAGCGAACCGTCTTTGCGAATGGCGCACGCATGCGTCGAGCCAACGGATAAACTCTGCCAGTCGGAAATGTCGCCAACGATGGGTGTCGGGGTTGTCCGGGCCGTGGTCGTGCCGTCCGCAAGTTGTCCGGAACCATTGGTGCCGAAGCACGAAATCGTGGAGGTTTCCGCGAGCCCGCATGTAAACGCAGATCCCGCACCAACGGCTTTCCAATCACTCGCTCCACCCGCTTGGGCTGGTTTCAGAAAAATAGCATCTCCTGTGCCCGTTCCCGCCTGACCGCTGGTATTGAGTCCCCAACACCATAACGTTTTGTCGGAACGAATCGCGCAGGCGTGATATGCACCAGCGCTCACGGCGAGATAGGTCGCTTGGCACGTTTTTCCGTCGCCCGTGAATCCGGACGAACATGCACACGTATACGCGCCTTCCGTATTCGTACACGTCGCATTGGGATCACAGTCGTCGGTGAGCTTGCCGCATTCATCGATATCGTCGCAGGTTTTTCCGTCGCCAACAAATCCCGCTTTGCATACGCATTCGTAATAACCCGGCGTGTCGATGCAATCGGCGTTGGCCGAGCAATTATCGAGCCCCAAAGCGCATTCGTCTTTTGTAAACGGGTCGCCGCCTTGGCCGCTCCCAGAACTCGTTGCTTCGCCGCCATTGCCTCCATTACCGCCTGTATTGCCATGGCCTCCGTCACCGGAGCTCGATGGAGTTTGTCCACCACTGCAAGCCATGGGGACCACGGTCGCAAGTGCCGAAAGGAGAAAGATGGTTCTCTCGCGTAATTTCATGATGGTTACCTTTGCTCAATACGAGGCGGAAAGTGGAGCAGGGGCGGTGGCGAAAGCGTCTCCACGCGCGTTTTGACCGAATTCGCTGGAACCCCAACACGAAAGCGATCCCATATTCGAAACGGCACAGGCATGACCGAATCCGAGATTGATGCTGCTAAACGTTCCGTTCACGAGCGTGGGCAATCGGCGTTGCCCAAGATCGCCGACGCCGAGGTGCCCATAGGTATTGAGCCCCCAACAATACATCATGCCGTTGTTTTTCCGGGCGCATGTCGCTGCATTTCCCGCAGTGACTTCGGCCCAATCCGTAGCCATGTCAACCGTGATCGGGGAAGGCCGATCCGTTAGGGTGTTGTCGCCGAGTTGCCCGTTCGCATTTCTCCCCCAGCATTGAAGCGATCCATTCTGAGCAATCGCGCACGTATGATTGACACCCGCAGCGAGAGGTCCTTTGAAATTGGTTCCGACTTGATAAGGCGCAATCTTACCGCTTGCGGGCAGGCCATTGCCAAGTTGCCCTTCGACGTTGCGACCCCAGCAATGCAATGAGCCGTCCATACGCGCCGCGCATGTGTGGAATTGCCCTGCCGCCACACTCACCCAATCCGTTGGTGCAGGTTGCCCTGCGACGAGCACAATTTCGATGAGATTGCCGGTTGTCGGATTGGTCAACCCCACTTGTCCTTCGGTGTTGCGACCCCAGCAAAAGAGTCGTCCGGTGGTGGAAATGGCGCAGTTGTGTTCTTCCCCCGCCGCAATGGCTTTCCAAGTCAAACCATCGTAGGGTTTGCCGGTTGTAACGATTTCCGAAAATGTTTTTTGCGGTGCTGTCGTTCCAAGGCCCAATTGGCCCGTTGCATTACGACCCGAACACAGAATTTTCCCAGCATTTGTCAGGACGCACGTATGTTGTCGTCCCTGCGCCGCCTGTTGAATGGCCGAGGGTAACGTCACCTTCGCCAACGAGGCTCGCGAAATATCGTCTCCCAAACCCAATTGTCCGCTTTCGTTGTTACCAGCGCAATGCAATTCGCCCGCCATGTTGATCGCGCACGTGGATTCTCCATACCCAACCACCCGCTTCCATGTCGTGTCGGCACCAATGACCTCGGGAATCAGCGGAAGACTGGTCATACCATCACCCAAGAGTCCGAATACACGCGATCCGAGCGAAACGATTTTGCCTTCCATCGTAATGGCGGATGTATGTACCGAGCCTACTGCAAAATCCTTGATGGTTACGCCAGGAAAAACATCCAGAGGTGCGAGCACCCAGCCTGGAGCTGTTGTGCCCATTTGTGCGCTGTTGTTTCGACCCCAACACGAAAGCGCATCTTGCGCATCGATGGCGCAGATATGGAAACCATTGATACGCACACGTTTCCACATTTTGCCCGCGCCAATTTCCAAAGGCGTCGCGCTCGATGCTCCAAGGGGTCCCGTTCCGAGTTGTCCTTCATTGCCGCGACCCCAGCAGAACATGCGTCCGTCTGTTTTGATCCCGCATGTCGTAAAGCCTACCGCTGCGGTGGCCCAATCTTTATCAGCAGCTCCAGCCATTGTTTCCACGAGGTAGGGTGTCGTGACAAACGACCCGCCCGCCTTGGAAACTTGTAAGCTACTATTTTGACCCCAGCAATAAAGCCGATCATCGGTTTTTGTGGCGCACGTGGTATCGCGACCCGCGAAGACGTCTTTCCAATCGTTGTCGGGCGTCATCGCCGCCGAATCGACGCTGACTTTGGTTGGCGCAAATTGGCTATCCGTCGTGCCCAATCCAAGTTGTCCGGCGTTGTTGCGACCAAAGCAAGAAAGGGTACCGTCATTCTCGATGGCGCAAGAGTGGCTGTCGCCTGTGGCGATACGCGTGTATTTGCGATCCAAACTCGTGTACGTCGGGAGCGTTTGGGATGTTTGATTGCCCAGTCCCAATTGCCCGAAACCATTCGAGCCCCAACACCAGAGATTACCTGTTTCTTTGATTCCGCAACTGTGGGCGGATCCCGCTGAAATGGTTTGCCAATTGGCTGCTGCGCCGGCTCGAACGGGTTTGGCTTGGTGTACCGTTGCGCCATTTCCCAAGCGTCCACTTCCGCCATTGCCAAAACAGAAGACCGCATTGTCGATACGCTTGGCGCAAGTATGATACGTGGACGCGTTGATTTCCACCCAGCGCTCTTCGCATCCTGTGAAGGGATCACCGACCGTTCCTGAAGGACACGCGCAAGTAAATGAACCTGGTGTATTCGTGCATGCGGCCGTATCGTGGCAATTGTCGGTTTGCTCCGAACATTCGTCGATATCGAGGCACAATTGCCCGTCACCAGTAAAACCCGGATCGCATACACATTGCCCTTGCGCATTGCAACTCGCGTCGGATCCGCACGGCACGCACGCGGCTCCACCACTTCCGCCTTGTCCCGCGGTTCCTTCGCCGCCCGTGCCGGAACTCGAAGACGAGCTGCCATTGGGGGATTCGCCCGAACAACCGACGACGAGCACGCCGGCGGAAAGCATTGCAAAAGTGCGCATTCTGTTTAGCATGGATAAAGGGATGTTACGAAACTTCATCCCGCGTCGTCAATCATGAATCTCAGGAGCGCTTATGAAATGTCGTGCGTGGTAGGCAGCGACTTCTCGCGCAGACTCAAACGACCGGCATCCCCATATCACGGCGAACTTCATTAAAGGCTGGCGTGAATCGTCCGTCCGTTCCACGCAATACGAGCGGCCTTTCGTCTTGTACACAGTGATTGGCAACGATTTCCGGTCTCCGCATGACATATACGGAAAAAAGCGCATCTTTCCCTTCGCGAGGAATGATATCGCGCCATTTTTCGACCACAAGCCCGGCACGCGTGGCCCCATCGAATACACGACTTTTTTGCCGAGAAGCACAACAACCTACGAAATACGCGTGTGGCGCCAGGAGTCGCGACGCGGCCAGGGCATAATCTTCGACACCCCCGCGAAATTCAAATCGACAAGGCCCACATTGCACGCGTGACGATTCGACGCCCGTTCCAATGGGCAAATACGGTGGCGTTCCCGTCACGAGATCGACGGGTCCAATTTTATCCGCAAAACTAGGGTCGCGTAAATCGCCATGAAAAACTTCACAACGATCATCCACACCATTCCAAGCAATCGAACGACGAGCCAAATGCGCGCTCACATCTTGCGCTTCGATTCCGGTGACGCGAGCTGAAGGATAACGCCACGCCATAAAAAGCAAAACCGTTCCTATGCCACACCCCATATCCACGATGCGAGCGGGCGGAGCCGCTGCTACCGTTTCGGCTGCGACCCACGCCGTCACGAGATCATCGGCGGACCAACGGTGCCCATCGACACGTTGCAAAATGCGAAAATCGCCAGACAAATAACAAAGATCTTCTCCGGGAATTGGCCAAATGTCCAGCCGATTGGGCGTATTCGGACGAGGTCCAGGCGCACGCCAATCGGCAGGGCGACGGGCGTGACGAATGATTCCTCCAGCAGGAGATGTCGCATCAGCAGCGAGAACCGAATCAACCATGAGGCGCTTCTTACCACGAAATGCGAAAGGGCAACCCATTTTTGCAACAGACGAAAATTTGTTCCCAACGTGAAACAAAATCTGCGGTCGACCTGCACAAGGGGTATCGGAATTTGTCGACAAGGATGATATCGTCGTTCGAGCCATGAAGAAGACGATTCTTTCCGCAAGCTCTTTGGTATTGGCCTGGGCAATGGTTGCGTCAGGGTGCTCCGGCGACGGAGAAACCACAGCAACGACAGGTGCAGGTGGTCGCGTCACCACAGGCGTGGGCGGAGGAGGCTCGGCTGGCGCAGGCGGCGAAGGCGCCATGGGCGGCTCAGGCGGCGCTGGTGGCGTTGGCGGCAAGCGAAAAGGCCGTCGTCCCGCCGCCACCATCGGCGACCACGCCGCTCAAGGCCTCACC
>JBGAOI010000610.1:0-4856 GCA_044221885.1 Polyangium sp. (in: bacteria)
GCACGACATCGGTCGTCGTCGCTTCGGCGAGTTCTTCTTCGGCCTTTTGCGCAGAAAGCGGCCCCTTGCGGCGTACGCGAATGGAGCCGTGCCGTTCTTGCGGGGGCGGTTGGACCAGCGCGGTCTGCAACTGATCGCGCGCCTTCTGTTCGTCGGCGGCTCGGCGAAAGAGACCACCCGCTGCACGACCACGTGCTGTTTGCAGCTTCGACAAACCTGCTGTTCGTCGCGAAACGGGAGCCTTTTCTTCTTCGTTGCCGGGCTTGGTTTCGGCCTTGGCCCCCATTGCGGCCAAACGCGGCGCCGGAACGGTCTCCGGCATGTCGTCGCTCGTCAGCGGGCGCCACCCGGCGGGAGCATCGACGACTTGCACGACCGGAGCTCGCGTTGCCCACGCGGGCGCATTGCCTTTGGCCAGCGCCACATCTCCAGGAACGGTCTGCGGAATCGTTTGACCACCAACGGATCGTGGAATTCCGCCCGGAGGTGCGGTTGTTGGCGCGTCTGCTTCGACATCGGGGATGGTATCGAGTCGTGCTCGCGCAGGCGGAGGCGTAGCCAGCGCGATCGCGGGTGGAGACTTTCCGGCGGCCGCCAGGGTTGCTGGCGTTTGCGTCGCTGGCCGCACGATCCCCAAGTCCACAAGAGGAATACCCGAGACTTGCGTGGGTTCGTCCTGGATATCGAAACGCGACGAACTCGCGGACGGTTCTCCGAGTTTGCCCAGGAGACGCGTGAGCCGCCGTTCGAGCGGAATCCGATACGCTCGCGAAATCGCCTGACGAATTCGCGGCAACGGCGCAATGATCTGAACGACTTCGATGTTCGGAGCAAACCCTAGTTCTTTTGGAGAGACAAACGGCTCGGCCACCACCAGCTTCAGCACGCCACCTTCGAGTGACAGCGGAATGATGTTGAGTTGGTTGGCCATGTCCGCAGGGACCAGCGCCAGTGCGGCATGAGACGGCGGTGCCAAACTGCCCAGCATCGCCGGTTCGAGGTGCGTCGCTTCCGCGAGCACTTTCAGCAGTAGCTCTTCACTCACACCACCCACATCGAGCAAGTTCGTCGCCAGATCGGAACCAAGCATCACTTGCTTCGCGATCGCGTCTTCGATGGCGCGCATGGACACGCCATGCGCCGCGAGCAAAGAACTGAGCGTCGATAACGGTGCGCGTTCAGCCAATGGTACGCCTCGAGTCATGTGGAAACAGTTGGCAATCGGAGCGCTGATGCGGTCCGAAAAGATAGGCGAATGCTAAACGAACTTTCCGCGTTGGGGGCAAAGGACATGCACGCCTCATGGAGATGCCTGAATTGCAATCGGCGGCAGTTTTGCTGGACGGATCACCCCGACCTGCTGTCCTGATTGGCGATCCAGAACCACAACGCCCACATCACAAGGCTCTTTCGAACCGACCAAGAGGTGTTCCCCAACCACGGCGAGTCCTCGGTGGCAGTACCCACCGCCTGGGTTCGCTCCCGACCGGCTATCGAGAAATTTCGCACTTACCTGCCCCGTTTCGGGATTGACGCGAAGAACACTCGTCGGCGTCGCTTCGGGATCGTTTGATCCCAAAACAATCACGTACGCTTCATCAGGTGCAGCCAGAACCACTTCGCTGATCGATCCACCCAGATCGGTTTCGCGAGCAAAACCCTTCACCACACCTGCACCAAGGTCCACGATCGCCGCGGCATCTCCATCGTCGTTGTGCCGAGAATCTCCCGGAAGTGCCACGACAACCGTGTTTCCGGACAAATCCCATGGCGCTGGCACCAATCTGCCAAACGGATTCGTTCCGCCGAGTTCGATGCTTTTCACGACAGTCCGTTTCGCCACATCGATCTCGAGAATCTGACCCGGACCACTCGGCAACCAGCTCCCACAACGATCGAGCCGTTCGATCGTCACATACGCTCGATCACCGACGACGTACACGCCCTCCGCTTCCGGCACGCCGTCCGCATCGGCATACGCCGACAAATCGACCGTTCCAGAAAAACTCCCGTCCGGCTCGAGGATCGCCACGGACGAACGTTCATACCGAGTGACCCACAAGCGACCGTCGGCATCGAGCGCCGCATCGTGGGGATTGATGCCGTTCACTTCGAGTTTGCAAGGAAGAACCTTCGTCTCGTTGAGTTCAAAATCTTGGTACGGGACAAACTTGCGCGTGAAGCCGAGAGTGGTCGGATTGAACTCGCGCACGAGCTGCTGATCTCGTATGAGTGCAAAGTATTTCTCGCCGCTCCACGACAACATCGGATCCGTGCCCAGCGCAATGTCCGGAACCTCCGTCAAACGCCCATCGACTTCGATTCGGCCGAGACCACTCACTTGAAGGTTGCTGAGCAAAACAACGGCAGCGGAGGCGAGTGGCGGTCCGTTGTACGCCTCCGACAAACTCGGTGGTTCACCACAACCAAGAGCAAAAACAGCCAGGTTCAGGCCGACGGCAGTGAGACGACAGCGACGCATGGATTCACCCGAACACGTCCGTTGATGTGCCGCAAGTCGATGCTCCACATGTGAGCACACATCGAAAGACCATCCCCAAGGTGAAGTCATCGCCCTGGGGGGCTATCGACAACGTACCTCCGTGCGCAGCGACCATGGCGCGGGCGATCGCCAAACCAAGTCCGAGACGAACCTTGCGTCGCCCAGCAGGCAAAAGGGGCCGGAGTTCATTCTCGACAAACGGTTCGAACAAGCGAGCGAGGATCTGTTCAGGAATACGAGCCCCATGATCTTCGACACAAACCACGGGACGATCCGCGACAAACTCGGCCGTGAGGCGCACTTCTGCCCCCGGCGCTCGTAACATGGCGAAATCGACGAGATAAAGGAGCGCTCGTGCGAGCACTTCGGGATCCCCAGTAAGTTCTCGCGCTCCCTCCTTCTGCGCCTCAACACAGAGATGAACGCCACGTCTTGCCCCCAGGTGCGAAACGCGACGAATCAGATCGTCGAGCAAAAGTTGGAGGCGAAACTTCTCGATGACGAGGGCCTTGGGTTTGTCGAGGAGCCATACGGCGTCATCCATTTCCTCGAGCAGCCGCGTCATGCGATCGCCTGCTTCGTTGACTCGTTCCAACATCTCGCGGGACGAGGTGCCGACGTCCGTACCGAAACGCTGCATGTAATGCAGGCCGACGAGCATCGTCGACAATTCCCCTCGCAGGTCATGCGCGACGCGGTCCAAAAAAGTGTCGTCCACAATCATGCGTGTTCACCTCGAGCCGAAAACCTCGTTCGGCCAGTCATGAACCAGCCCGAACAGCCTCGGACGTGAAAGTCGCCACCTGAGTTTTACCGGACAGAACCGTGGCGTTCGGCCGCAACCATGCAGAACGCGACGACGATTCCTAACGGTCGGAGCATTGCGTCCATCGCTTGTCGGCACCACGGATCGTGTTGGTACTGGTCCCGCGGCGACAAACCCGCCAGGAGGCAACGGAATGTCGGAAATGGACGACACCGCAGTGACGACTGGCAGCACGCAGCCACGTGTCTTGCTTGTCGATGATGACCCCGACTTCTTGGACGCGGCCCAATTGGCGCTCGAAGGCCATGGTTTCCAAGTCGCGCGGGCCAAAGGCGGGTTGCGCGGCGTGTTTCTCGCAACGCAAGACGTTCCGGATGCGGTGCTTTGCGACTTGCGGATGCCCGGCCTCGATGGGTTTGTCGTAGCTGAAGCTTTGCGCGCGGATCCGGCAACGCACACGACCGCGCTTTTTGCATGCACGGGACGACGTGACTTGGGCATGCGCGCGTCGTTGGTACGAAGCGCATTTGATGGAGTGTTGCTCAAGCCCGTGGATTGGGACGAAGCCGTACGGATGTTGTCGGAAACCATCAACGCGCGTGTGCGTGGGAAATGACGATTTGCAAAAAAAACGCGGAGGTGCATTCGGTTCTCCTCGCGTTCGAGCGCGTTTGCGTCACGCGACTTGGAGACGTTTGCCGAGGACGCGACGAATTTCGTCGAGCAGTACCTCGGGCAAACAAGGTTTGGTCAGGAAAGCGGCACAACCTGCGGCGCGTGCGTCGCGCGAATGACCAGCAACGGCGTGACCCGTGAGAGCCAAGACGGGAATCCACTTGGTTCGTTCGTTGTTCTTCAGGCAACGCGTTGCTTCGAGCCCATCGAGTTCGGGCAGCGATATGTCCATCAAGATCAAATCGGGGAGCAACGAACAAGCTTGTTCGATGGCCTCTTTGCCCGTCGTGGCTTGTGCCACGCGAAACCCCGAGAACGACAAAAACTCCGTGAACATTTCGCGGTTGTCGTCGAAGTCGTCGACGATCAGCACCAAGGGACAATCGGCACAACCCTCGTTCGTGCTGCGGCGTCCGTCATACCCATTTTTCATGACCCCCCCTTCCCCGGAAACGCAACGATCTTGCACCACCGTGTTTGCCACTGACGGCGCACCAATCGTGGGGGCGTCGTCCATTTTTCGTATGAACTCCAATCATCCCCTTTGCCGGATGACGATCAACCCCATCTTTGCATCAGGAAAACCCTGACCCGTTGGCGTCATGAAAAGCCTGACCCCAATCCCGGATACGTACGGACTCGATTCTCGAACAACCCGCACCGTAGTCTGCATGCTTCGTGAAGGGGAAAATCGGTGGCCACATCCAGAAAAGGAAATTTGCAGCGGCGTCCACCTCCCTCGAACGCTTTGACGTCGGAATGAATCGTTCGCGCTCGTAGTAACGGC
Organism: Polyangium sp. (in: bacteria); assembly: GCA_044221885.1. Classification (GTDB taxonomy): domain Bacteria; phylum Myxococcota_A; class Polyangia; order Polyangiales; family Polyangiaceae; genus Polyangium. The sequence continues at coordinate 4,732 of JBGAOI010000610.1, forward strand.
AACGGTGCTCGGTCGAAAGTCGAGGACGTCGATGCCGTACGTCAGCGCATGGAGCAGCACGCTCTGGTGGCTGAACAGAAGCGTGAGGATCTATTGGCCGTCGCAACGCACGACCTGAGAAATCC
>JBGAOI010000611.1:0-4851 GCA_044221885.1 Polyangium sp. (in: bacteria)
GTTGGGAATCACGTACGCGTTGCCCTTGAATGCGCCGATCGAAGGGTTGCCGAAGACGTTCTTCGAGGTGATGCGCGGTGCGTCGACCGTAGGAGCAACAACCGGAGGCTTGGCTGTGCCAGCGGGAGCTGTTGCCGTCGCTTGCGGCTTGGGAGGCGTCGTTGCGCGCGTCGGTTGCGCAGCTTGACGCCGCGTGTTGCGGCCGTTTGCGGACATTCCCGCTTGGAACTGGAAGCTACAGGCTCCGAGCAGGAGCGAAAAGGCGATGAGGGCGAACTTGGAAGCACGTTGCGACGACATGTCTGACTCCTGGTCAAGGAACTCTATGGCGGCCGGTAGACGGTCCGCATGGCGTTTGCAATCACCTCGACGCAAAAAAAAGTCGAGATCGTGGAATATTTTTCAGCCTACCGATCTCCAGTGACGATCTCCAGTAATCGCCACAAGGCCGATTTCTGCGCCAATACAAGGGATCCGAGGCAAAGCAACAACCCGCCCAGGGCTCCCAAGTTCAGGAGAAGCTCCGTTCGAGACGGGACTCGCGTCGATTTCTTGCGGGTCGCAAACGCGACGCCGAAGGCCACTCCCGTCACGAGCCCTCCAATGTGAGCGAGGTTGTTGATCAGGATGCCCACATTCGTCTGGTTGATCGCGAAGCCAACGAGCAATTGAAAGACCACGGCCTGTACCGCAAACGCTCTCCATTGCGGGTTTTTCTGGCGAAACAGCAGCCCGAGGACCATGCCCGTGATGCCAAATACGGCTCCGCTGGCTCCCGCGGTCAAACCCCCGCGACCACCTTCGAACAGCGCGGCGTATCCGGTTGACGCGACAAACCCAGCGATGCCCGTCACGATGTACGCAATGACAAACCTCGCGGATCCAATCGCGGGCTCGGCAGCTCGACTCAGCCACGTGAGAAAGAACATGTTGCTGAGCAAGTGCCAGGTTCCAAAGTGCACGAAGACAGCGGAGATGAAGCGCCACGGTTCATGAATAACGACGTGGGAGAGGAGCGCGCCGAAGCGAACTGCGTCGGACGTTGTCGGGCGCATCAAGGCTGTGAGTACGCCTTGTTGACTGTGCGTCTGACCGACAAAGACTTGACCGGCGAAAACGAGCACCGTGATCAGGATGAGGAATTTCGATCCCAACATGGTGTCGCCGTCAAAATAGGTACTGAGACGTTGCAAAAATTGAGCGCTTGGCGAAAGCGCGTGGCCGCAGCGGACACAGTGCGTGAAGTCTTGTCCGTTGAGCGCTTTGCATCGCGGGCAGGGCGACGTTTTACGGGCCGAGTCTCGTACCTGTTGACTCACGACGAACCTCGAAGGCGTCTTGTCTTTAGAGTGGGCATAAAGCGTGCGAACGGGGTTTTGAGAAGCTCGCCCACTCTGATCGTGATTGGCCGTAAGGTCGAGCCGGGTCGTTGCGTTGTTGGTGTGTGCAGACCTCCTCCGCTTTTGCGCTACATCCGCCCATGGCGCCGCAGTTCGACCCAGTCGCGCTGCTTTTGTGTGCCATGGGACTCGGGCCGTCGGGCTCGCGAGTGCATGCGCAACCGTCCTCTGTCGTGACGACAGTGCGGTCTCGACCGCATCCGGGTATCGTGCCGGCCGTGACCGTCGTCGAGGCGCGAACGGATTTGGAAGCCGAGCGTGAGCTTTGTGCTCGTGCGCAGTCGGGAGATCGAACTGCGCTCGGACAAATCTTACGTCGTTACGGCCCGATTCTTTATCGTTCCGTGCTCTTGCCGCGTCTCGGACGCGAAGCTTTGGCCCAAGACGCGCTTGCCGAGACGTACGCGCGCGTTGTCGAACGATTTCACCAGTTTCAGTGGCAAAACTCGGGCGTTTATCCATGGCTTCGCGTGGTTGCGTTGCGCATCGCGCTCGACATTCTTCGCGCTCGGCGCCGAGAATTGCTTTACGACCCGACAGATCTCGAGCGTGAGATCGACGCATCGGAAGACGATCCGGCGGCAAGTGGCGAGGTCGAGCTCTGCGAAAAACGAGATCTCGCCGAAGCTCGGGCACGTGTCGAAACCGCCCTTGGCGCCATCAATCCAAGGTACGCGCAAGCGATTCGCCAGCGTGTTCTCGAAGAAAAACCGCGTGATGAAGTCGCTGCGGCGTTGGGGGTTTCCGTGGCGACGTTCGATGTTGTTTTGCATCGAGCTCTCGCTGCGCTGAAGAAAGCTTTGCAAGGGTCACGTTCGGGGGAAGAAACCTTCGGCAAGGAGGCGTCCCGATGAGCGGCGATCGAAAATTACGGCTTGTTCCTCCGGTTGTTGGTCGAGACGAACAGGCGTTCAGTCATGACGAATCTCCGCCGTCGAAGCGCGAATTGGAAGCTGCCGAAGAGCTTCGTGCGCTGCTTGAAAAAGGCGATTACGAGTTGGCTGACGGCTTGCGAGCTGCGTATCGACCGGCGGATCTCGATGCGTCAGACAACGATGCGCTCATTGCTGCTGCGCTTGGCTTGCCAGCAACGGATGCGCCCGCATCGCTTGCGGAACGCGAAGCTGGGGCGCGTTTGCGTGAAGCCATCGAACATCCGCGGGCGGATGGTCGTGACGAACCCGAAGTGGAACTTCTGGACGCGCTCGTTGCGGCGCATCGACCTCGAGACATCGATCCGCTTCGAAACGAGCTGCTCATCACGCGAGCGTTGAAGCGTTCGTCTGAGCGAACAGCGACTCGTCGCGCGCTGCCTTTCGTGACGGCAGCGGTGCTTGGCGTGGCGGCGATGGCCGCAGGGGTCGCCATGTATTTGGCTCCGCCGGCGGACAAACCCGTGGCGTCGAATGTGTCGGCTCCGGCGTTGCAACGTTCGCGATCGACGGCGGATTTGTTTGATGCAGCGACGCCGTTTCCACGCGTCGGTGGTGAATCTGCGCGTGTGGATCGCATCGCCAATGCGCGGGCTGCCGAACTTCGAGACAATCGTTTTGCCTTGTGGGGGGTCCGGTGAAGCGCCGCATCTTCCCGCTGATCGCGCTTGTTGCGAGCCTTTGTGGTGGGTTTGTCGCGTGCGCTCGTTCGCAACACGATCGGGCAAACCCGCAACAGCCCGCCGCGTCCGAGGCTTCTGGGGCAACGGTGATCGATCCTGTGCTGCTTGCGTTTCTCTCGAAGGCTCGCGCCGCGCATCACAAAGCGGATGCGGCAGAAGCATCTGGAGACATCGATGCAGCCGTTGCGGCGCTCGAAGGTTTGGCGCGAGGACCCAAGCCTGGTGGTGAACGTCCGCTTGTTGAAGTGACCGAGGTTCTTTCCGACACACACGCACGCCTCGCGGATTTGCAAAGCGCTCGCGGTCAGTTCGACGCGGCAAACGAGCATGTGCAGCAAGGATTGGAACTCGCCACAGGGGTGACGTATTTCCGCGGGCACCTGTATGAAGTTCGGGGTCTCGTTGAAGAGAGACGAGCCAAAGCGCACGAGCAACGAGGCGAAACCGAGAAGTCCAAAGAAGCACGAAAAGCCGCGATTCATGCGTTTGACGAGGCTGTGCGAATCCAGGACCAAGTCATCTTGAATGCGCTTGGTGACGCTGGGCCACATTGAGCCACGCCCTCATCGAATCACGATCTCGACTTTCTTTCGCGGAAGGTCAATTGCCAATGACGTGTAAACGCCGTTAGATTGAGCCTTCGAGCGTAGAGCGCGATTTGGTTCCTCCATGATGCGTGTTCCGAGGCTGGTGCCGGGGTGTGACATCAAGTCCCTCCCGCTCAAGACTGAAGAAGCCTACCTACTGTCGCGTGTCGACGGCGTGGTGAGCGAGCGCGAGCTTTCGCTGATCACAGGCCTTTCTCCGGCCGAAGTGACGAGTGTTCTTGATCGTCTCGTGTCGTACGGTGCGGTGGATCTCGGCGATGCACGTCCACCGGTTTCGCGTCGTGGACCAACGCTCGTAACAGCGGCTGGGGTTATCTCGACGCGTGGAACCGAGATGCCGTCGAGCCGCGTGTTCGAGCCGCCCATGAGCACCAACGCCCCAGCATCTCGGCGTTTTGATGCGGCCGTCGAATCGCCACCTGCGAGCCGGCGATTCGAACATTCGAGTGATCAACCTCCGCCTCCAACGCGTCGAAGTTTTGATTCACAAAGTGAATGGCGCGTGCCCGAGCCTGTGGTCGAACGTCGTCCGGTTGCCGTTCCGACGGACGTGGTGATAGAGCCGCCTCCTCCGACGCGGCGTGGTGCTGAGCTGGCTCTCGAGCCGCCACGCATTGTTCCTGTCGACACGGACGAACAGGTCGATCTCGATCACTCGAAGAAGAAGAAAATCATCGAGTTATTCGACGCGCTCGAGACCCGAACTCATTACGAGTTGCTCGAGCTGCCGATGGACGCGGACAAGAAGCGCGTCAAGAGTGCGTATTATTCGATCGCCCCCGAGTTTCACCCGGACAAATACTTCCGCAAGAAGCTTGGTCCTTACAAGGCAAAGATCGAAGCCATTTTTGCGCGCCTCACGTTGGCGCATGACGTTTTGACTTCCAAACAACGTCGTGCCGAGTACGACGCGTACCTCGAACAGTTACGTCGCAATCGGACGATGTCGGCGCTGCTGGATCACGATCCGTCGGATGTTCCTGCGGTGGTTGCCGCGGCCGACGATGAAGCGCCGCCAACGGCGCGCGGCCGCAACAACGACGGTGAAGGTCCTGAGAGTGCCCGCAATCGTCGGTTGCAAGGAGCGCGAGTTTCTAACTCGAACTTGAGGCGTCCGGGTTTGGAAAACCAACCGCTGGGTTCGTTTGGTGCAGGTCCAGTGGATGCGGGACGACGCATCGATACGGTTCGTCCGGACCCTCGAAAGTTGCAGCTCGAACGATATTTG
>JBGAOI010000612.1:0-4830 GCA_044221885.1 Polyangium sp. (in: bacteria)
GCATCGTGCAGACGGGTGTCGAAGCGTGCGACGACGGAAACGAAATTCCGAATGATGGCTGCACGCTGGATTGCGCGTTGGCCACATGTGGCAACGGAATCATCGAAAAGGACGAAGTCTGTGACGATGGGAATGGAATCGATAGCGATGATTGTCCTTCGCGGTGTTTGCCTGCTGTGTGTGGAGACGGGTTTGTCCACGCAGGCGTCGAGGAATGCGACGGCGGCGTCTTCAATAGCGATCGTCCACCGTTTTTCTTGATCCAAGGAGCGCTCGTTCGTCCGATCACGCCGGTGGTGCGCAATCAATCGTTCGTTGATTTTTATGCGTATTCGTCCGCGAGTGGCCACACGGGCTTCGAAAGCGTCGGGCTCAGTAGCCTTTTCTTGTATCGTGATTCGAGCCCGAATGGAGCCTTTGGCCTCATCACCATTCATGGTACCGACAAACCGAACGATTCGGAACAGCAACCACCTTCCGTTGTCAAACAATCGTTTACGGGTTTGCCTTCGAATGCATTCGTGGCCGTTTCAGACGACGGGAACAAGGAAGGGGAATTCGTGATAACCGGGCCAAATTCGGCACTGGGCGATTGGAATTTCAAGAACAACAGCGACGGTGGGGCCATTGCGGGGTTTCCGGCCCCCGGTGCCTTCGTTATTGAAATAACTTCCGAATTCGTCGAAGGAATCACGCGGTGGGAATTCATCGATGGCAATGGCGAGCGCATTCCGCTGCAGCTTGGTTTGCCGGCAAGGATCATTTCGACCAACATACCCTCGCCATGCCATACCAATTGCACACTTCCCCGATGCGGGGACGGAATTTTGGATGCCGGCGAATTATGCGACGACGGCAATCTCGTGGATGGAGACGATTGTCCGGCCAATTGTATTCTTGCGCCATGACGCAAACGGATGCAAGAGACATCGGTGGCGGTTCTTGAAGCCCCGAACCTTGTTGCATCCGTCAAAATGACGGCGTGGGTCGTGCGACGTGAACTCGTAGTTGACGCGGCATTAACTTTCCGGCAGATTGCTATGCGACAAGTCACGGTCGCTTACCCACCGAAATGACAGAGGTTAAAAATGCATCGACGAAATGCTTGGGGATACTCGCGAGCTTGCCCAAGGAATCGAAAACGCCGGCGAATTCGTTGATGCTCTCGCAGCAAATGAAGCTTTTCGGCAATGATACGACGAGCGGTGACGGTTTTGGCTCGGCGGTATCGGTTTCTGGAAATACGGCGCTCGTGGGCGCGACGTTCGCGTCATCGCTCACGGGATCCGCTTATATTTTCTTCTACAATGGGGCCACATGGGCGCAACAAGCCAAGTTGGCGCCGCCGGCGGGCAGTGGAAACCTTCGATTCGGCAGTGGAGCGGCATTGGCGGGCGATATCGCAGTGGTCGGTGCACCCTTGGATTTGTCGAGCGCTGGTTCGGCATTTGTTTACGTACGGAATGGCAGCACGTGGACCCAACAAGCGAAACTCGTGGCCGCAGATGGAGCAACGGGGGATCAATTTGGCCTTTCCGTGGCGATATCGGGAACGACGGTCTTGGTGGGGGCGTACAACAACGCAACCAAAGGAGCGGCCTACGTCTTTGTGCAAAATGGGGCAACGTGGACGATGCAATCGAAACTGACGGCATCGGATGGCGTTTCGACGGACAATTTTGGATTGCGCGTAGCTTTGGATGGCGACACGGCGGTCGTGGGGGCATTTCAAGACGACGACAAGGGAACCGATTCCGGTTCGGCCTACGTGTTCACGCGGAATGGCACGCAATGGTCACAACAAGCCAAACTCGTGGCAAATGACGGTGCCGCCGGGGACCGTTTTGGTATTGCCGTTTCGGTTTCGGCGGATACGGCGTTGATTGGTGCGTATTACGATGACGACAAGGGAGCGGATTCTGGTTCGGCCTATGTGTTCACGCGCAGTGGCGGCGTATGGTCGCAACAAGCAAAACTCACGGCAAGCGATGGCCTCGCCAATGATTGGTTTGGGTATGGTGTGACGATTTCCGGCAATGATGCGCTCATTGCGGCGCAACGTAGCGACGCCAAAGGGACGGATTCCGGCGCGGCGTATGCATTTTCGCGCGCGGGAGGGATTTGGACGGAAACATCGCGCGTGTTCGGCAATGACGTGGCAGGCGGGGATAATTTTGGATATTCATTGTCGATGTCCGGTTCGAAAGCGATCATCGGTGCGCTCAACAACGACGAAAAAGGGAACAATGCGGGCGCGGCGTACGTCTTTGGATTTACTGCCACGAATGGCGATGCGTGCATGGTTGCGGCCGATTGCGCGAGCCAATTCTGTGTCGACGGGGTTTGTTGCGACAATGCTTGCGGCAATGGCGACATGACCGATTGTCAAGCTTGCAGCATGACCGCGGGAGCCATGAAAAACGGCGTCTGTGGCCCGATTGCTGCCGGCACGGAATGTCGTGCATCCGCGGGCGCGTGCGACGTCGCCGAAATGTGCGACGGTGCGGGAGCGCTATGCCCGAATGACGCGCCTGCCGCAGACGGAACGGTTTGTCCGGGAGGACTCTGCAAAACAGGCGTGTGTATGCCTCAAGGCGGGAGCAGTTCCAGCAGTTCGAGCAGCAGCAGTGGCAATGGCGGAGCCGGCGGCAATGGCGGGGCGGGTGGCAATGGTGGTTCCGGTGGAAATGCGGGATCGAGCGGCGGTGGTAATGGCGGCAATGGCAGCTCGAGCGGCAATGGTGGTTCTGGTGGAAAAGGAGGCAATGGTAGCTCGAGCGGCAATGGCGGGTCGGGTGGTAAAGGTGGCAATGGCGGAGCTGCGGGATTTGGCGGTGAAAATGGCGCGGGTGGTTCAGGAACCATTCCTGGCGACACGACCGGTTGCGGGTGCCGGGTGGCTTCGAGTCATGGTGTACCATCGAGCGTAATTGGTTTTTCCCTTCTGGGTTTGGCGTTGATGCGCCGTCGGCGAAACGGACGTTGAACTTGTAGAGCAGTGCTCCGCGTGAAGAAAAGCCGCATCTCTCGAGCACCTCGGACGAAAACAACCTTTCGCGAAGAACGCCGCAACGACGCGGTAAATACCAGAAAATGCCTTGATCCATTGTGCACTCGTCGCTGCATTGTGGTTTTGTGCCGGGCCAAGGTCCCATCATACAATCGAGCAACACATACGAGCCAAAGCGAAGCATCCTGCGCCAATCTGCGCCTGGGACTGGCCGCCATTTCAGCCCACTTTCCTCAAAACCGCGCCAAATGTCATTGGCGCAGCTCGTGCTTAGCGCGCCCGCACCATGAAACACACACCCTTCACGGGCTTACTCCTCGGTGGACTCTGTTTGGCCCTCACGCTCGGCTCCGCAGCTTGCGGCGGGACAGCCAACGCTCCACCCGATCAGAACGTTTCGGCACACGCGGACCTTTTCGCGTGCGGCGTACCCTTGACGTGCGACGCCGTTTGCGTGCACATCGATTTCAGCGATTGCAATGCGGGCACTGGCGCACTCGATTGCTCAGGAAACGTATGGGCGAGCGGCATGAGCGGGACACTGCAATTGAACGATCGGCCTGGACCTGGCAATTGGCAGGGCGATCAAATCATGTTTTTCCTGGGCGATGGTCGCGCTCTGGTACAACAACGAACACGTGAATGCCCGAATTTGGAAGTCGGTTGTGATTTCGACAAATTGACGTGGCAGCTCCAAGAACACAAAATCTGCGATGTCGCCGCCACGTCAGCGACTTGTCAACCGGGCAATTGCTCGGAATTTCCTCGCGTGGAAAACTGCATGCCGGTCGATGCGGAATGGAACTGTGAACAGGTCAAAATGGCGCTGTCGCCGGCCACACCGTGAGAAGCGCACAACGAAACATCAAAGGACAAACCAATACAACACCGTTCATTTCTTCTTGCGCGGCGGTGAAGGATTTTGTGGTGGAGTTTGTGCTGTAATCGGCAACATTGCGAAGGAAAACCCGTCGCAACCAAAGCCACAATAAAGCGGTCGATACCAGACGCATGGGATGGGTGAACGTCCCGGCATCACGTTGTGGCGTTCCCGCACGCGGCATATGGTCCTGCCACACATGGCCTATGGACGCTCCGACATTCGGTTATGGACTGGATGCAAACATCTTATGGACATCCCGACGCAACGGTATGGACGACTCGCAATTGCATGATGGATGACCCGCACGCTGCTTGTGGAACACTTGCACGCGTATTGTGGCGTGCCTGCACGCGTCCTGTGGAGCACCCGCAGGCGCGTGATGGACAAGCAGCATCTCGTCGATGGACTGCCTGTCACATGCTTATGGACGGGCAACCATCGGCTACGGTCGGTCGACCGGAGGAGGATGCAGCAATGACGATAGACCAGCGATTGGCTCGGAAAGGCAAAGGTCAACCTCGGCAAGCATTGCTCCAACAAGCGCGTATCCTGCACGCATTGGCGGTAGAGCACAAAGACGCGTTGGTGGACCATGGTTGGGATGCCAACGATACGACGAAGCTCAACAACGATACGGCAGCACTGGAACAACTGCTCGGGGGACGTGCGGAAGTGGCGAACGAGGCGGAGCAATCGACGAAAGCCGAACACGCGGCGCTCGATGCAGTGAAAGTGTATTTGCGTCGGTTGCGAGCGACGTTGCCTCGGGTTTTACGCGACAATCATCTGGGCATTTCAATGGAAACATTCGCGGTGCCGGATTCCATGCGCCGTTCGACGCCGCGAGTCATTGCTTATTTGGTTCGCATTCGGCCGTCGGTGGAAACGCTGGACGGAGCATTGGCCAAATATTTTGGAGGCAAAAAGGCATCCGAAG
>JBGAOI010000613.1:0-4826 GCA_044221885.1 Polyangium sp. (in: bacteria)
TAGCCAAACCAATACCATGAGCCACACGAACCGGGACGTGAGTTCCAGCGGCTGGTAGTGGTACATGAAGCCTTTGCGTTGCGCGATGAGGCTGACCAACGCGCCAAGGGGCAACAACGCAATGGTCAATAAGCGTCGTGGCATTTGGCGCCCCAGAACGAGGCCCACCGCAAGCGTACAACTCGCGAGTGCCAGAGCTGTTTCCCAGCGAGCAAACGGATCGGCAAAAAGTTCGGGAATGGTTCGCGCCCAAATATATCGATACAAAACAGGGGCTTCAAAAATGGCAATTTGAATGAATGCGCGAAGATCTCCAATCAAGGCGACGATTCCGAGATGAACGGCTCCGCCGAGAAAAGCACCCGAGAAAAAAGCAAGAATGCGCTTTCGACGAGACAATGGCGCCAAGTCGTCCCAAAGCAGCGCCACAACTTGACCAGGAAAGAAAAAAACGAAGGTTGGTTTGCCAAACCAAGTCGTGATGGCAAGTGCCCCGGCAAAAACGGTCCAGACAAACGATTGGCGCAAGGTGCGAGAAAACCCCGCAGAAGCACCTCGCAGTTGTAACACGACCGACGCGAGCAAAAACCAGCAGGCAAAGGTTTCTCGTTGCGTGATGTCCCAATACAAATGCGAAAGATAACTCGCACTGCCCAGCGTCCAGCCGGCAAGCGCCCAAGCGAATCGTTCGAGTCCGGAAGGTTTGTCGACACGTTCGCGAACAAACCCAGGCAAATGTCCGCCAACGAGCGCAAAGATGCTTCCGGTGACAAGCAGATCCAGGATGCGAAAACGGTGTTCGTCTTCGCCGCCGACGAGCTGGAACATCAAATGAACGAGGGTTGTGAGCGGGCCATTGACGTCGCGAATGTCGCGATACAGAACGTCGCCTTGACGCACGGCCCACGCAAAATACTGAAAAATGCCTTGGTCTCGGCCAAAAGGTGAATACGAGGCCGCGTACGTTGCTTGGCTGATGTACCAAATACTCGGCAGAAAAACGAGTATGGCCGCGAAAAACGGCCATCGGCGGAGAGAAACCTTGTCAGTTGCCAAGGGTGATGGTGATGAACTGAGAGTCTACGTGACATTCGTCGGGAACGACGGTGACCTCTTTTGTTGCCGAAACGCCTTTTTGAGAGGCGGTAATGACAAACGTGCCCGTTTGGTCCTCGCCGCAAATAAAGCGGAGATTCGCCGGAGCGTACGGGCAATCTTGCATTGCTCCGCCGTCGACGGAAGCCGTAACAGTCACGTCGGTAATCACCTCTTTGCCGCTCGCATCGACAACCGAGACGAGAACTGAGTATTGCGGATCTGTCGGACAGACGCCGTCGGGACCGATTTCGCACGCAGTCAACCCGAAGAATCCGAGCAAGGCAAATGATTGAAAAGGTTTCACAAGAAATACCCCGGCGACTCACGCGCCAAGCGTGAGGGTGATCGATTGACCGACGACGTGGCAACCATCTTCGGTTTTTGACACCGTAACTGTTTGCATTTTGGTGTCCGCGCCCTTCGTCGCTGTCACCGTAATGGCTCCGTCACGCTCGTATCCGCACGTGTACGAGCCATCCATGAGGAGATTTTCACAATTTTCTGCCGCTCCACCTTCGTGGGAAAACGTCACCATTGCGTCGGTCACCGGGGCGCCCATGGCATCGACGACCTTCACCATCACCGAAGATCGCGCTTCCAACGTGCAACCAACGGAGTCCGTGCCGCATCCCAAGAGTCCAATGACGGGAAACACGATCAAAGCGCAAGTGAGTCGAATCTGTGTGTGCATGACGCGAAACTAAAGGATGTCGTGCGAGCTGTCGAGATGCGTTTGTCGAGGCTCACGCCATGATCGTGACCATCGTGAACAACGGCTCGGCGAGTGAAGCATCGCCCTGCACGATGGCTTTCGAGCGCGCAACGTCGCGAGCGATGCCTTTGGTCCACAAGCGCCACGCGTCGTCGGTCTCGAGCTCGATGGTCGTCGTGGGTTCGTTTGGACAATCCGTCACGAGGAGCCAGCGATCACCGTCGCATACGAGATGCCACTTTCCGCCGGCCTCGCCGCGGATCACAACAGCGATCGTCGTGCCTTCTTCGGCGCGCGTCGAACGATAAGCATGCGGTGCGCCGCGCATGAACGTGTCGAGTGCCGGGTACAAGAACCGTCGCTCGGTAAAACCCGGGCGACCAACAGCATCACGAATTTGCTGCTGATGATGCCACTTTTCCGTGTACTCGCGGGCCATGTCAAACCAGCTCTCCGACCATTCTTCGCCCGCCCACGCCACGCCAAACGCCGATGGCGATTGCGGATCGAGACTTGCGAAGAGCGCGGCCACTTCTTCGTCGGCGCGCATCATCAAGTCCACGAGAACCCGCGGACTCAAGCGTTTTGAGGCGATGATCCACTCGCGGTTGAGTTGCTGAATAAACGCCACCATGTCCTCGAAGGAACGCATGTCGGGCGCTTGCAAGAAGTGTCCATCTCGTTGGATCGCAAGGCGCCGCAGAGATCCGTCGAGCAAATGCGCGACGAGATCCTTCACGTTGCGATCGGCGTGAACGGTGGGTTTGGCCCAGTCATCCGGCGAAAATGTGGCGCAAAGATCGAGCAATGCGGCGTTGAGTTCGCGGAACAGATGGCGCGTCTCGATGGGAGGCAAAGGCAACACACGAAGATGCTACCGTGATCTGGCAAGAAAAACCAAGCCTCGTGCAGCCATGTCGAACCACGCTTCGCACCCTGGCAAAACCGTTGTAGCGTTTCTCGTCTCGGGAGAAGAAACGATGCCGTCACGAAGGAAAACATCGCCGCTCGATACGAATTCGTTTCGATCTTGGATGCGTCCCTTGGTTGCAGGGATCGCACTTCTCGCGTGCGGCACCTACGTTGCTGCCTGTTCGGGAGATGTACAGGACAATCGCACGACCACCAGCGGAAACACCGCCGGTGCGGCCGGTGCTGGTGGAGAAGGTGGGTCCTCGGCAAGTGGCATGGCTGGGAACGGAGGCGCATCAGGCAGTGGCGGAATGGGCACGGGCGGTTCGCCTGTGGATGGTGGAGCTGGCGACGTCGAGTACGTCGCGTACAACCTCTTCACACACGTGCCGCGTTTTGTCGTGTTCAAGATCGATCACACACGAAATCTGTGCTTCCGCATCTGGGTCGAGGGGTTTGTCGGACCTGGCCCCTTGACCATCATGGTGACGGATCCATTTGTGGTAGGTCGGGCCGAAGTGACACCCGACGTGAACGATTGCACGATGTCGATGGGTTTTCCCATGCCTCCCGCGACGTACGCCGATGCGGTTTCGGGAATGGGAACCATCACCATCCAAGGGAATTTTCCGTGCTCCGTGGATGTGCATGCGACAATTTCGTATGACCCCAAAGCACCGTGGGTCCCGGCGAGTGAACCGTTCGATGTGGACATGCTCAACGTTGACGGTGGGTGTGGTTGAGACAAACCCTACGGTTTCGTAGGATTGTGGGAGGTTTGGCGTGGAATCCGATACAACATCGGAGAAAAAGGGAATTCACCCCGTTGATTTGGTGTTGACGCTCGTTGCTGTGTCGTTTGCAGCCGCTCTCATCCTGCTCGATATCTTTGCGATTCCGGCGTTTGCGAGGATGTACCGCGACTTTGCGTCGACGCTTCCGTTTATTACCCGTGCGGTGATTTCGCATGTGGTGCCCTGGGTGGCAGCGTCTTCTGCGGTGATTGTCGCGGGACTTGGGATGCTGGTACGAAATCGCGGGTCGAATTCCGCAGCGCTGGGACTCGGTTTGGCAGGGATAGCCATTGGTCTTGGCGGCGTTGTTTTTTGCTTTTATGCGTTGTACGCGCCGATATTCGAATTGGCAGGTAAAATCAAGCCGTGACGCGCTACTTCTTCGACCGCACATAACGAAAATCGCAACGATCCGCGCCCATACCGATCGTTCCCGTTCGTCGTAATTCCATTCCGACCAGTTGTTCCGCGATGAGATCGTCCAGGCGGCAAATCAGCGGCACGACTTCTGGAACGCTGTGTTTTTTTGCAAAATTGACAATGGGACAAGCGCGCACGTCAAACGCCATGAGCGAGTCGGGTTCATCGAGTTTTTCAAAACGAAACCCTTCCGGTTCGTCCGTCTTCACCATCTGTGCCATCAACAAGCGCCGAATGGGTGGAAGTTGATACATCGTATTGAGGGCTGCTTTCATGAAGAAACCCAGTCGGACGGCGTACGCATCGCGCATCATCGTTTCGGCTAGATGCAACGCGGCTTCTTGATCGAGGTTGAATTCTTCACGTAAGACTTGATAGAGCGCGACGAGCGGCACGGCCGCGATGAACAAACCGCGGTTTGTCCGATTCTGGAAGGGCGGAACGGTGGTGTCGAGTTTGTCGTAACGCGCCCACACCAAGCCATCGAGCCTTGAAGCTGGCTCGTCCGAAAGAGCTTGTTTCGCTGAATTGGCTCCATATCGGAGGGTCACTTCAAGAAATTCGCGAGAATTCATCGGAAAAACATATCACCTTTTTTGCTGTCATCAGGCGACGTTTTTAGTAGCGAACCTTGAACTCGATTGGTTATGCTGGACTCGATGCCGGATGGGCTCAGCCACATTTCGGCCGTGTCGACAAGAGGATTTTTCCAGCTTTTCCGAACCCATTTCTGCACCCTTGTGCTCGTTCGTCGCAACATTGTCAGGTTGCGGTTTGTCGAGGAGAGAACGTAAACCCATGACGAATGCGAGTTCCCAAGTCGAAGTTTCTCCCACGCCCGAGTCCGATCCCAAGGTTGATCCGGAAAAAGTTTGGCTGGAAACGGTATA
>JBGAOI010000614.1:0-4824 GCA_044221885.1 Polyangium sp. (in: bacteria)
GAATGATCTTTGGCATTCCCAAACCCTTTGGCGTATAGGTGAAGTTCACCAAGTCAAAGTTGATCTGTTCCCCATTGGGCGGATCGGGAATCTCGAAATCACACGCCAATGCTTCGGAGCGAATGTCTTCCATCTTTGCAGCAAACGCATTGATGTCTTGCGTGATGTCGTAAGCTTTGGTCGTGCCTCCGGCTGCGGCAATCTTGTCGAGATTGGCAATGGTCGAACCTTGCGCTCCGATGACGAACGTGCGCACGCCATTGTAATTAATCGCGTTCTTGGCCAAGAGCGCAATGTCATCAATAACCGTGGGCGGACACGACGTCGGGTCGCCGTCCGTTGCCAACACGACCACGACTTTGTGCGTCGTGTGCGTGTCTTGGTACGCCGTCGCGGCTTTTAACGCGCCTTCGAGTGCCGGGTACGTCGGCGTATTCGTTCCCAAAGGTGAGAACGGAATCGAGTTTGACAAAGCGAACGTGTTGGCCGGGAGAAGCGCAATGGGCACATCGAGGATCGAATAACTCTGCGGATTGCAGATATCGGCCTTTTGCGCTGGGAAATACACCATTCCCGCCCCGATGCCAGAAGAAGCCGGATCATTAAAGAATGTATTTAATGCCGTCTTCGTTCCTTCCCATTTCGGCCCTGACATACTCGCCGAGCGATCGATAAGGAAAACGATATCGAGCGGTACACGACGCGCTTCGGCGCTTGTCCCGACGCACGCCCCATCGTCGGGTGTTCCCCCGTCCGTCATGATGCTCCCGCCGCCGTCACCTCCGGATCCGCCGGTACCGGAGGACGAACTGGACGAACTGGAGCTGGAACTGCTCGTTGTCAGATCCGGCGGGGTAGCGTCTGCGCAGCCTATCCACGCAGAAGCGATCCATACCGAACCTAGTCCTAAGAAAAGTAAGTGGTGACGACGCATGAAGAGTGCTCCTCAGTTGATGAAGAAATCGTCGATGTAAACGCCCGGGAACGTTCCCGAAGTATCGGTTTGGAAACCGAATTGAAGACGAATCACCTGACCAATGTAAGGCGAAAGATCAGCTTGCATGAATTGCCAGCCATTCGGCGCTTGGTGACCGCCCCAGCAGGCCTGACCCGCGACCGTCAGCGTGTACATCGGAGCAACGGCATTAACGAGCGTATACGTCATGCCTCCGTCCGTGCTCACTTTGAGGTTCACGCCGTCGTAGGTCGAACCTTCCGTGTCGTACCACATGCGCCACGTAAGGATGGGATTGGACGCGTTTGTCAAGTCAATGTCAGGCGACGTCGCCGTGGTTCCCGCCCATGTTTGCTGATTGCTGTAAAACGAAGCAAGTTTCGTGGCCAGACATTGATTGCCGATGTACGCGGCCGTTGGTCCAACCACGGTTGGCTTGCCGCATTCCCAATCGCCCGTGAGCGTCCAACCTGCGGGACACATACCTTCCCAGCTCGTGTAATACGTATTGGGTTTGACGTGGAACGAGAACGTTTTTTCCGCGTAGTTCGACGGCAATGTTGGTTCTTCCACGTGCACTGTGACTTTGACTTGCCCGACGTCAGCGGCCGTCGGTGTACCCAAAAGCGTGCCGGTCATGGGATCAATCGTCAACCAAGCGGCATTTTGCCCGCCCGGTTTGATGCTCCAAACCGAATTCGCAGTTCCACCAAGTTTCGCCAGCGGGTGCGAATAATCCATGCCCGAATAAATATCTGGCAATGCCGACCCGGTCGTGATGTACATGGGGATTTGCAGCGGTTCGGCGACAATCACGTCGTCCACGTACACGCCCGGGTACACCGTGGCCCCATCGCTGCGGAATGCGAATTGCAGAATGGCTGACTTGCCAGCGTACGCCGTCAAATCCGCCATGAAGTTACGCCAGCCCAGGACCGAATTGTCTCCACCCCAGGCTGGTTGACCGGCAATCGTCAAATTGTAGGGCGGCGTCACCGTCGAGACTTGGGCAAACGATTGACCACCGTCAACGCTGATCTTCAGGTTCCAACCATCGAAAATCCCGCCTTCGGTGAAATCCCAGGCCCAGAATGAAACCATTGGGTTTGTGGCCGTCGTCAAATCAATCGGCGGAGAATTCGCCGTCGTCATCGCGTACGTTTGATTGACGTGGTAGAGCCCCGCGATTTGCGTGGCCAATACACCCGTTCCAATGTGCGCATCGAGCGGACCCACATTGTCGGGTACGCCGCATTGCCAATCGCCATTCAACGTCCAACCATTCGGACACGTCTCGAAGCCCGAGTCCAAATAGGCCGAACAACTGGCGACCGCAGTGCCACCGCCACACATACCGTTGTTGCAAACGCTCGCTTGCGTGCAGGCATTGTAGTCATTACACGCTGTACCATTGGTGGCTGCCGAGGCTACGCATGAGCCTTTGTCGTTGCAGGAACCAATCTCGCAATCGGAGGTACCCGGCGTACACACGGTGCCGACCGGCGCATCCGTCGATACACATTGGCCTGTTGCGCTATTACAAACGCCAACTTCGCACCCCATATTGAGGCCGGAACAGTCTTTCTCGACGCCGCCCACGCATTGTCCGGATTGACAAATCTTCTTATCGCGACAGATATCGCCCGACAACACACAGGGCCGGTTGTCTTTGGTCGAATCAGGTTCGCCTTCGCATTTGCCCGAGGCCGGATTGCACTTGACCAAGTTGCATTCCGCCAACGGCGAAAACGCGCAACTCTTGGGTTCACCGATGCAGTCACCCACCACGCACACGCCGTTGACTTGGCAGAGATTCTTCGGCGTACACGCGGCCCCGTCATTCGCCGGCGTCGTCGAACAAGATTTCTCGTCTTCATTGCAGAAGATGGAGATGCATGGATCTGGCTTGATGCCGCAGTTGTTCGGCTCCCCGCCTACACAAACACCGTTGTCGCACTGGTCAGCGATGGTGCAGTATTTTCCGTCGTCGCAGGCCGTGCCTTTTTCGGCAGGCACGACGATACATTCGAAGAGCGTGCCGAGATATTCGCCCGTGTTACACACGGCGATCGTACACGGCTTCGTCTCGATTAGGGAGCAATCCTGACCACACGGTCCAAGATCCCCGGAGCTGCTGCTACTGCTGCTACTGCTGCTCGATTCGGGAATGATCGGGTTACCCCCAGCTTCACAACCCGCAGCACTCCAAGCAACAGGAGCCAGAACCAAAAGCCCACGCGCGATACTGTTTAGATGGCGAAACATAAGTACGGGGCACATCCTACCACGGTTACGTAGCGATGTGGACACAAACTGCAATGATTTTTTCCAGCCCCTCCGTTTTCCGAGCACAGTTCCGACTCGAGCTTGTTTGTCGCGGTGGCGCCCACCACCAGCGCCAGGGTGTCACTGGGTGACCTGAGCCGATCCACACCGACGTTCCCGACCAACCAAGACGGTTTTACCTGGACCCATCGTTGGGCCACGTAAAACCTTGGACCAACCCAACATGCACCATCCGGTGGTGCGCGACGCACCATGGCATGATGCATGACGCACCATGGTGTGGTGCGTTGTGCACCTCCTCATCTGGGATCAGCGGTGCAGTCTTCACCGCCCCACCCGTGCGCATGTTGCGCTCACAGCGTCGACTCCAGAGATGTATGATGTGCTCATGGTGGGTTCGAGACGTTCTCAACGGAGAACCCAGGCATCATCTTGTTGGAATCAAGTGGCGGGCTCCGGGGGATGACGACGCGGGCAACAGAGAAACAACAAGCCGTTTTCTTGGTATCAACACGCAATCTTCTTGGGAGCACGATACTGTCGCTAGAGCATCCAGGCGCGCTCTGGTGGGGAGTAAGGCGATGTCAACAGCAAGTGCACACGCAGTCTCATTGAGTTCAAGGCGTGGTCGTCTTGCTCCCAGCCCGTCCCCACTGGGTCGACGAAGCCTACTTCGTCAAACACCCCTTCAAGAGACGGCCATCTTTCGCGCTTGGCAACACCGTTTGCTGCGATTCGTAGTTGCCATGCGCGTACACGTCATACGCCCCGCCAAACAGCTTCACCGAATACATCACGGCCCCCGTCTCGCCAAAGTCAAGGTCGTAATCGTCAACCGTCTCGAGATTCCGAAAACGCACTCGCCCTCGAGATTGGCCGTCCAATTTCATGTCATTCGGCATCGCCGAGCCATTCAACGTGACGACACCCGTGACCGTCGCGACCTTCGCATCGAAGTCCTTCGTCACCGTCGTCATCAACGCCAAAGCCTTTTGCACGAACATATCCCGATTGCTTGGAAAAACCGACTGCTGCGATTCGTAATTTCCATGGATGTACACGTTGTACGATCCCGCAAACAACTTCTGCGAATACGCAACAGCTCCCGTTTCGCCAAAATCGATGTCGTAATCGTCTACCGTATCGATATTTCGGAATCGCAATCGTCCGCGCGAAATACCATCGAGCTTCGTATCGTTCGGCATCGTCGCGCCATTCACGGTCACCTTGCCCGATAGCGTGAGCGTCTTGGCATCGAAATCCCGCGTTGTGGTCATCGTCAATGCCAAGTCGTTTTGCACGAACATATCGCGATTGCTCGGCAAAACCGATTGCTGAGATTCGTAGTTGCCATGAATGTACACATCGTACAATCCGACGAACATCTTTTGCGAATACGTCACAGCCCCCGTTTCGCCAAAGTCCAGGTCGTAGTCGTCCACCGTATCGACATTTCGCAACCGCAATCGTCCACGAGAAATCCCGTCGAGTTTCGTATCATTCGGCATCGCACCGCCATTGAGCGTAACATTGCCCGAAAGCGTGAGCGTCTTGGCGTCGAAGTCTTTCGTGGCGCTTGTGGT
>JBGAOI010000615.1:0-4816 GCA_044221885.1 Polyangium sp. (in: bacteria)
CGATTCGTAACGATGTTTCGGGAGCAAAACCTGAAGTTTGACCAAGTAATCGATTTCTTGTTCGGAAAGTCCACGTTTCGGCGGGCGCGTGTCTGTGCTCGCACAACCCCGCATCAGGTCTTCACGACGTACAGTGACTCCAATTCGCCCCCCATCACAACGATCAACGATTTCAACGAGCCGCTGGACGAGTTCATCATCCGCACCATTGTGGGGATCTTCGGCGGCAATCAGCCGCGCGATTTCTCTTGCGTCCGTCCACGTCGCCGGAGGTGGCCAGGAATGGCTCCGCAAAAGACCATGCACCCAGCGCAGAAAAACCAATGGATTTCCCGTACGTTCGGCCAATCTCTTCACGGCGTCCCAATCCGTGTCCGGCGGAAATTGCTTGCGTACGGTTTCCGTCGCGCCGGTGAGCCGCCTTTGTAGCAATTCAAAAAGCGTCGATGCCTTTAATGCATCCAACTGAATTCGCTCGGTAGCTTCACGCGTTACGTTTTCAATCAATGCTTCCGTACGGAAATGCACGAGCGAAATACACGGTCGAAGATCCATGACCTGGCGAAAGAGCGTAGCGACGTCCGCTTCGTGATCGATATCGGCAATTTGATCCAAATCATCGAAAAAGACGACCACGAGCCAACGAGAATCGGATTGCGCCAATCGTTCGAGCGTCGCGGAAATGGCGGCGTGCAGCAGCTCGTCCGTGACCAAAAACGTGGTTTGTGTGGTTGTCCCAAGGCTCCGCGTTTCTTCCCAGGACAACTTGCTTTGCAGTTTGTACAGCAAGTCCGCGCCCATCGTTGCGTCAGCGCCATACTTGCGTCCCAGGGTTTCTGTTTGTGCGCGTGTGATCTGGTGTTGATTGGCCAAAAGTGCCAATTGATCGAGCCAACGCAAAATGTCCGTACGTTTACCTTTTTCCGCGTGCGGTTTGACGCCTTCGACCAAATAATCGGCGAATTTGTTGAGAAATGGCCGATATCGTAAACCTCGGCTATCCACGCGAATACAAATGGCTTGGTCAGGATACTTCTTTTGAAACTTCGCGAGTGCCGCTTGCGTGAAAATAGACTTTCCTACCCCTCGCGCCCCGGCAATGAGGAAATGAGCTTCGCGGATCTGGGCGTCCCGCAGTTCTTCCAGTCGCGCAACCAGATCTTCGAGTTCGTCCTCACGATTGACGAGCAACGAAGGATCCGTACTCACTGGTTGTAACCATGCAGCGTTGACGCGTTTGCGCATCGATGGGGTAACTCCTGCCTGACGACGCGATGGTACCACATCTTTGCCAGGATGCGGCAAGTTTCTTGCAACGCGTTCGTCGCGTCACACGCCAAACGACGGCGCGCATCGGCGCTGGTCGCCGGTTTGTGACGCCCCGGCAAGTCACAGAAACCATCCTTTCGAGTGGACGGAAGCTCAACTCCGTCCCGTTGCCCCTCATCGCCCCACCGCCCCCAATTCCTTGATATGCCCAGCCGCAAAATCCCGTTCCGGCACCGCCGTCGCCCATTGCAATGCCGTCTGGAAATGCGTCAATGCCGCCTCGGGACGCTTCTGTTCCAGCGCCATGACGCCATAACGATTGTGTATCCACGAGCGTAACCACATCTCCCACGTCGCTTCGCCCATCCCCCGGGTCAACAAATCCTCGAACGTACGTTCCGCGTCCACCCATTGCTTTTGCGCCATTTGTACCGCCGTGCCAAACCAATATCGAGCTACCGCGTGACGCGGCGTTCGCGCAAGTATCGGATCGAGCTGCTCTTTTGCCCACGTAGCGTCGTGCGCTTGCCAGGCTTGCGCCAATTCATCGAGACGCTTGCGATGCTCCACAATGACCGCCAGCCTTTCATACGAAGCTTGCAATGGCTCGAGCAATTCCGCGCGCGGCAGCCCGTCAACAACATACGCATCCGGCGCATTTTCCGACCCGTAGATACGCCCGTTCCACAAATCGAGCTGACCCCCCATAAAGTCTTCGCTCGGTGTGGACTGAAAAACGTAATTGCGTGAAACATTGGCCGTCACGAGCGAACGCATGGGAATCGAATCGGCAACACCCATGTCTCGAGCCTCACCTTCGTGCAGGCTGAAATGCAAGTGCCGATTGCCGGCGGCTCCTGTCGAACCCATCGTGCCCAGCGGATCCCCATTGCGAACGAGTTCGCCTTCACGCACCGTGACTTTGTCCAAATGTGAATAAAACGTAAAATACCCGCCGCCATGGTCGACTTTGACTTGATTGCCAAAACGCATCCCCGCATTCGAATCCCCCGGCGTCGAATCCCCATACACGTAGGCCACGCGCCCCGGCGCGGCAGCGACAATCTCCACGACATCTTCGGAGCAATTCGACAAGTCCAGCGCATACAAGCAATTCCCGCCGGAATGTGTATACCCTCGCGGCGAAGCATTGCCTTGTTGGCACAAAACCACGAGCCCCGCGCGCACGGGCATTCGCAACACGGGATGACCATCACGCAGTTTTGGACCTCGCGCCCACACAGGCGTTCGACCACGCCAAACAGCGGCTCCCACTGCGCCAACAAGCGCGGTCGACGAAGCCATGAGCCATTGGCGCCTCGACAAAGACATACACGACTACCTTGCCACGTAGGAGCCTGGATTCAACCCCCGAAGTGATGAATCTTTGGGGCAGCAACTTTGCAACGTCAGATATCGTTTTGGCAAGCGGAATGGTCGACACTGCAAACGCCATTGGTCATGCATTCGCTACAGGCCGCATCGCTGACGAGATTGGTGCAAAAATTGGCGCTACACACGTCGGCACAACCAGGCATTGGGTCCGCGGCCGTCCGCGTACAAGTACACGAAAAGAACGCATCGTAAATCACTTGGGACGAGGGGCAGAGAAAGGTGCCCGGTTCCTTGAGGTACGTGCTGCATTTCGCGCACGGATCCGGCGGCAGGTTATCATCACAAAATCCAATGATTTCGCCTCGCCATACACCATTATCGCACACATACAGAGGTCCCGGCGGGCCATTACAATGGCCGCAGGTGGCTCCGTTGGGGGCGCACGCCGCTCCAATGGTGACGGATTCTCCAACGCATGGTGTCGGTTGCGGTCCGGAGTCCGCAGTGGTTCCAGCGTCCGCAGTGTTGTCTTGTAGCGAAGACGAACAACCAAACACCCAAAAGCTCAATGCAATGCCAGCGATAGTGATACGCAACATGGACTCATTCCTCCGACACATACCCTACCACAGCCGTTGCCCACCCACGACCCGCGCCGCAGGAAATTGGGAGGTTCGGGGGCATGAGCGCGAACGCTCTATTTGGCAGGCGTGAGCGTAAACGGCATGGTCTCGGCGGCGGTCGTCATACCGTTGCTCCGGAAAAACACCTTGTTCGGAATCGCTGGGGCACCATCAATCGAAAAATTGAAGGTAATGGCCGGCATCGGCCCGGCAACTCCGGACACAGAAACAACGATGATCTGGGACATTTGCGGGCCAGGTGCAGACATGAACGAAAGATGATTGTCGGCCTTTGTAATGATGACATCGCTTGGAAACGAATTCGAAAGCGAACCCTTGAGGATACAGCCCACAGCGCAAGAAATATCGCCGGTGTATTGACGCGACTTTGCGTCATTTTTCCAACCGAGGACCCAATCGCCATTGTTCGTCGAAATTGCAATGGTCTCGGGTCCGGGCGATATAGGACCGTTGGCATCGATGGAATAGGACGCGCTGGGACTGCCGCCATTTCCGCCGACATTCGACCCAGTGCTTCCGCCCATATTCGACCCCCCGCCGCCGCCTTCCCCATTCGACCCGCCATTTCCACCCGCACTCGAACCACTGCTCGACGTTGGCGCCGTCGTCGTCAAGTTGGGTGCGCAGGCTCCCAACACGACCACCATGAACATTGCATAACCGTAATGGCCGCTCAAGCCTCTTGTCATACCTCGTGTGTAGCCAACACCAAGCTTCCACGTCAAGCCTAGATTGATAACACGTCAAGTTTTCCGTTGCGCGCAAAGAACGCATCCATGCAGACCCGTGCGCCGCGAGTTCGTCTTGGATGATCAGTTTAACGCCCCGAAGACTCCCCTCGTTTCGTGAACAGCAAAAAAAACGTGCCAATTTGCGAAAAGCGACTAAAACTGCACCAGACAATCCACTCGCGTCACGCCAAAACAAGGGAAAACATCATGAAATATCGCATGAAACAAGATTGGATCGCTCTTGGCGACGATTTCACCATCTCCGACGAACGGGGCAACGTGGTGGCCAAAGTCGATGGGCACGTCTTTTCGATTGGCAACAAACTCACCTTTCAAGACGCAGCGGGTCGAGAAATCGGAAAGATTACCCAGCAATTGCTCTCGTTGCGTCCGGCGTATGAAATCACGCGTAATGGCCAGGTGCTCGCGGTCGTCAAAAAAGACTTTTTCAATTTGTTTCGTTGTTCGTTCACCGTCGATGTTCCTGGTCCCGATGACCTAGAAGCCCAGGGAAACCTGCTCGAACACGATTACGAATTTCGCCGGCACGGGCAAACCATTGCGCGCGTATCGAAAGCTTGGTTCAGTTTCACAGATTCCTACTGCATTGACGTCGCCAACGACGAAGATCCGTTCCTCATTGTCGCCAGTGCGGTCGTGATCGACTTGTGTTGCCACGCCGATCACGAAAAGAAGTCGGCGGATTGATTGAAGCAGCCCGTTGATTGATTGAAGAGGCCCATGTCGGGGCGCGATGAAGAGGCCGTCTCAGAACTCGCGACACCGTTCGTTTCGACACCCCCGCGCGGGGTTAAAACCCTGCGCTATGCAATAAAA
>JBGAOI010000616.1:0-4796 GCA_044221885.1 Polyangium sp. (in: bacteria)
CAACTGCCCGAGAGAGAAGGGCAGTGGATCGGCAGCATTATGCACGAAGGCGAGACGTGGGCGAGTTTGCCGCAAACCTGAAGTTTTTTGGCGCTTTTCACCCACGTTTTGCCCATCTCAGGTCGCGCTTTTCGTCTCCCGACGCCAACGCAACCGCGGTTGTCGCGCCGCACGAGCTTCATCGAGGCGACCAACGATCGTCGTGTGCGGAGCACCTTTGACGAGCGCCGGATCTTCGTGAGCTTCGCGCGCGATGGCCTTCATGGCCTCGACAAACTCATCCAACGTTTCCTTCGTCTCCGTCTCCGTGGGCTCGATCATGAGCGCACCTTGAACAACAAGCGGGAAGTACACCGTTGGTGCATGAAAGCCGTAGTCGAGAAGGCGTTTGCCGATGTCGAGCGTTTTGACGCCCGTGGCTTTTTCGATGTCCACGTCCGAGAGCACGACTTCATGCATGCACTCAGCAGGAATCGGTGCCGCATACGTGTCCTTGAGTTTGGCCCATAGATACCGTGCATTGAGCACCGCCAAACTGCTGGCCATCGTGAGCCCTTCGCCACCCATCTCGCGCAAGTACGTGTACGCGCGGATGAACATGCCGAAGTTGCCGTTGAAGGCCCGCAAGCGACCAATCGATTGCGGACGATTGTGGTCCAGGGCAAACGTTCCATCGGGCCGACGAATCACGACGGGTGCTGGCTGGAAAGGTTCGAGATGTTTCTTGAAACAAACCGGTCCCGAGCCTGGACCACCACCACCGTGCGGCGTTGTGAACGTCTTGTGCAGGTTGATGTGAATGACATCGACGCCGATATCACCCGGACGCGCATGCCCCATGATCGCGTTGGTGTTTGCGCCGTCGCCGTACACCAAACCGCCGCGTGAATGGATGATCTCGATGATCTCCGGCAGGTGTTTTTCGTAGACACCGAGCGTGTTCGGATTCGTGATCATCAAGCCGCAAACATCGTCGGTGCCTTCGCGTTCGATGGCTGCCGCTACTTCTTGCGGCGTCACGACACCACTCGGGTTCTTGTCGATCTTCACCGCAACGAGGCCGTTTAGCGTGCACGAAGCTGGGTTTGTCCCGTGCGCACTTTCGGGGATGAAGACCTTCTTCGGACTTCGCCCCTTGGACTCGTGATACGCGCGAATCATCATCAAGCCGGCGAGTTCGCCTTGTGCACCCGCGGAAGGCTGAAGCGAGCTGTCGTCCATGCCGCTCACTTCCGTGAGCATTTGGGCGACGTGCCACATGACCTCGAGACTGCCTTGGGCGAGTTCCTCCGGAGTTTCGGGATGCATCCGCGCGAAACCGGGGATGCGGGCCGCCCACTCGTTGATCTTCGGGTTGTACTTCATGGTGCACGACCCGAGCGGATAAAGCTGCGAGTCGATGCAGAAGTTCCACTGCGACAAACGGAGGAAATGACGAAACGCTTCGGGCTCACTGACTTCGGGAAGTGCTGCGGGAGCGCTTCGCGAAAGCGAACCAAAGAGTTTGTCAGGGTTGACTTCCGGAACGTCGAGCGGGGCAAGCGAACTGCCGGAACGATTCGCTGCGCCACGCTCGAAAATCGGAGGCTCGCGGAACTTGGTGCCTCGAGGTTGCGGTCGCGTCATGTGCCTCAGTTGGGAGAAGCGGGCTCCTCAGGTTTGCCCTTCTCTGCGTTGTCCGTATCCCACTCGCCGCCGCCGACTTCATTCGCGCCGTTGCCACCGATCGACGAGAGGTCGGGTTTGACGTTGCGCTGTTTGACGCCTTCCCACGGATAACCGACTTCATCTTTTTCAAAGCCGATTTCGCCAGAGAATGTGTCGTCGACGTTGTCACCTGCCGGGCGCTTGTACTTGAAGTAGCCACGTCCGCTCTTGGTCGCATTCGGGCCGACCAAGTCGATCACGTGCTCACTCCACTTGAACTTGATCAGGTCGCCGTCGGCTTCACCGTCGATCTCGCCCCACTTGTCGCGGTGGGGTCGGATCCACTTTCCTTTGACGGCATTGCCGTCCTGGACGAGGTGGAGATAGCCGTACAGTTCGCTGTACCAAACGCCGGTCCACGTGCCGTCTTGCGGCATTTCGCCAGCTTTGACGTTGGTTGTTCTTCCGCTGCCGGGGCCGCCTGCACAACCCATCGTGGAGAGCGGCGTACCCACCAGCGCCATCGCTGCCAGGACAAACCATAGGGAACGCTTCGGTTTCATGGGGCGGGGAGATTAGCAGGTTGTTGAGAAACCGTCGCGGTTGGCCGAGCAGGTTTGACGTATTCGCAAACGCGCAACGAATGCGCGGAACTGCCAAAACCACATCCGCATGTGATTCGAACTACCGGAATGTTTTGTCGTCTCTGGTTGCGATCCGAACCGCCATGAGCCTACCGTACCAAAGCAAGCCATGAGGATCGCGCCACGCCAAAAAGGCGACAAACCACGCCTCGCGCGTTCTTCGGCCAAGCAAAGTCGGAACCGCGCATGAACGCAAACCTGAAGAAGCTCCTCAATCATAACGACGAGGTGGCCACCTTCGGGCTTTCGGCTGCGAGCAAGAAGGCCGGCGCGAACCTTCTCTTGAAGGTCAAAGCGCAAGACGCCCTCCGTCTCGATAGCGCAGGAATTTCTCCCGAACTTTCGCAGTTCGCTTCGAGATCTCTCTTCGACTACGTCGCCGTCGATCATGAACGCGTTCCGCTTTTCGTGATCCAGTTCGAATCGACGTCCCACATGACGGATCTGCCCTCGGCCAAAGAGCAGCAAGAGAACGAACTGTGTCGCAAACTCACTTTGCCCCTCGTTCGACTGCATGCGCTGCATTTGTCGAAAAAGCATTTGAGCGGCGACATCGCCACGATGCTGCTCGACATGTTCCTCATTGCCAAAGGCATCATTCCGGCAACACCTGTAGCGGACAAACCCCGCGCGACACGCAATCTGGATGCGGAATCAACATCTTCCAGTGGTCCGATGTCGCTGATGTCCTCAGGCCCGCTCTCCACTTCGGCAACAGGCCCGATGTCGCTTTCGCCCACGTCGATGATGCCCGCGTCCGTCGCTAATTCCGAACGAGGTCCGATGTCGGGCGTGTCTGCAGATGTCCGGAAAAACATTCGCCGCGTCTACGAATCCGGAAAGTGTCGCAGTCCAATTCCCTCATCGCTTGTCGGCGTCGACATCATCGGCACCCACCACGCCGTTGGCTTCCTACGCGTAACCGATGAATCCGTCGCGTGCTCGCGTGTCGCTCTACGCGCGCAAGCTTTCCCCGCTACCGTCAACGAACTCATCGAAGAGGTCCTGCTTCACGAGCTCTATCACGAGCTGCTCGATGTGATTCGTGGCCGAGGACGAAGTGTCACCCGCGCTGAACTCGGGGCGACAATCTCCACGTTTCGCATGCGCTACAAGATCAAAAGCTCACCGGCGAGCGTACCACCGACGTGATCACGCGACGCAGTATCGTTCGGTCCAGAACGATCTCCCGAGTGGCATAACGCTAGGTTACTCTCGAACCCCATCCTCGGTTTGGAGTTGCCATGGTTTCCAGAACGTTCGGCTTTCTTGCAAGCGTTGCACTCATGTTTGTTTCGACAAACGCATCCGCTCACGCGCTGCTGATGAACCCTCCACCCGTGACGAGCGACGACGGCGCGAAAAGTGGTCCGTGCGGTTGCTATTTCGGTGCAGGTCCCGAGGATCCCAACGAAGACGCGACCGCTTCGGCATGCCCCGCAGGCTACAAAACGACGTCGTTGGAAGTTGGATCGAAGATCACGGTGATGTGGAAAGAAACCGTGAACCACAACGGCAAATTCCGCGTCGCTCTCTCACCGAAAGCCATCAACCTCGCCAAACGTGCCGATCTCGATGCGAACGTTTTGTACGAAGCGGACGATGCAAACGGCATGTCCGGAGGCATGGTTTCCACCGAGATCACCGTTCCCGATACGCCGTGCACGAACTGCGTCCTGCAGCTTCGACAGTTCATGGCCGGTGCAGCAACGCCTTATTACTACTCGTGCGCAGCGATCGACATCGTCAAACCTGCGTCGGGCTCTTCCTCGAGCAGCAGTTCGTCTTCGTCGTCCGGATCCGGGACCGGAGGTGATGGCGGAGCGGGTGGGAACACCGGCAACAGCGGTTCGGGTGGAAACGAAAACGTCATTGGGGCTGGCCCTGCACCGATCGATGAACCGCAGGTCTCAGGCGCATGCAGCATGCAACACACGACGAATGAAACGTCTTCGTCGTGGTGGTTGTCGCTCGTGGGAGTGTTTGTCTTGGCGAAACGACGCAAGGGTATCGTTCGAGCTTGAACGAATTCAGCCAGCGAGTGCGGCTTTGGCCGCGTCGACTGTGCGGGCGATGTCTGCTTCCGTGTGCGCGACCGAGATGAACGCCGCTTCGAATTGCGACGGCGGCCAGTAGACACCACGAGCGAGCAGGCCCGCGTGCCAAGATGCGAAACGCTTCGTGTCGGCTCGTGCTGCGTCCGACCACGACCGAATGGGTCCCTCGGCGAAGAAGAGGGTGATCATGGAGCCGACACGTTGCACGGTGGCGGTGATGCCCGCCGCCTTGGTCGCTTCTGACAAACCTGCTTCGAGCATCGCTCCGAGGGTCTCGAGTTTGTCATACACGTCCGGTGTCAATCGTTCGAGCGTCGCCAAACCCGCTGCGACCGCAACAGGGTTTCCGCTCAACGTGCCGGCCTGATACACCGGCCCAAGAGGAGCCACGACACTCATCACGTCGTCACGACCACCGTACGCGGCTAGCGGCATCCCGCCACCGACG
>JBGAOI010000617.1:0-4795 GCA_044221885.1 Polyangium sp. (in: bacteria)
GATCACGCCGATGCGATGGTCGTGGCGGGTTTGTCAGAATATGACGACTTGACGCGCGTAAGCTTGGGTCCGAGCTGTTTGTCTGGCGTTGACTGGACGGGCACCTACACCGACGGAGCAGGGGCCTTGTGGCTCGAATGTGCCGAGGTTTGTCATGCTCGAGGTGCGACGCCGTTGGCTCGCATCGTTGCGCGACAAAGTGACGACGGACCGCGGCTGCACTTGGATCGAATCACCGCGGACGTGGCTCGCGCATTGGTGGTATTGCCTCGAAATGATGCACGATTTGCCCGGGCGCTCGAAGGTTCGGCATGGCAAAACGTTCGTCAAGTGGACATTTCGCAGCGGGCGGGAACGCATGAAGCGCTTTTCGCGATTGCGATGGTATCGGCGGTTTATGCGCTTGCGTCGAAAGTGGCAGACGAGGTGCTCTTGATCGATGTCGCGGCGGGGCGATTCGAAGCGTTTGTCTTGACAGCCTGTTGACCCGTTTGTTCACGCCCGAAATCGCGATCTACAATTTCGGGCGTTCGCGACCATCACGCTACGAGCTGGGGTCACGCCGGCATTGACAGCTTGATGATGGCAAACATAGCGCCGTAGGGATCGGCGACCATTGCAATACGGCCGTAAGGTGTATCAAATGGCCCGTGGTTGACGCGTCCGCCTTTGCTCTTGATGAGTTCCACAGAGGCATCCGTGTCATTGACGGCGAAATACACCGTCCAATGATTGGGGATTTCTTTCGGGAATTTGTCATCCATGTGCATCACGCCGCATTTGGCATCCGCGCCCTTGTTGAGCGTCCAATACTCCATGCCGGGCATAACGTGCGCCGAACAATCCAAGACCTTCGTGTAGAAGTCTCGCGCTTTCGCCCCTTCGCGCGTGTTGACTTCTGCCCAGGTCATGGCGCCAGGTTCGTCCGCGACTTGCGCGCCCGTGTGATTTCCGTCTTGCCAAAACCCGAACGCTGCCCCCGTCGGATCGATGCATACCGCCATGTGTCCCGCGCCAGGAACTTCCATGGGAGGCACCGTCACTTGACCTCCATTGGCCTTGACCGCTTCCACCGACGCATTGATATCCGTCGACTTGAAGTAGATGCTCCACACCGTCGGATAAGGCGCATCTTTTGGCCGCAAACCCATCCCCGCCGCGTTCGCATCGCCCACCTTGCACATGGTGTAGTACCCCATCTCTGCGGGCCCCACGAGGTACGTCCATCCAAACAGATCGCCGTAAAACTTCCGTGCGCCTTCGAGGTCCGGAGTCATGAGATCAAACCACGAAGGTGTGCCCGCGAGACGATTTTCTACTTTGGCCATTGGTATTCCCCTACCTATCAACGATGAACAATGAACGACGACGAACCCCCGCCGTCTGTCCGGGCCAACCTAGTCCACGAAAAACTCCCGTCAACAGGAAAAACCACCAAAGGTTTGTCACCGCTATTTTTTCTTGGACCACCTCCGTATGAATTCATCCAAATGCCCGACCAGCGTGCGCCAGATCTGAAATACGGATCATATGTTCAGTGTTTAGAACGGCTAAACTTTCCCTTGAGTCACTGTTCGAGGTCGAGTATGGGCCTGAGCGTGCTTGCCGCGCCGTCCATCACTCCGCTTGTCGAGCGTCTTTGTGCGCGTTTTGCTGATCGCGACGAAGGCTTGCTCGTCTTGACGGACCTCATCGTGTTGATTGCGGCGGCGGACACGGTCATCGACGACACGGAGAAACGAGCGCTTGCCGAGTCGGTGGAGACGATGCTGTCGTCCCATGTCGCTCCGCGTGTTTTGCGTACTGTCGTGGACGAAAGCCGAGCGCGTATTCGGGGAATTGGCCCGGATCTCAGTGCGGATGCGATTGGTCGCAAGTTGGCCGCTCGGCGCGCTGCGGACGATGGTCTGCGTTTGGCCATTTTCATCGCGGCAGTGAGTGATGGCATCTGTGCCGTGGAGCGGCGCCGAATCGAACGTATGGCCCGAGCGGCTGGTGTGCCGGCGGGTCGTCTGGACGAACTCATGGCCGATCCCTACGCATTTTGACGGTTCTCTCCCGCGACAAACTCTACCGCAGTTCTTCAAGAGAGGATATCTTGACGTCATGACCACGCCACGTCTCGTTACGATCGATTGTGATTACCTCGGCCCGGGAATCGCTTGTGCCTACTTGCGTATCCAAGGTGATGAAGCCGCGTTTGTTGAGACAAACACGAATCTTGCCGTGCCCAAGCTGCTTGCGGCGCTCGAACGGGAAGGGCTTTCCCCGACGCAAGTTCGTTACATCATTGTGACGCACGTGCATCTCGATCATGCGGGAGGAGCGTCTTTGCTCGCGAAAGCTTGTCCGGATGCGACGGTTTTGGCGCATCCTCGAGCAGCGCGTCATTTGATCGATCCGTCGAAACTCGTGGCGAGCGCGCGAAGCGTGTATGGCGCGGAAAAGTTCGACGCATTGTATGGGACGATTGAATCGATTGACGCCGCACGTGTGAAACAGCTCGACGATGGGGCCGAAGTTGCCTTTGGCGATACGCATTTTCGTTTCATCCACACGCGAGGTCATGCCAACCATCATTTTATCGTGCATGATCCGGCTCGAAACAGTGTTTTTACAGGAGACACGTTTGGTTTGTCGTATCCGCAGCTTCAGCGCGCCAAACCCTTTGTATTTCCTTCGACGAGTCCGACGGATTTCGACACCAAAGCGGCGCACGCGAGCATTGATATCGTGCGCAATCTGGGCGTGGACAAAGCGGCATTGACGCATTTTGGTGAAATCTCGGCCATTGAAGAGGCGGCTGAGCAATTGCATGCATGGATTGACGTCTCGGCGTCACTCATGGCGCAAGCGAATCAAGGAGATCCGGCGAACGCAGAATCATTGATTCGTGCCGGGCTTATTTCGGCAATGGATGCCGCAGCGCAACGCGCAGGTCTTCCATTGAACGCCGCCGATCGCGCCTTGCTCGAGCTCGACGTGGGCCTCAATGCGCAAGGGCTTGCGTACGCCGCGTCCAAGCTGCGTGGATGAATCGAGTCGTTTGCACGTTGAACGTCGGCAAATGCATTGACAAAGTGTTGCTATCGTAGTTAGCTCGATTTACCCGCAAAGCGTGTCGAATCGAGGACTCCTGTGCGTATTTTCTACGTCGCATTGGTTGTTGGTGGAGCGAGCTTTTTTTCTCCCGTCATCGTTTTGGCGCAATCGCCGCCCGTGCCAACATCTTCGGCTACGCCTGAAGCGCCGAAGTCGCCACCCGAGCAAGCCAATCCACCTGAACAATCGGCCACACCTGCACCTCCAATCGTGCCTAGGCCCGAGGAGAAATTGCCTCCGACAAACCCACCCGCGGCAACGACGCCACCTGTGCCAATGACTTGGCCTGTACGTCGCCCGTCGATGTGGGGACCTTTGGTGGATGGGAGGATACGGGAAGAGCCGTATTGGTACGGCAAAGATTTGGGCCTGGTTTTGGGAGCTATGGATGTCGGTACGGCTCTTTTGTTGGCGTCGGGGCAAAAGGACATACAGGTGTTTGGATTTGCGAACTTTGCGGTCGCGCATGTTTTCATGGGGCCCATTTTTCATTGGGCGTATGGGTACACGGCGCGCGGGTTTGGCGCGCTTTCACTCAACGTAGTGCTTCCCATTCTCGGCGGATATGTGGGAACTGGGAGTGGATCGTCAGAAGGGCTGATTGCGCTGACGGCGATAGGGTTTTTGGGGGCGCAAGCGATTGATGTGTTTGCGCTTGCCCAAGGTACGCAACGCATTTCCCACATGGATCCTCCGCGTTCGGCTTGGCGCCCAGCTTCCCTGGGCATTTTGCCTTGGATGGATCAACAAAGAACGGGTTTGTCCATTGTTGGCCAATTTTGATGGGTTTTGGGCTTGCGGAAAGGAAAATGGAGAATGACCTCGAAATCGACGGCTGCGTTGGTGACCCTCGTGGCGGCAACTCAAAGTACCGGATGTTATTCGACATTCGACATTCGGCCCGATTCCCTGTCAGGCTTGAACGGTTTTGGCGTTCCGCAAACGATTCAGGAGCGTACAATCGAGCGCCCGCATCCGACAGATCCGACGCGAAAGATTCGAGTGATCGTTCCGGCTCGTGATCCGGCGGAAAAGAAGTATTGGGTGAGCACGGTGGAAGGCGAAGCGATTGAATTCGACACTTCGTCGACCTTGCTTTTCGTCGGGAAAGATGGCCTTCGGTTATCGTCTCGGTTTGACGAGATCGAAATCAAGGACGGCGTTTTGCAAGGGCTTCAATATGATACGAAAGTGCCCATTTTTGTGGACACAAAGCAATTGTATGCGGCTCGAGCGACGGTACGTTCTCCTGGGAAAAGTGCTTTGTTGGTGCTGGGCGTGACGACGGCGACGGTGCTTGGCGGAGGTTTTATGCTTGCGCTTGCTGGGCTCGGTGCAGGTGGTCGACCCTTGCGTGTTCCGGGACAAACGCATGCCGAAACCGCGCCGATCTTCATGCGGAGTATGCAACGTTCGAATAAGCATGCGCCGAATGACGTCATGCGGACACGGGCATTCGAGTATTGGGGGCGGGAAGCTGGAGCTGAATGCGCGTCGATTCCGGCATTTCTGGCGTTGGCTCGAGATCTGCGTCGGGCTTCGGCCCCGACAAACCTTGTGCGTGCGGCTTTGCGAGCGGCGCAGGAAGAGGCCCATCATACTCGATTGTGTTTGGGTTTGGCCGAGCGACACGGGGACGTACTGCTGGACGCAATGTTGCCGGCGATTCCCGAATCCGCGGACGAAAATGCGG
>JBGAOI010000618.1:0-4787 GCA_044221885.1 Polyangium sp. (in: bacteria)
GGTCGCCCCACGACCCAGCGATCGCTGCGGATGAACACTTCCCCGACGATCCAGCCGTTTGGCCATGCATCGCGGATTCTTTCTTGCGCACGCGCGGTGCCGAAGCGTTGTTCACCCAAGAGGTACCGGATCATGCGGCAGAACGTGGTTTTTCCTGCCGTATGGCCGGTGATTTGTCCGTCTCCCAAGCGATTTTCGAGACCCTCGGGGGCTGGTGGGGCCCAGAGAACATTCAGGCCGCGACGCAGTTGGATTTTGCGCAGGAGTGATCCTTCCGAAGCATCGAAGTCGCGCAAGAAGTGCAGTTCGGACACCCAAACCAAAGGATCAGGACGACCTTGGGGTTCGGGCTCGGAAGGAGGTGCGGGAGCTTCGAACGCAAACAGGTCGAGTTGCGTCATTCGGCGCTTACTCATGGCCCCGCCCCATACCATGACGCACGGGCGAACGCCTTAGTTGCGATGCGATGCGCATGCATTTCTCTTTGTTCGCCGGGGTGGTACACCACCGCCATGCTCGTTACCTCAGCTCGACGCGGTACGTCGTTTTTCGTTGCAATCGCCCTTGTTCTAGCTGTTGTTCCCACGCTCGCTTGCTCCAAAACGCAAGAACAATCCGGTGGAACGCGGGCGGCTTCCAGCAGTGCGCCACGACAAACATACTCGACACGCGGCAAAGTCCGCGCGATCGGTGAACGTAAAGACAACATCACCATCGCCCACGAAGACATCCCCGGCTACATGAAAGCCATGACGATGATGTTCGAGGTGGACAAACCCGAACTTCTCCAAGGCATCAGCGTCGATGATCAAGTCAGCTTCACGTTCTCGGACCGCGATGGTCAACTCTTCATCGAAGCGATTTCCAAAGCGAAGTAACGCGTTCTCCGAGCCAACTCGCCGATTCGTCAAGTTGGTCCTGACAAATCCCCATGACCCTTCCCAATTTCTTCGAGTCGCGTAATCATGCGCTGACCCGATGGATCCTCACCGCCTCGTTGCTTCGTTTCTCGACGGCCGTGCACGTGTTGGTGCCGATGGATCCTTGACGCTGGGACCACGTCGCTCTGCGAACCTCGCGGGAAAATTGCGTCGCGCGTATCGCTGGATCGTCGAACAAGCTCTCGTTTGTCCTTACCTCGATCTGGATCTTGGTGACGTCAAAAGCATTGGTCGAGGTGACGCGCGTCTGGAGCTGTCGGGAGCAGGGTTTGCCTCGTACGTACTCTTGCCACTCTGCAACTTAGCAACATCGCAGCGCATGTTGTTTGTCGGGGCACCTGGTCGCGGTAAAACCACCATGGCGACGCTCATGGCCGCGTTGGCCGGAATTCCGCAGCAAGAGATTCGGCGCCTCGTGCAACATGGTCATCCGCAACTCACGACCGCGGATCTTTTGGGCAGTCCGCTTCCTTCGAGTTTGGTGAAGGCAGAACAAGCGAGTGAAGTGAAG
Source organism: Polyangium sp. (in: bacteria) (assembly GCA_044221885.1). GTDB lineage: Bacteria > Myxococcota_A > Polyangia > Polyangiales > Polyangiaceae > Polyangium. The sequence goes on from JBGAOI010000618.1 coordinate 1,453, forward strand.
GTCGAATGGCGCAGTTGGATCTCGAAGCGCGTGAAGATCATCGACGAATACAATCGTATTCCCACGAAGACCCAGTCGGCGCTGTTGTCACTTCTTGCCGAAGGCTACGCAGAAAGCTTCGAACAGGTCGCTTTGGCCGGGAAATCCGCGTGGTTTCTCACGGCAAACGATGATGCAGGTGGAGGTACGTTTCAAGTCATCGAAGCGCTCAAGGATCGCATCGACATCGTTGTGCGTGCGCCTCCGTTTCATGCGCGAGCGCTCGATGTGCTGGAAGATCGCGTGACGGATCCTGCGGCACCTGAAGCACGCGTGCCGGCGGATGTGGTGTTCTCTTCGGACGAACTCGATCAAGTCGAAGCGGAGATTCGCGGTGTTCCGGTGCCGGCGTCGGTGCTCGACATGCTTGGGTTTTTCGTGGGACAACTCGATTTTTGTCGTCGAGCGTCGGACGTATTGGAATATCGCAACAAAGACACGTTGCACTTGGCGGGAAAAAAGGTGGCCAATGTGTGCAACGAAGATTGTCCGCTGGATAAAAACGCGCACATCTGCACGCAAACCGAAAATGGCGTATCGGCTCGTGCATTGTTGTCGATTTTGCTTCTGGCGAAGGCCATTGCGTATTTTCGAGGGAGCACGGAAGTCACCGTGGCGGACGTGCGGCTCGTTTTACCGTTCGCCTTGTTCGACAAACTCCGCGCCAATCCGCAAAGTCCCTATTTTCACAAGCCGGAAACGCGGGTTTTGCTTTTGGATCGCAATAGTTGGATCCTCCGCTTGTTCGAGCAATCCACGACGCAATATGCAACCTACGCGCCGTTGCGCGAGATGGTGTTGGCATTGCGCAAAGAGGCTGACGTCGCGTCGCAAACGTTATCGACGGCGGATTTGAAACGGCGCCTCGGCAAGGTGCAACGCACCATTGAAGAATTACTCGCCCGGGCCGATTTGTCCGGGCCAATCTACGACGACCTCGTCCTGCTGAAAAGCGTTCATGAAAACTACCAACGTCGTTTGACCGCCGCCGTGCGGCTCGAACGTGAGATGGGTTCGTCATGACGACTGACTTCGAAACCCTGGTCGAGCATCACGCGCGGGAAGGGGAGCGACGTTTTTCGCGATGGAACGGTGAACTCTTTCAATCTGTCGTGTACGGTCCGGGAAAACGTTTGGCCGGGTCGATCGATGGATCGCCGGATGCGGCGCCGATTTTTCTGGGCTGGATGAAGCTCGTCGAAGAAGCCGTGGGGCTTGGGTATGTTCGTCCGGGCATGGTGGTGTCCGAGGACAAACTCGCGTTTGCGCCGGAAAACTTGATGGAGTTGTTGCTCTTGGAGCTCCTTCCGAGCCGGATTGGAGCGATGCCGCCATCGGGGCGTGTGGCGCTTTTGGCGAAGGCTTGGAACCTGGCCGAGGGGCTTTTGGCGGAGCCGCCGTGGCTCAATTTGGTGGTGGCATCGGCGATGAAAAACGTGCCTTCGTTGTTGGACATCGAGGGGCGATTGCTCCGCATTCTCGAAACGGCATTGGCTCCTCGCGCGAAGTCGTTGTTTCAGGGGCCGTATGCCGTGAAGACGTTGGATTTGCGGGATGTGGACGGCGCATTTTTGCCGGGCCGCATGCACTTTGCCGAGCCGGCGCTTGTTTGCATTCACGATCGCAAGCGTCCTGATGTCGTGGCTGGAGTATTGCTGGGGGCGAAGTCGGCGCCGAGTTTGGCGTTTCGCAGTCCATGTTTGGCAGAAAAAACCGTCGCCGAGACAAACCTACCTACGGTATCGCTCACGCAAGCGGGCTTGTGCGTCGGTGATGCACGCGTGCCGTTGCCATTGTGGACGCGCGGGCACGCGGTCGTCGCTTCACGCGCGGGCCTGATTGTCGCGTGCGCTCTTGATTCGCAGCGAATTTGGATTGCGGAGACGCCGTGAGTGAGGATGTCGACTTGGAAGCGCTGGTGGAGGAGGTTTTCCCTCACGCGCTTTCGAGATACTCGAGGTATTTGCTGATACGGCCGCCGATCATCGACGACGACGGATCGATTTTGGCGCGTATTGATTTGTCGTCTTGTTCAATTCGGTTGGGAAGACAAGCCATTGTGGACATGGGCATGCATGATGCTTTGGAAGGGCTGATTGCGCATGTCATTGGCCATCATGTGGGATTTCCGGGCAGTACGGCCATCCATGCGCGGCTCTTGTTGCTCGAGCGGAGTTTCTTGCCCAAATTGCGACGGACATTGACGATTCCGTTGTACGAACTTTTGATTGACGAGCGGCTCGTGCGGACGTCGCCGGTGGACAGACCCATTGAAGACCAGTTGTGTCGTCTTTTGGCGGCACGAGCAGACGATTCGCCGGAAGATATACTTTTGTTGTTTCAATGCACCGTGCTCGAAGAAGTTTGGCAACGTCGCGAAGGCGAGATTCTTGGCAGAACCGAGGAATTTTTGGCCGCGTCGTTTCCTCATTATCGGCTGGACGCTCGATTGGTTGCGCAAAACCTGTTTGGATTTGCTCCCGATCTGATATTGCAGTATTTGTATTTTGCCTCGATTGCGTATCCGTACGCATATCGAAGTTCACCGCAGGGGCAAGGCGCTGATCCGGGGACGATATCCAATCAACCGACGGCGGAAGAGTGGGCGGAGGCGCTTCTTCCAAGCAAGGCCGAAAAAGCCGCCATTCAGAAAGCCATCGAAAAGAAGTTTTTCTCGGAAAAACTCGGTGAAGCCCTGCAGAATCAGGATTTGTCACAACGTGCTGGGGGAGTGCCCGGTCAAGGCGGGGACAAATCGCGCCTCGTGACCGACGTGATGGCTGCGCATTATCGACGCGAAGCCGAAAAGCATTTGTTTACGCCGCCGCCCGTTGCCACGTATTCAGAAGCGCTCGTGCCGACGACTGTCGAGGAATGGGAGCCAGGGGAACCCATTGCCGGGATTGATTGGCTCACGACATTACGTTTGCGAGGCGAAGAGTTGGGAACAGCCATGCCGCTCGTGCGCGAACGTATTGCGGATGAAGAAGGGTTTGTCGTTCCATCGTTCGAGGGCCGGACCGAAATTTATCTCGATGTCAGCGGTTCAATGCCAGATCCGACAGAGGCGATGAATTCGATGACGCTTGCAGCGCAAATTCTCGTGACTGGTACGTTGCGCGCAGGCGGCGCGGCGCGGGCGCTGATGTATTCGACGACGCACGAAAAACTCTGGGAGTTTTGTCGGTCCGAAACGATTCTTTCGCGGTTTCTCATGCGCTACATCGGAGGCGGAACGGATTTTCCTTTTGATGTGCTCGCGGCATCCGTTGAATCCGAGCGCAACTTGCAGCCCA
>JBGAOI010000619.1:0-4787 GCA_044221885.1 Polyangium sp. (in: bacteria)
CCCTGCATTCGTTGAGCCGTTCCGTCGTTTCGTCGGTGATTGTCGGGGCCATGCGTCCGTACCATTTTAATCGCAATGATGCGGCCCGGACACACCGCATCACCATGGAGATCGAATCCAATTACACGGAGATCGAGGCGAGTGGTCATTCTCAAGCGTATTACGCCTGCGAACGATGGACGTTGCAACGCGCCATGGGCACGCGATCTCGGCCTCCAGCAAAAGCTCGAGCCTTGGTTTGTCCGAATTGTGGCGCACCGCTCGAGAAAACCGTACAAGGACGTTGCACGTATTGTTCGCAAGCCGTCGATTCTGGTCATTTCGATTGGGTAGTCGAACGCATTGAAGTTGTTTCACGAGAAGAACGCGGTCCGATGCTCACGGGTACCACCGAAGAACAAGGAACATCAGCCCCCACGGTTTTCGATGCCAAACTGCGCGAACGCCACGAAGAATTGATGCGAGCCGATCCCACGTTCACTCGCGACAACATCGAAACGCGGGTCAAAGAGATCTTTTCGACCATGCAAGTCGCTTGGAGTTCGCTCGAATGGCAACGCGCGCGGCCCTATTTGACGGATCGACTTTGGAACGCGCAGATCTATTGGATTGAGGCGTATCGCCAGCAAGGATTGCGCAACATCACGGAAAACGCCCGCATTTCTCAAATTGACCTTGCCCGCGTGACGTACGACAAGTGGTACCAAGCCGTCACCGTGCGTATCCATGCATCGAGCCTCGACTACACGATCCAGCAAAGCGACAACCAGGTCGTTGGTGGCAGCAAATCGAAAGAGCGACCTTATACGGAATATTGGACGCTCGTCCGCAGCACGGCCCGGAAAAACAACGCCGAGGGCAAACCAGCATGCCCGGCATGTGGAGCTCCCTTACCCGTCGAAATGGTGGACAAATGCCGACATTGCGGAGCGCTCGTCGAATCGAGCGCGTTTGACTGGGTGCTGAGCCGTATCGAGCAGGACGAAGTGTACGGGGGATAGTTAGCCCGACCGGAAAATCAGAAGCCCCACAGCGGTTTCTTCTGCGGCTTCGGAGGTCGTCCGTCGAGAACCCAAGGAACGGGTTTGCCGTCGAGCAATGCTGGTGTAACGCCTGGCGGTGGCTCCGTCGCGTACACTTTGCCCTTGATTTTATACGTGTTCATAACGCTTTGCGCGGACTCGGGATCAGGGAACAAACCGACAAACCATTGCGCTTCGGCCCCATCGATGTACCGTTCCAAGTGACCATGCGCGGTTCGGCAAACGAAACTCGCGCCTTCGATAGGTTTGTCACAGACCTCGGCGGGAGGTTGGTTTGTCGCAATCGCAATGACGTACGCGACACCCACGCGCGAAGGATCCGTGGTCAAACCTTGGTCGCCGATACGCGCCGCGAGCCGAAAGGATGGAGGAAAGAAGGCTGGCGCCGCACTTGGTTTGCCCTGCGCTCCGCTGTCAATCTCGCGCCGTTCGATCGGACCTCGACGATGATACACGAGCATCGCCGATCCTTGACCCAAGGGATAAAAGCCCGAACCGTGCAAGAGAATATCCTGAAATGGTTCGTCACTACTTACCCCAGCTGGCGGTGGGACTTGACCCGCGAGGTTGGAGACTCGACCCAAGATGCCAACATCTGCGCCTTTTGGCTCGATCACGGGCATACCCGAACGACCTTTCCCAACGAGCAGTTCGAATACCTCCGTCGTCGGACCAGTATGATCAAGCCCAGAAATCGGCGCTGAATCGACGACCATACGTAAGCCTGTGATCGGAGGTTGTCCGGACAATCGGATGGCGTCGACGAGCGTCACGGCACCGTGGCGTCCGAGACCAAGCGGCACAAACGGCCCGATCCACGCATGTTCACCGCCTGCGCATGCGGCTGTTGCGAACCCGAAATGGAGCGATGTGGTCGCTGCACCATTGGCTTCTCGTTCGGGCTTCTCGAACAAGGCTCCGTAGATCGGACCATGCGGGCCTTCGGTGAACGTAGGCGCAATGGAGGTCACGTGCCCCGCTTCGGAAAGCGTCGGCAAGAGGCGCCACAACGAAGTGGTTGTCTCGACAATCCCCGAGTACTCGATGATGACGTTTTTCCCGTACGGTTGGCGTACGTTCTGGGCGAGCAGCTCCATGGCGTCGTTTGGCGCTGGATTTCGGGGTCGACATGCGGCCGGGGAATCATCGTCCGGAGTTGACGTCGAGGGATCGGTAGGCGCGCAAGAAACGGCGACGCTGACGGAAGCGGACGATGACGAGGGTGCAGCAGCCTGCTTGCCGCTGTCACTGCTCGAAGCACACGCGAAAAGGCTCAAGGCAGGCCAAGTGCAAAGAATGCAATGGATTGCCGAGCTTCGGAAACGAAGTGACCATGGATGGCAGGCAGAGTTTGTCTCGCAAGTCTTCATGTCGGACCAGTTCGCAGACTACTGCGAATGACACGGTGTCAGCCACAAAAGACGAGTGCCCTGTGTGGCGGTTTGCGAAATCCGACCTGCGCAACGGCATCCAGCATCATGAGACATCGTACGAAAAGCGAACTCGGCCTTGTTCACGCGATCTTCACGCGAGTGAAGTTTGTCGGCGTCTTACTTCTTGCTGGAACGTTTGGATGGAGCCTCGATACTTGCCCGCAATCGAGCCAACTCCGCTTCGAGCGCCGCGGCGCGCTGCATGGCCTCATCCGCACGACGGGCTTCTTCTTGACGCAAACGCGCTTCGGCATCCGCACGACGCGCTTCCTCTTGACGCAGGCGCGCTTCGGAGTCTGCCCGACGCGCTTCTTCTTGACGCAGGCGCGCTTCTTCTTGACGCAGGCGCGCTTCTTCTTGACGCAGGCGCGCTTGTTCATCCGCACGGCGCGTTTCTGCTCGCCGCAAACGCGATTCCTGCGTGATGAGTTCCTCGTCGAACAGCAACAAATTCTCACCCCGCAGCCCTACACCCAGGCGCAAAAGCCCGTTGTCTTTCGAATCGGCAACGAGAAACGCTCCAAGTTCTTCCGAAAAAACCCGATCGTCGTTGGTCGCGAAGATCTTCGGAAACGCTCCGTTGCTGTCGCGCCGATACACGGCAAATCGTTTGCGATCCGCGCGACGTCGGCTCTCGAAAAAAAGATCGTACACGATGAGTTCTTTCACACCCAAACGATCGTGACGATCCGGCGACTGAAGCTCGTCCTTGCGGGGATTGCGCCAAGCCTTCACTTCCAAAGCAAAAGTTGGCCGAGCCCCGTGAATCCACGTTTTCCACGAACCTTCGTTCTTATGCCCTTTGTAATCTTGTGGAATTTCCCGATCACCCATGCCGGGAACAACGTAAATGTCCGGTGAAACGCAGTCTTTGTTGTTGCCTTTGGTCCAGTAAATGAAATTGTCCGAGCCGACATAACAACGAATGCCCCGCTCGGACATGTGTCGCCGGATCACCGGCTCGATCGCTTCCGCGAGGTTGCTCTCGATCGGTTCGCGGCCCACGGGTTCAAAATCCGGGTATTCGGTCGGATCGTCGTCGAAGGCCCACGCTTCGTGAGACACGCCTCGAGGTTTCACCGATTGAGGTTTGACCGTTTGCGCACCAGGGACCGTCGTGGCCATGCATCACTCCTAACACACATCGCCGCTGGACGAAAGTGAAAACTTCACCCCTTCTCAGAAAAGTTGATCCGTGTCGGACGAACAGCACCGGCGAACCCTAACACCGGCAAACCACCTGTCAAGAAAAACGTTCGTCTGTACGATCGCGCGCACGGCAAAGACAAACCTGTGTACAACGGAGCGTTGAATCTCCGACGTCAAACCCTTTGGCGTCCAACGTTCCGATCGCCAAGACAATCGCTCGAGCGGCGCTTTACTTTTGCAGGCCCTGCCGTGTCTCATGCGAGTTGGCGCCAATGATGCGCACACCAAGGAGTAAACATGACACGAAGCAGCGTATTCTACGTCGGAATGGTTTTCCTCGTCGTTCCCATGGCATTTGCCGCTTGTGGTGGCGGTGGATCTGAAAACACAACGGGGGGTGGTGCAGGTGCGGGTGGTACGGGTTCTGGCGATCTTCCTTGCGATGTCGCCGATATCGTCAAAACGCATTGCCAAAGCTGCCATGGGGCCATGCCGGTGTATGGCGCGTCGATGTCCCTCATCACGCAGGCCGATTTTCACGCCGCTGGAAAAAGTGACCCGTCGAAAAAGGTCTACGAATTGGTGGACACGCGCATTCACAGCACCATGGCCCCCATGCCTCCACCCCCGAACATGGCCCTCAATCCCGCCGATCTCCAAACGCTCACATCTTGGCTTGCCGCAGGAGCGCCCAAAGCAACGGATACGTGTGGCGGCAATGGCGGAGCTGGTGGCGCTGGTGGCGGCGGCGGAGCTGGTGGCGGCATGAATGGTTTGTCATGTACACCAGATACGAAACTTCGTGCGGCAGCAATGTACACGATGCCCAAAGCTACCCCGGACGCATACGTCTGTTATGGCATTGACGTGCCGGTCAGTGCAAAACGACATATCACAGCCATTGCTCCAGCGGTTGATAACAACGTCATTGTGCATCACATGCTTCTTTTCTCCACAACCGCGACAGTTTCTCCCAATCCACAACCTTGTGCCGGACAACCGCCCGATTCGCGATTGCTCAGTGTGTGGGCCCCAGGCGGTCAAGCCCTCGAACTGCCCACGGAAGCGGGTATGCCCATGGAGGGAACAGCTCATTTCTTCGTCCAAGTGCATTACTCGAATTTGATGGCGCTCGATGGCCAAAAAGATCAAAGCGGGTTTG
>JBGAOI010000061.1:0-20657 GCA_044221885.1 Polyangium sp. (in: bacteria)
CCTCCATTCGGATCAACAACGGCAGCGAACTTGCCCAAGAACGCAGCGAACGCCTGCATCTGATACTGAATCGCCGCGCGCGTTTGATCCCACGTGCCCGCGTGAACCGTTGCGTGAAAATCGTTTGGGATGCCCAAGTTCGAGAACACGTGGGTCGTCGCTGGTGAAGTCAGCATGACGGAAAACACACGCGTCATGTTGCACGCGATAGCCGCCGCAAGCAGTCCGCCCATCAGATCCGTTTTTCCAATCAGCTCTTCGTTCGGTCCTGGTTTGGCCGGAGGAACACACGCGTCACCCGAGTGATCGAGGCGATTTTTCACCGTGTTGAGATGATCCAAATGCGCTTCGATCCGCTGCTTGTCCGCGGCACCAACGCGCGCCGACAAATTCTTGGCGTCCTCCATGACCGCATCGAGCAGCAGTGCACGGCGCTTCAACGAACTCGTATCCGTTTGAACACCAAACAACAGGTCGTACAGTTGTGCCGGGTTCTGGATCGTGAAGTTGATGTCGTCCGGCCCGTTGTACGAGATGCCATTCCAATGCCCGTAGTCGTGAAAACGCGCGGTGCTCACGCCAAGAACCAGCGAGCGAAAACGAGGCGATTCGAGGCCGTAAAAGTCGGGATGCTTGGCAACGTATTGATCGAGCGTGGGACGAAGTGCCGTGAGCGTGTGCGTCGGATGATTAAAACCTGACGGACGAATACGATCACCCGTCATGGAAACCATGAAGCCGCGCATATGGCCATCATCTTGCCCAGGAGGGTCTGGCGGGACAATCGTTTGGGGAGTCAAACCCGTCACGACGCTTGGCTGATACGGCGCGAGCGGCGCCAGCAGTTCGCTTGGTGCGTAGTCTTTCCCCGTCGTCGTGGGTGTCCACAGATCTGGATGACCGGCTTGCGCAGCACCATGACCGTCATGCCAAGGCAAACCTCCACCCCAGAAGAAGATGCCAAAGATTGGACCTCCAACGGCTGCATCCGCTTCGCGTGATCCCAACATCGCTTCGAGCGTGGGAACGGCCAACGCTACGCTGCTGCCAAGCGCGGCTCCTCGCAAAAATGTGCGACGAGAAAGCTTCGGGCGACCCATCACGGTGTCTCCTTCGTGCCGACGAAACGAAATGCGTCGTGTGTAACGAGGTCCAAGAGTAACGAGCGAAAATCAAAAGACGTCGTGCTGAAACGTGCGGACAACGTCTCGAGAGCAAGGGCTTCGCCGGGTGTTTCGAGACGTCCCTGCGCATGCCGATACAACTGTTTGACCATGCAACGCCCAACACGCTCATCCGTTTCGAGCACCGTTGCCAAGCCGCGTGCATCGGTCAAAGGTGTGCCATCAAGTTCACCCGATGAGTCGATAGGCAGAACACCTTCTTGCACGGTCCGATACGCACCCGACGAGTCAAAATGCTCGAACAAAAATCCGGGCGGATCAATGAACGCATGACACGACGCACACGATGGGTTTGTCCGATGCAAGTCCATGCGTTCGCGCACGGTTTTCGGCGGTTCGCCCATCATCACCGGATCGAGTGAAGTATCGACTCCGGGAGGAGGCGCGGGTACGTCGAGACAAAGCACTCGCTCGCGTACGTATTTTCCACGCGCTGTCGGCGACGTGTACGACTCGTGCGCGTTCATCGTGAGAAATGCGCCAAGCGTCAGAATTCCTGCGCGAGGTCCGTCGGCGGGCAGTTCTACTTTGACAAACGTCGTGGGCGATGCACCTGGAGCATCGACTCCATAGAGGGCGGCGAGTTCGCTGTTTACGAAGGTGTTGCGCGTACTGAAGATGCGTCGAGCATCGGCGCGCTGTTCGAAAACGAGATCCTCGACGATCATCTCGACCTCTTTCCGCATCGCGTCCGTAATCGTCGGCGTGAAGAAAGGATACGTTGCAGGATTGCGCGTGATTCCCTCGAGTCTTCCGATGTCGAGGTATTGCCGGAAAAACGTACGCACGGCTCGGCGTGCTCGAGGATCATCAAGGAGACGTTCGGCTTCTTGCGTAATGCCTTCGGGCGTATCGAGCTCGCCGCGTTCGGCAGCATCGAGCAATGCTTCATCAGGCGCTTGGTTCCAAAAGAGAAACGATAAGCGCGACGCGATCTCGTAACCGGTCAAGGGCCGACGTGAAGCACTTGCTTCATCGGCTGTGCCCAGATCGAGGCGGTAGAGAAAACTTGGCGATTGAAGGAGACCAGCAACAGCCAATCGCAGTCCTTCCCAAGCGTCGGTGTCGGCGAGTGTCTTCGAAACGTTCAGCCATCGCGTGAGCTCTTCTTGCGTTAGCGGACGGCGTAGGACCCGACGTCCAAATCGTTTCAAGAAGGATTCGACACACGCGTCTCCGGGTGATGCAGGTGCGCACCCGACAAACGCGGCTCGGCGTGCCTGGTCCGCAAATACGTAGTGCGAGAGAGCATCCGCGGACTCTTCATACAACTGCACACCAAGTTCCGACAACGTCGTCGTCGATGCCCCAATGTTGTAGAAAAGGTACGGCTTCGTATCATCCTCGAGCGGTCCTTTCGGTGCCGCCGAACCGAAGAGTTCTACGAGCGTGTTGCGATACTGCTCGCTCGTGAGGCGCGGAAGTGCTGCGGGCGGCAAGACGAGCGTCTTGTCACCTTCCCCATCGTTGGCGTCACCAAGGATGCCCACACATGCGGTCGACGTCGACGCGACCAGCACAGTTACAGCAGTACGTGCGAGCCAAGAAATCCCGTTTTTCTTCGCCATGGCCCAGAGAGGTTATCAGTGCAGTCGAGCACTGGGAAGCTGCAAGATTTTCGCACCATGACAAACGTTTGTCGCGGAAGCCTCAGGTTCATATTGCGCTTATCATGCGGTCGAATACGTTTCGACGCGAAGCATCGAAAAACTCGACGACAACTTTGTACACGATGCTCGAACGTTCCGCCGAAGAGGCCATTCGTTTGCGTTGACAAACCTTCGCGGCTATCTCGAGCGCTTCGACGATGTGCCTTGGTGAACCACCAGCATCCTTCGCAACCATCAGCAGTTCATGGGCCAGTGTGGGTGTTTGTGACAAGTCGTGAAGCGATGCATGTTGGGACAAACCTGCCAGCACGAGCAGCACGTCGGGCGTCTGGGTTGTCTTGACGATCGTCGGCTTCAAGGAAATGCCGTTTCTTGGGGTTTGCGAATCATCCTGCGTGGCAGGTTTGTCAGCCGGGGGCATAACACGACCAACCGTTTGCACGAGCGAACCGATGGTTGCTGTGGTTCGGCGTGGTTCCGGTTTGGGCGCATGTTGCTCGAGCAACGCGTCGATGGCTTTGCGTACGCGATAAGGCAAATCCGCTGGTAAAGCGCTCATACGGTGACTCACGCGGCGCAAATAATCGTTGGTCCCGGATGAATCGAACCACGCTCGCAGGGCTTCGTCGGCAAGCAGTTCGACGGGAGGCTTGGGCAAGGTGCTCAAATCTGTGTTTCGCTCGACAAACCTTGCTCGAAGGAGGATTGCCATGTCGGCCAGATGGCCGGCCATGAGCATGCGCGATTCGATGGGCAAGGGTTTGCTGGTGGGTCGAGCGTGATAGACGCGCTTGAATTGAGCTTCATAGGCCGCGTCGAGGGCTTGCCAAGCCGCTGTTTCGTGAGGTGTCTCGGCGGTTGTTTTCGTCTGAACTGGCAGCGTGTTCGCTTGTTTGGAGTCAAAAAACGAAGTGGAAGACGGGGGCGTGTGGTTCTTTGGATCCCCCACGTTTCTGTATAGATCTGCAGAGAAATCCCTTGGATCGGCGGACAATTTGTCCCCGGGTTGGCCAAGGTTTTTCGTGCACCCGGATGACAAACTTGTCCGGGGCACGGCTCGGACAACCTGTCCTGGCCCTGACAAACGTCGCTGCGTCGCCGATCGGAGGTCGACGGCTGGTTTGCCCTGGAACAGAAGCGTGATGAGATCGGGGCCTTGACCGTCGTCACTACGTCCCGGCAACGGCAATCCCAGGGAAGCTTGCGCCACCGCGAGTTGTCGAAACGTCATTCGTTCTACGCGAGCATGGCCGTTGGATTCGAGTGCGGGAAGCAAACGGCGCAACGTTCGTACAGTGCAGCCTGCTTGTTCAGCGATGGCGGCTTGACTCCACCACACCCGTCCGAGGTGGTCGGACAAACGCACGAGCACTTGCAAGATGGCGCGTAGGTTCAGGGGGAGTTTGTGCTTTGACCAAAGAAACTCTTCGTAGGCGTACTTCCAAGCTGGTCGTCCCGACGGAACAGACGCTGGAGAGTTGGCAGGTGCGATCTCGTGGTTTGGCGGTGCGTTGGTGATTTCGCTTTCGTGCGGCAGCGATGGATACACCTCACCCCTAAAACTCGTGCGAGAACAACCCGCACGAGCACCAAGATGTGCTAACATCAGGACACTCCGTGCGCGTCGACTGCGCCTGGTCGCTCAATCCATAGGCAGTCGGCGCGCTGGTTTTTTGTAGGTTAGCGTTGTCGCGGGCCAGCCCGCTCCGAACGCACGTTCAGATCAACCATCCATTGGTTCGTGGATCCAGAGATTTTTTGCGAGATCCAAGGTCTGAACGTTTGTTTTTCCCTGTGCACCCTCCCAGAAGGCCGTTTGTGCGGGTCTAGCCAGGATCCAGTGTGGATCTTGGCTTACGTAGCGGACCGTCGACGCCCAACGGGGGTTGTCCGGGGCAGCGGAGCGGACAAACGGGGTGTGGACGAAGAAAACCGTTTACGTTCGTACGAGTTCGGCCATCGCATCACGGACAAACTCGGCGATGGAGTCTTCATTCCAAGGTGATTCGACTTCAGGGCCGAGTTTGCGGATGCTCGAGCGCATCGTGCCGTGTTCGTCGACGACCGCTACACGTCCTTCGTCAAACGTGTCGCCATGGACATGGGCCACGACGATTTCTGCGGGCAATGCCGCATCGAAAAAAGTCACGAGACATGCGCCAAGGGTGTATTCGTCCGCGACGTTGGTCACGACAACCTGTTCGTTCGTGACGACAATTTGTACGAAATCGTCATCGGCCACGTAAAACAGGATCGACTTCTGGTGCGCTTTGGAGCGTCCAAGGATGGCGAAGTGTGGAGCGACGGCGATGGTGAGTGTTTGGAAAAGATCTTCGTTGGTGTGCCAAGTATTTGGACGATCCGCAGCTTGCATCCAGCCGTGGTCGCGAAGCTTGGTCATGATGCGCGGCAGGTTTTCCTCGGTAAACGAAGCAAACAATGCCTCGTCCATGCCCACGAGCGACTTGGCGTTCAAGAAACCCACCATCGCCGCGAACTCATCTGTGTCGAGCGTGAACGTTGCCATTCGTGTGCGCCTTTTCGTTACTTCGTGAGCCAGTTCCAAACGCCCGATGCGGCATCTTTCGCCTTGTCGTATCCGGTTGAAACAACATCTTTCGCCTTGTCGTAGACCTTGGTTGCGCCGTCGATACCGTCGACCACGCCTTCGATGATTCCATCGCTTGCCGCGTCGGTGATTTTTTGCCCCGTGCTGCGATCAGGAACGATGTCGCGCCAATATGAGATGCCAGCACGTTGTCCCGACAGTGGGCTGCTGGTGTCGCGTCCTTCCAAACCCATGTAGTCGTAGCCCGGACCTTGGTTGTGGTAGTTGTACAAGTAGCCTGCGGCATCGTGCACGGCGCCGTGATAACCCGTGGCCGAGTCGTCTCCGTCGAAGGCCATGTTGCCCGGACCAACCAGTCCACCGCTTGGATTGAGCAGCGCGCCAAACGCCGGGTCCATGCCAAACGCGTCACCCACCACTTGCCCAGATCGCAGTTGCGACGTGCTCCCCATGAAATTCGGGTGCATCCAGTTGAGGCCTCCTGATGGATCGAGCCCCTTTGCCGCAGCGATACGTTCTTGTTCGGCAAGGGCCGCTTGATACTTGCCCCACTCGGCCTGCATTTCGCTGAGCGGACGACCACGTGCATCGGCGAGTTTTTGCAGAGCGTCGGCAACATCGGGGTGATTCGGATCGTGCCGATGTTCCCAAAGCGTGTTCATCGCGTCTTTGAGTTCCTTGCTGTCGGCTCCTTCGTAGGTTTGTCCGACGAGACTCCGCATGTAGGCATCGCTGAAGAGCTCGGCGACGGCATCTCCTGGGGCAATTGGTCCGATGAGCACCGTGGACAAACCCATCACGATGACGCCGCCGTGACGTGTTTGATCACCCATGCGTGCCGCGGGTTCGCCACCAATCAACACCGTGGGGGCACCCGTGCGAATCATGTCGAGTCGTCCTTTGCACTCGCACATGTCGCCAATGCGGGCGGCTGGTTGTCCACCAATGACCACGGTGGGGCATCCTGCAGGCAAAATGGGGCCTCCAGAATGCATTGGACATGAATGCGGATCACCAACGCGAGCGGCCTGTTGCGTCATGGAACGGCTCGATCAAAAGACCCCGTCAACGTATCAAAATCACGCCCGAGTCGCTGACCAAACTGCACGGTTCTCATCGAGTCACGCTGCCGATGTGTCCATTGTCGAAAGTCTGTCGAGACACACCATTGCACTCGCTGGTCGGTGACGCGTTCGAGTGGCGGTTGCGTTGCTTCGCGATGAATGTACCTGCAACAAATTGGCGCTTTCCATGGATCTTCGACTACGGTACGTTTGGTCCCCGATGACGCTTGCGCGTACCCTTCCCCCGGATCTCGTCGAACGTTTCCCGACTGGCGAAGCATTCGTCGAAGGCGCCCTCGTCGCGGCTTCGATGCTGGCCAATGCGCGAGCTTCGGAAACCCAACGCAAGTATCGCGGAGCTTGGTCCGCCTTTGCAGCTTGGGCGAACGAACAAAATGTTCCCGCCCTCCCTGCCCCGCCAGCCGTGATTGTTTCGTATCTGGGTCATTTGCATGCCGAGGGGCTTTTGCCGGCGTCATTGCGATTGGCGTTGGCAGCGATTGTGGCGCAACATCGGAATGAGGGTTTGCCGAGTCCCCGTGATCCCAAAATCAATTTGTTTTTGCGGGGATTGCACCGCACGGTGGGGAAAGCTCCGAAAAACCGAAAAGCCGCGCTTACGCCAGCGGAACTACGGCGTTTGACGGATTCTTTGCCCCAAACCCTTGCGGGCCTTCGGGATCGCGCGATGTTTTTGATGGCATTTTCGACGGCATTGCGGCGAATCAATGTCGTTGATTTGCGTGTCGAAGATCTCGAGCGTAAAGATGGCGGTTATTTGGTGCATGTGCGTCGCAGCAAAACGGATCAAGAAGGGCACGGGCACGTGATTGCCGTGCATCGGGGTACACGGCTGTGTCCCATTGCTGCGCTCGACGCGTGGCTCGACGCGGCGCGCATTCGTGCGGGATATCTATTTCGCAAAATCGATCGGTGGGGACACGTCGGTGAAGGTCGATTGGATCCCGGCACGTTACCGCGTCTTTTGAAGCGTGCCGCGGATCGAGCTGGGCTGGATCCTGACCACATCAAACGTTTGGCCGGACATTCGTTTCGGAGTGGGCACGTGACCACAGCGGCAAAAGCGGGTGTGGGTTTGGCCGAGATTGCCAACGTGACGAATCACAAGAGGCTTGACCAAGTACGCGAATATATCCGCGAAACCGATGCGTTTCGTGTCAATACCCTGGCTGGTTTGTTATAACGAACATATTCCTGTAAAACTCCAGCGGAGATTGTATCCACATGGCCAAGATTCCGGACCGAAGTGCGTATCTTCTCGAATTGTCCGTTCAACCAGGAGGATCGCGTTGGGCGGAAGTGCATGTGTACTCCAAGCTCGAACACATTCGCGCGTGGCTCGAAGAATTTTGCAAGAATGAAGGAATGGGCGCATATCACGCCATTTGGTATGGTGCGACATTGGCGATTTGGGTCGTGCAAAAAGGTAAAGTCGTGCAATGCATTGACTTGCATTCGTATATCAAAGCAAGTTTGGAGGACGATGGTCCGATTCCACTTGCGGATCGCAATGCGTGTATGCAGCTCGTACGCAAACATCGCTCGGCAGATGCTGATGCAGACGGCGAAGTCGGGGACTACGATTGGAGTGATGAAGATATCGATACGCTCGAACGCGTGAAACTCGAGTGTTCTTGGATCGAGATCTCATCGCAACTCCCGGCGCTCGAACCGCCGCTTTTGCAGCCTGGTCAAAGGATCAAAATCAAGCATGCGAAAAAGCCGAAAATAGACACCTATGTCGAAAATGGCTCGTTTGCGTACGGTTCGTATGATCATGAAGGAGGCGCAGACTTGGAGCCTCCGTTCGAGGTGGAAGAGCCGGACGAAATCGAAGAAGAAGACGATTGATTGGCGGATTTCGTCCGTGCGAATCTTCGCGAAAAAAGGTGATTGCAATGGTATCGTGGGGCATCACCGAGCGCGGAGGTTCATTTCATGAAACACAGAAACACTTGGCTTTTTATGCTTGCCGGCGCGATTTCGAGTGCTGGCGTCATGGCCGCTTGTGGCGGAGACGGCAATTCGGCTACGGGCAGTGGAGCAGGGGGCGGGCAAAATCCCGATGGTGGCGTTACTGGCGGCAATGGTGGGGCGGGCGGCGGTGATGGTGGAGGGTTTGTCATTACGGGAGGCGGCGAACAAAAGCTCGTTATCGCGCCGCTCGATCCGATCCTCGATGTGGCGGGACAACCCAAGACGCTCCCGTTTACGGCCAAACTGAGTGACGGCTCCAAGCCATCCGCCGTTGATTGGTTTCTCGATGACGTGACGGTAGGAACCGTGGCGACGGACGGAGTGTTCACGTCGGGCGGGTTTGTCGCGGGCAAAGCCAAAGTCACGGCGAAATCGGGAATGCTCGAGGCTTCGACGACGATTACGGTGCGCGTGAAGATCGTCGACAATGGTGCAGGTATTTCGGTCGATGACATGACGAAATTGACGACGGGCGGAAGTTCCGATCCGGGATTCAAGTGGCTCTATCCCTACGACCGGACGATTTTCCCACGAGGTTTGGCCGCACCGAATCTGCAATTTCCGGGGGCCACCGATGCAATGCGGATCAAAATCACCGTCGGCGATTTTGATTATGAAGGATATTTCGGGGCATCGAATCCTTCGCGGGTCGAGCTTCCGGCGGATGTTTGGAAAGGGCTTACAAAAAGCGCGGCGGCGGGTCAAGACGTCCTCGTTCAAGCGACGAAACTCGCAGGTGGTGCGGCAACAGGGCCTTCGACCGAAACTTGGCGTATTGCGCAAGGCAATCTCACGGGCATCATTTATTACAACACGTATGTTTCACCGAAAGCCAATGGGGGCGCGGTGATGCGGATCAAGCCGGGGTCCGATGCGGAAGTTCTGCTTGGCGGGTGCAACGTTTGTCATTCCGTCAGCGCTCAGGGTAATGTATTGGCGGCTGGCGTAGCTTGGACGAACGGCAATCCGCTCGATAGCGCGACATACGACTTGACGCCGGATGGAAATGCGACGCAACGCGCGCTCGACGATGACGGGCGCAAGTATTCATTTGGCGGTTTGACGCCGGATGGCACGTGGATGATTTCCAGCGGAGTTCCGGCTGCTGGTTCACCCGTACGCGGGCTTGGTGGTGATTACCCGTCGCGGTTATTCGATACGAAAACTGGAGCGGTGGTGGATGCGCCTTCGTTTACGAATACGGTGAAGTATGCGCTCACGCCGGCGTTTTCGCCCGACGGAAAGCGCCTTGCCTTTTCTTGGTACGATGCGTCGCCTGGACAAACCATTGCGGTGATGGACGTCGATCTTGCCCAATCCCCGCCGGCATTTTTGCCTCCGACGTCGGTGTATACCGCGCCGACGGGTGTTGCGGCGTGGCCGAGTTTCACGCCGGATGGAAGCGCGCTGCTGTTTCACGAGGGCGAGCGCTTCGATACGGCTGGTTACGGAGGAACGCCATCGTACGGCGATGTGCATCTGCTCGACGTTGCAAACAAGACGCTCAACAAGCTGAATGCGCTCAATGGTTACGATGCGAATGGGCAATTCTATTTGCCGTATGGCGCGGCGGAAGAAGAGCACCTCGATTACGAGCCGACGATTTTGCCGGTTCCAGTGGGCGGCTATTATTGGGTGTTTTTCACGAGTCGTCGAGCGTATGGCAATACGATCTCGCCTGGTGGAACGGTGCCGGATGGCGACAACAAATGGGGCAAACTCATCAACGGAGCGGAGTATCCGAGTCCTCGAAAGAAGATTTGGGTAGCGGCGATCGATATCGATTGGCAAGGCAAACCGGATCCGAGCCACCCTGCGTTTTACTTGCCTGGGCAAGAGCTCGAGGCCGGAAACATGCGTGCATTTGCGGCGCTCGAACCTTGTAAGGACTTGGGGCAAGCGTGCGAATCCGCCGCGTCGTGTTGCAACGGCAATGTTTGTCGTCCAGCGGATGTGAACGGTGATGGAGTTACGGAGCTGGTTTGTGTCATGCCGCCGATGAACGAATGCGCGCAAGAGGGCGAGTCGTGCCAAACCTCGGCGAACTGTTGCAATGCTGGCTCGGAGTGCATCGCCAACCGTTGTGCCACGTTGCCACCGAAGTGACGTTCCACTTGTCCAGGGATGCCGTTCATCGCCCCAAACGGCATCCCTGTTTGTTCGTGTTGCTGTGACAAGACGATCTTGACGAAATGTTTGTCATGGTGGGTGGCCGAGGCAGCACGCGACAATCTCCTCGACGTTCCGTGCACCAATCGGACGAACGACTGCGACGGTTCGTGTTGTGAACGTTGTTGTTCCTTGTCGATTGTCAAGGTGTAACATTCACCGACAAACCATCCATCAAGCTGCGTAAATTTGCATGTTGTTTGCGAACCGCTGTGTTTTTCGAGACAACCGGCAACGGAACTGCTACGAGTTCCAACGATTTTGGGAAGCCGCGTTTTGCTTGATCGTGTTGGCGAGCAAGAAGATGCCGAGGGGAATGAGGGCTCCGCCGAGGACGGAGAGAAGCGTCGTGAAGATCTGCACGATCGTGTAGACCGACATGTTGCCAATCAACGACATCGCAAGGCCGGTGAGTCGCTGGATAAGCGAGGCGAAGGCGCCAAGGATGCCAGCACCGGCAAAACATAGGCCCGCGAACGTGTTCACTCGACGCACGTACACGAAGCCCACGGCAATCATTGCGACGTTGAGCAATGTGCCGAGCACGCCTGTAGCCATGCTGAACAGGCCAAAGAGCAACGATTCGTTCACCACGCACCTCGTTGTGGTTGTGCATGGGTTGCCGCAAGTTTGATCGAGCCGAAGAGCACGCCACCAAAAAAGAGCGCGGACGTGATGAGCCAGATCACCGTGGTGATGCTGCTGATCGCCAACGTTGTGCTCATGTCAGCATGTTCGGGCTGCATCGTGCGGACAAGAGCGCTGAGGCCAATGCCGACGCCTCGACAAACCCCGGCACCTGCATACGCAAGTCCTGCGACCTTGTTCAGTGGGCGTACGGCGACAAGGCCAAGTATGAGTACCGCGAGTGCGACGAGTACGTGAACGATGGAGCTCACGCTGCCGATGAGTGAAAGGATCTCGCGTTCAGCCGGTTGCATTCATCCTCCGATGCGCAAGTCACGCATGGTTCGAGCGGTGTGATGGTACATGCGGCACGCGCGTCGAGCGAGAAAGCTGAGTGTTTATTCGAGGTGTGATGGTTGTGCGGATCGATTGAGGTGAGGTGCTACGTTTTGGCAGATGGCCAAAGGACATGATCACCACTGGGTTACGGAGCGAATCGCGTTGGGTAGTGCAGTGGTGACGCAGGAGCACGTGCAGGCGCTCGTTACGGAGGGGATCACGCACGTGCTCGATTGTCGTTTGGCGGAAGGCGGACAAACCCTGTACGAAGGCACGGCGATTCGTTACTTGGCGAATCCCACGGCGGACGATGGAAAGCCGAAACCCGAGGAGTGGTTCAAGAAGGGCATTGGGTTTGTCCTTACGGCACTTGCGGTACCGAAGGCTCGAGTGCTGATTCATTGCATGTTGGGTGTGTCGCGAAGTCCATCGATGACGTACGCGGTGTTGCGATCTCTTGGGCACGCGCCGGACGACGCGGTAAAACTCATCAAAAAAGCGCGTTTGCTTGCGGGCGTGCGGTATCGCGAAGATGCGGATCGGGCGATTTTGGCGATCGAACAAAAACGTTCAGCGGCGCTCCGGGGGGTACCGAAACGCCGCTGAGGTTTGTCCGCATTGTTGCGGTGCGCCAAACCGGCTCACCGCGTTGTGCGATCAGGACTTGGAAGCCGCTTTGGCTTTGGCAGCCGTTGCTTTCGCATTGGCTTTGACCGTCTTTTCCAATTCCTTGCGGAGCTTGGTCAAATCACGCGGCTGAAGCTTGCGGAGCAACTCGACAACTTGATCACGATCGTCGTCGCCGGGGAACGTGAGCAAGTAAAGCGGGGGCACGTCGAGGCCCTTAGCGAGCCGGGTAATCGTTTGCGTCGTGATGGCGGCGAGGCCATGTTCGACGCTCGAGAGATGACCCTTTGACAACTCGCTTGCATCAGCGAGGTCGGCAAGGGACATGTTTCGTTCGGCACGGAGCTCGCGGAGGCGCGTGCCGACTTTGGTGGCGTAGGCATCAGGTTCAAGTCTTCGAGGCATGGTGGGCGAATAACACCGTGCGCTTGGGAAGACAACCGAATTGTTTTGGTTGGCCGAACATCGTGCTCGACCCTGACGCACCCTCACGCGGACGAACGTTTTGCCGCGGGGAGGGTTCGGCGTGAAACCTCGGTACGTCCCAAAAATCAACCGATGGATCGACGAACCAATGCCTCGAGTCGGGCAGTCGTCGGCGAGAATGATTTGGTGCAATGGTTGCACCTGGTGTCGTGGCAGTGCGAAGCCTGAGGTTATGATTGCGTGTACACACCAGCAGATGCATCGCGACGCGTCGTTGGATGGTTGGTCGGTATCGTTCGAGGCTGAAGCGGCGTAACAACGTCGGGCTTTGGCTGCGCGTGAGCGGACTTGGGTTTGAAGCGTTCGTCCGATGCTGGCACGTGTCACCCAGAGCCGAGACAAACGATGGTGTTTTGGCCCGGAAAAACGTGACGTTTCTCCGGTTCAGCGCATTCAGTTTGTCATGGTGAATGCGATGGGGGAAGACTGGGATGGGGATGAGGAAAATGGCCTCGTCCTCGTCGAGCGTGCATCTTTTCGGAAAATTCGCGAAACTTGATGACTTGTGCTGGCTCGAGCGTTTCGATGATTCGGTCGTCGGTGCGTTTTCGCAAGGTATCCAATTCGTCTCGGCACGGCTTCATGGCATTCTCGAAGTCGTCCTCCGTTTCTTGCAAAATGGCCCGAACTTTCTTGGCTTGGTCGGGAGACAAATCGAGTTGTCGACGCAAAGCTTCCATTCGAAATCGATTGCGAGCTTCGCGTGGCGGTCCTTCGAAAGGTGACGCGAGTTCTTTGAACATATAGGCGCGTGTACCCGCGGCCCCCGCAACGGCTCCCAGGACAAACACACCGACAAACGCCGCAATGGCCCAAAAATTCGATTTCATTCGTCCACCTCGAGCTCCGCCACGTCCTCGAGAATCGTCGCATCGAATCGTGACTCCGCTTGACTGGAAAGCCACAAACAGAAAACCGCCGCCGCGGCAGCGCCAACGAGCGCAAACCGTGAATGACGCAAGACACGGTCGTTCCAATCGGCACGTGGTCGAGGACGAACACCACTCCCCTGCCCTACCCTTTGCATCACAGCCGAAACGAAATCGTCCGTGGGCGCGAGTTCAGCCGTTTGTCGTCGTGCATCTTCGAGAACTGCGGAAGACGAACCTGATTCAATGTTCGCCATGACGGCATCGGTGAAATCGTTCGCGGGAGCCACCTCGTCGGTATGTCGCGACAGCGTTTCCAGGCGATCGAGCGGATCTTGTTCATGCGCGGCCATGTTTCACCTCCGTCGGTTCAGTCTTCATTCGTAACGCGGCTCGAGCGCGTACGAGTCGTTGTTCGATGGCCCCTTCTGTGGCGCCAAGGGCTTCAGCGGCGTCCTTTGCAGAGAGTCCTTCCACGGCGACGAGCACCAACGCGGCACGATCGAGAGGTTGAAGACTGTCGAGCAATTTATCGAGTTCGCGCAACGCGATGCGCGCTTCGGCGTGAACGAGTCCATCGAAGCGAGGTTCGCGCGTTTCGTCGGTGTCCTTCTCGCGCCGCTTGCGGAGCAGATCGACGCACGCGTTGGCGACGATGCGGTAGAGCCAGGTTTCGAGCTTTGAACGACCGTCATATTGGCCAGCGAGCAAAGCTCGAAAAGCGCTTGCATAGGCGTCTTGCAACACGTCTTCGGCATCGGCGAGGTTGCCGACAAGACGTGCTGCAAGGCGATAGAGTGGTGCGCGCGTGTGATCGACGATGGGCCGAAAGGCTGCTGCGTCTCCGCCGGCCACGCGCGCGGCCACGAGTCTGAGGTCGACGTTCATGCGAGCGTTGGCGCCTACTCGGCGGCGCCTTCGTGATGGCCTTGTCCGTGGCCGTGTTTGCCGTGCTTGCCTTGATGTCCCATGCGGGGGCCTTCTTCGACGCGCTTGGCAAGTTCAGCGCGTTGTTCGGCGTCGAGGATCGGCACGACAACCTCGAGCATCTTGACGAAGCGTTCAGCCATCGGGTGCTTGCCGTCGTGTTCGGGCAGGACGGTTGCGGCGTCGAACTTTTCAGCTTTGAACGCATCGAGCGCGGCGTCCATACGCGCCTTGTGTTCCGCAAACTTTGCAGCTTTGTCGTCTGCGTCCTTTTCCGGCTTCGGAGGCATTGCGGCTTCGATCGCTTTCTTTTGGTCGTCGCGAAGTTCGATGCCGTGCAACATGAACATCATCGGTCCGCCGTGACGTCCATGGTGGCCACCTTTCGCACCGTCTTTGTCGTGCTTCTTGCCATGACGTTCGCCTTTGTGTTCGGCGCGTTCTTGCATGCGCTCCTTGATGAGCGTCACGAGTTGCGAACGTTGCGCGGGCGTAAGCGTGGCGTGAAGCGTTTCGACGGCTTTCACGACAGCTGCACGATGTTCGGCTTTGGCTTTGTCCATGTCTCCGGCTTTGGCTTTGAGCTCGGCTTCATCGATTTTGCCAGCTCGGACTTGGTCAGCGAGGGCTTTGTGCATCGCTTTCATGTCGTCCTGCTTGTCTGCGCGCAGGTTGTCGACCGCTGATTCGATCGTTTTCCGCTGTTCTGCGGAGAGGTCGATTTCCTTGAGAGCAGCGGCGAGGAGCGGATGGCCGCGCATGCCATGCATTTCGTGTTTGGCATCTGCAGCGGAGGCAGCTTCGGAGCCGGAGGCGACGTTGTCTTCAGCTTCGATGTTCGAGCTCGCAGAGGCGCAACCACCGATGGCAAGCGAGGCGGCGAAAAGGACGGACGTGAGGATCTTGAAGCTTTTGGTCAACATGGTCGGTATCTCCATTGCCTCGCATGATTGTCACGAGACTCGATGCTACTGACGCGGCGGTCGAGGAGTTCCCTACGCGGATGGCAACATTTCTTTTTCGGAGGTGCAAGGGGCAGAATTTTTCAAAAGGAGGTCATCCCCGCCGCAAGAACATTTCCCTGCAAGCGTGCTACGAAGCATCGTCGCGATGTCGCCGCCCTGGTGTTGGGCGGGCCATATCGATGATGGCATAGTGCGCAGAAACGAAGCTACGAAGCTGCGTAGCATCATAAAATGCTACAAAACAAGTATGGAATGAACCACACTGGTCGTCGGTGGGTGTACTCTATACGAGGACGAACACTGTGATTGGTGTGTCAGAGCGCGTGAAATAACTCACGGAATCGTGGGCGCGGGAGCGTGTCTAGCGATCGAGGCGCACCAAGTCGCTCGTTCAAGCAGCGTCAACGTAGGCTTTCGGGCAGCGATCGCTTGCAACGTTGTTACGAAGCAACGCAGCTACGAAGCATGACGAGGCGACGGGCGGAGACGACGGGAGCTTCTATACAGGCGAAGTGCGCTACAGCGCCGCTGCGAATGAGCGCCTCAACCGCGTTGGGAATTCACGCCGCAACGTATGGCCGCGGCTCGCTGGCAAACTAGGTAGCTGACTACGCAAGCCCGAGACAGCCGCCATGCGCCTTGGCGCAGCTACGAAGCTTCGCTGAGACGCATATAGCGACCAGCGAAACAAGCAAATAGAGAAATCAGCGAGTATCGCAGCAAACTACTAGCGAGGATAGCCAGCTGAATAACTAGCTATCAACGCTGCTAGCCATCAACGCAGTGGAGTGTGTGCGGAGCTAGCGATGTGATTTGCTGGCTATGAACGAAGATGGCGAACTACGAAGAAAGCGAGCAAGGCAATGGCGGAGATGGCGTGCAAGCGTGCAACTATACTGGCGTGCAAGCACGCAGCGAAAATGCGCAGAGTGCTATCAACGAAGCAGCGTTTGAGCGAAAGTGAGCATGTGGTACAGTGCGCCATGGCGTTGTCGCGTAACAAGCACGCTACGACTTAACGAAAGTACGCATCAAAGAAGCAGCGCAGAAACGAACATACGAAGATGCGAACATACGAAGATGCGAACATACGAAGCTAGCCTAACAGTTAGCAAGCTTGCTAGCGTTTAACGAAGTTTCTGCTTGGCGAAGTTTCTGCCTGGCGAAGTTTCTGCTTGGCGAAGTTTCTGCACAACGAAGCGAGCCAGATTGCTAGCTCACTTGCTTGCTTTCAAGGTAGTTGCGGTGCGGCGAAGGCGAGAAACTTGCCAGCGGGGAGAAGTCGTGTTACCGAGCGCCACATGAGAAGGATCGCCATCGTCAATCAAAAAGGTGGAGCTGGCAAAACCACGACAGCCGTCCACCTTGCCGTCTCGTTGGCCAAGATGCGCAAACGCGTGTTGCTCGTCGATTTGGATGGCCAAGGGAACGCTACAACGTACCTCGGTCTGCAAAAAGGTGGCGATGCGCTACTCGAATTGCTGCTCGGAAAACGCTCGCTCGATTCGGCCATTCAACACACGGCGTTTGGTGTCGATGTGCTCGCAGGCGGTCCGCAACTCGAAGGGCTCGACGTGGTGCTCTACATGGCGAAAGGGTCAACAGGACCGTTGCTATTGAAAAAGCATCTCGATTCCGCGCAAAACCGTTGGGACTTCGCGCTCATCGATTGTCCCCCCAATCTGGGAACTGCTACCGCATCAGCGCTCGTTGCTGCCGCTGAAGTGTTGATTCCGGTGCAAGCAGAGGCGATGGCGGCGGAAGGTTTGGCACGATTGTGTGAGAACATCGAAGAAGTACGTGGGGTCAATGCGACGCTCCGTATCGTGGGTGTCTTGCCGTGCATGACAACTGCACGGGACAGTCTTTCCATCGAAGTTGAAGCCGCGTTGCGGGAAAGCTTTGGAGAACTCGTGTTTTCACAATCCATCAAACGGGCCACAAAGATTGCGCAATCGTATACGGCGCGAAAACCAATGCATGCGTTTGATCCCAAAAACCCCGTGCTCAAAGCTTACGACAGCGTGGCAAAAGAACTGGTGAAGAGAGGAGTGGCGGTATCATGAGCAAGAGTCGTCAGCAGCTCAAAACTGGCCTTCGCGCAATTCTTGGCGGTGGTCTTCGCGACGAACCGCAGGTACACGACGAACCGGAAACGCCAGGGGTTGAGGAGGCTTCCGCTCCTGACATCGAGCCGACGAGAATCGTCGTCGCGTCTGTTGAAACGCCAGCGCCCGAATCGAAAGAATATCGGGCGACCGTTCACCGGCCCACAGCAGAAGCCGTGGCCCAAGACGACGCGCCCGTTTTGGTCGTTCTTCAAGACGAACCTGCGCGTAAACTACGAAAAAAGCCTGTAACTCCGCCGCCGCCCGAGCCCAAAGTGAAAATGGTTCCAGCGGTGCGCGTTGGAACGCTCGAAAATCCGTATGTGCGTAAACGGGATAATTTGCCGACCCGCAAAGTGGGCATCGTATTGCCCGTGGCGCTCGCGGAACGAATGCAAATTCATTGCGTCAAAGCGCGCACGCGGCCGAATGAATTCGTGGCCCGTGCAATCGAAGCGTTACTCGACGAGCTTCAAGCATAATAGAATTCTTCCACGTTTACTCTTCAAGCGATGCAGCGGGCTGGTATACGGTGCGACGATGCCGCGTTCGCAGGGTTACCTTGGGACGTGTCGTACGCATGCGATACAAAAGGCGCATCGTCCATGCGAACACCGTGGCAAGGCTCATCGTGAGCATGAAAAGGCGCATGGAATCGATGATCGGGAAAGCCGAGCATTCAATGAGCACGAGCGTCGATAAGGCAACTCCAGCGAGCGTAATGCTGGCAAACGATCCGCGACGATAAAGTGCCGTGACGATTCCCAGTGTTATACCAAAACACGCAGCCGTAAAAACAAGCCCACCGATACCGCCAAAAAGCAATCCCTCGGTAATGGGCGTGCAAGGCAAATCAATGAACATGCCGAGTGATTCGTAGGCGTCTTCGCAAACGATTTTGCCGGTCAGGTACTTGTCCGGCATAAGGATACCCGGCGTTGCTTTGATCAACGTCGTACTAAAAGCATCCCACAAGTCAAAACGGCCCTCGAGAGCGTCAAAATGGTCAATGCTCGTCGAGTCGATCCACAAATACGTCAATCGTTCGGAAAAACTCTGCGATGCGGCAGAAATGTCGACGGAACGGCCTGATATGACCCGCATGTGTTCAACTGCGTTGCTCGTCGGACCTTCTTGCCGCCAGAGATAACTACCGATCAACAATATGCCGCCGAGAAAAGCCAATGCTGCACCGACGATGCCGGTGCGAACGATCGAAACACGAGTAGAATCGAGCCATGCACTCGCAATGGCTAAAATCAGCGCTCCAAGCATCATACGGCGTGATTGCGCAATAAACAAAAGCACAACCGTTCCAATCCAAAGAGAAATCATAGCGGCAGCGCGAAGAGCCTGGATTTTTTCTCCAATGACTTCTTTGAGCGTAGCGCGACCCATGGCTGCAGAAACGCCGAAAAGCAATGGGAAGTATAAAAGCTCGAGCCGAATCCCGCCACTTTGAATCTCGACGGTTTCGGCATAGTGGCTCCACATGCCGGCACTAAATCCAGATAAGGTCGATATCCCGGCAGCCACTCCAATTCCAAGCGCACCGAATTCTGGACGGCCTGCGGTAACGATGTATTCCACTCCTTTCGCCGGACGATCGAGGATCCTGGCGGCAATTTGCGCCGTGCCAACAGCCACTCCCAAGAAGGCAACGAATGACATCAAAGCCAATGAAACGGCCTCGCCAGAAGCGGGCAGGGGGAATGCGAAGCCCTGTTCGAGCGATTTCAAAGCGTTGGGGCAATATGCAGCAATAAAAACAATCAACGTGGTAAACGATGGAACATGCTCGCGACGACTTACATGACGCAACATCAATGCAAGCGCGCCGGCAAGACACACCACGAGGAAAAAAGCACTCGATGAGTTCATGTCGGCACCCCACGTCATCAACGTGAGAAGACCCGCGAACATCAGCCAGAGGAGCATGCGCACCTCGATTCGTAATGCGGCATGTTCGTGACAATCGCGGCAACCAACATCGGAAACGAGTGAATGTCGGAATCCGTCAACGTTGTCAAGTTGATCCAGCCACCCCTCTTGAAGTACGGTTTTCGATGGAGATGCGACATACGCAACACCGGAGGCACCATGGTATCAATTTCCGCAAGAATATTTCTCAATTGCGCCCGATTCGGTCTTTACGGAATCGTTGGGATCGTGGCTCTGGCCACGGCATGCACCGAAACACCGAAACCCAATTCTTCGACCGGCGGACAAGGCGGAAGCGACACTGGCGGTTCGGGTGGCGCAGGAGGCGCGATGCCCCAACCGCAAATCGACTGGACCGTTTTTACCGAAAGCGCTGACACGCAAAAAATCTACGTGAGCAACGGCGACGGCAATGACGCCAACGACGGCTTGTCTCCTGAAAAAGCCGTCAAAACGCTGGCCAAAGGAATTTCCCTTTTGCGCGACGGAAAACCCGATTGGATGTTGCTCAAACGCGGCGACGTCTGGCTCGAATCGCTGGGGGAATGGAAGAAGTCCGGCCGAAGCTCGACCGAACCGATGCTGGTAACGACCTATGGTGACCAGCAAGCTCGGCCGATCCTGAAAACTGGCTCGAGCATGGGCCTTTCGGCGATCGCTGGCCCCCTTCGACACATTTCGTTTGTTGGCTTGCATTTTTACGCCCATACCCGTGACCCGGAGAGTTCGGACTATATGGGTGAAATTGGAGGCCCCGGCATTCAATGGATTGCACCGTCTGAGGATCTTTTGTTCGAGGACCTGGTGGTTCAGTTCTACGCCATCGCGAACATCCAGCTCCAAGCGAGCATGTTGAACGTTCGGGTGCGTCGCTCGATCCTCGTCGATTCGTACAGTGTAAACGATAATGCACAGGGTCTCTACGCGGACGGGGTCAAGAATCTGCTCATCGAAGAGAATGTGTTCGACCACAACGGCTGGAATGCGAATCCGTCGCTCATGGACTGGGCCAAGCCGACGATTTACAACCACAATCTTCATGTTCAGCCGACCTGTGACGAGGTCACGATTCGGGGGAATTTGAGCACGCGTGCGTCGAGTCACGGAATTCAGGCTCGAGCGGGCGGTTTCGTGACCGACAATCTCGTGCTCGACAGTCCTGTGGGCATTGCTT
>JBGAOI010000620.1:0-4768 GCA_044221885.1 Polyangium sp. (in: bacteria)
GAAGGACCATTTCTTTGAGTTGTTTGAGCGATTCTTCGGGCGTCATGGTTCGTCGCGGCGCGAGCGTAGTCCATGGTGACGACGTGTGGTAGCTTTTTCTTGGTTTGGACGAATTTGTCAAACTGTTGACGCTAGAATTCGCGCAAATTGAGCTTGATTTGCCGATCGTTGTCCGTTATGAACGGAACATGGCGGACGATGGGTTTGTCCCGATGGCCGACACCATGCTCGTGCGTGTAGATGGTGATGTCGTGCGCGTTCGCAATCACCGAATGATGACCCTCAGAGACTTGAATGCGCTCTTGGAGGTTTATGCGCAAGTGCGGGCGACGCACGGCGTCCTCTTTTCGACATTTGATTGCTTAAAGGCACAAGGTATCGAGCGTGACGCGCGTAAGGCGATGACGGGCGAAGGTTCTGCGGCGACGCGCGCCGATGCGACAGCTATTTTTGGAGCACCTTTTGCGATTCGCACTTTGTCGAACATGATTGAGCGCGCGCGGATAGGTCTGGGCCGAGAACCAACTGGCGTGCGATTTTTCGAGACAGAATTGCAAGCAATCGCCTACATCGACGAGCAGCGTTGCCGATTGCGGTCGAAGCGGTAGCTGCTTGTGGTGTGCTCTCGACAAACTGTCCTGCGTAAATGATTCCGCGGTCCTTTGTTATGGATTGAGTGCCAAAAATTTGGCGAACAAAATCAATGAAATTACCTTTGACGAATTGAATACACGCGATATGACTGAGCCATGGCGTATGGTGCATTCGTTCAAGTCGCGGACGCCGCGTATGTCAAGGTGGATGGCGATCTCATTCATATCCGCGTCCAAGGCTTGGTGACGTTGAACGATTTGCATGGGATCATTGAAATCTACAGGCAAGTGAACATGCAGCATCGTCGATTCTTCGTGCTGTATGATGCGACGCTCAGCGAAGGGATCGATCGACCGGCGCGTAAAGCATTATCCGCAATGCCGGGGAATGATGTGCAACCTATCGTAACTGCTGCATTCGGTGCATCTTTTGCGTTGCGCACCCTCGCGAATATGGTTGACCGCGCAATGGTGGGCCTTGGACGAAAATCGACCGGAGTAACATTCTTTTCCACCGAGCAGCAAGCATTGGCGCATATCGATGACCAACGCCAGCGCCTCCTGGTCAATCATCAATTCGCGGAGTTTCAAAAGTAATTTCAAGCATCTCGATTTCTTCCCATGCAAAGACTCAGGAGCCTGCTATAACGCCCGCCATGCAGGCACACGAATTACCTAAGCTTCCCATCAATATCATGGATCCTGACTACACGCGGGATCCCTACGCATTTCTCGAGCCCCTGAGAGACAAAAGTCCCGCATATTATTGGGACATGGGCCGAGGCCCCGTCTTTTTGCGCTGGGCCGATGTCTCCGCATTGATGCGTGATTCACGCTTGGGGCTCGATCCGACCTTCGGTCACGGGTTGCCGCCCGAAATGAAAGCAGCTTTTCCGGATTTCGCCGCCCTTCGCGAACACGACTTGTTTTCCGTGCCTTCCCCCGCGCACGCTCGTATGCGCAAGCTGCTCAATCCGATTTTCGGACCCAAAGCCGTCGAAGTGCACCGAACCAAAATCGAGCAAATTATTGCTTCGATGCTCGACACAATGCCCGATGACGGAATTGTCAACGTTTCTGGTGACTTCGCGCGCAAGTATCCCGTTCGTGTCATCGCGTCGATCCTCAACATCCCCGAAGGCCATGACACCGAATTCGTTGCGTTTGCCGACGCCCTGATTTCGACCATCATCCCCGGATTGCCCCCCGAAGTCTTCGCATCGTACATGCCAGCCATTTCTCGAGGTATGGCCATTGTTCGCGACGTCATCAAAGAGCGTCGTGCCTACCCCCTCGAAAATGACCTCACAACCCAACTAATTCAGGCTTGTGATAATGACGAACGTTTGTCCGAGGAAGAACTTCTCTCCCTCGTTGCCGGTCTCATCATTGGCGGAAGTGACACGACAACCCACTTGACCGGGCGCGTTATGCTTCAGTTGCACCGCCATCCAGAGCAATTGGCGACTTTGCGTCAAGATATGAGTTTGGCACGAAATACACTCGACGAAACGCTGCGTTTCGACACCTTTGGACGCGCGTTCTTGCCCCGCTACGTGCTCGAAACGTTCACACAAAACGACGTCGTGCTTCCACAAGGCTCCGTTCTGTTCATTGGCATGTCGACCGCCTTCCGAGACCCTGCATTCGCCGCCGACGCCCACCTGTACGACATTCGCCGAAAACACACGGGCGCTCCGTGGTTCGGTTTTGGACCGCATTTCTGCCTCGGCGCCTCCTTGGCCCGCCTCGAAGCCGAACGCGCCATTCAAATGTTTTTCACGAAATACCCCCACACCGAACTCGGCGGTGAACCCGAATACGGAAAACACGCCATCATGCGCGACTTGGTGAACTTGCCCATTCGCGTGCGTACAACCGTGTGAGTTCGCCGTTTTAGGATTTCATTTGGGTGGGGAACCTCAAAAGACGAAATCCTCTATCGACCCCGCCGGTTCCCTACCCCTCGATCAACTTCGCCAACGTCGATTCCAACTGGCGTGGATCAAATCGCTTCGGCAACACCGCATTCACCCCAGCGTCTCGTGCCTGGTACACGAGTTGGGGCGTAAGGTCGGACGCTAAGATAATAAATGGCACCTGATCCAAGCGACCATTCTCCCGCATCGAAACACACAGATCGATTCCACTCATGCCCTGCAGGGAACGTTGACACACAACTGCGTCCGGGACGGTTCCGCGCATTGCCGTTCGAGCTTCATCCCCCGTGGATGCTTCGACGATGACGTACTTCTGCCCAAGGCTTGCACGCACCAAAGCACGCAACGTTCGCGACTCGTCGACCACGATGACGCGTGGTTTGGAAGGACGGACTGTGGCCTTGAGGTCTTTGCGATCGACTGGGAACAGTCGCGCAATCGTTTCCATCAGAAGCTCGCTCGGGGGCGGCGACGTATGGAGACGCAACTTGCCAATCGCATCGACGATTTCGAGCCCGCGTGGGGGGCGTTTGTCCGGGTTCTTGTCCAGCAACCGCATCACAATCTCGTCGAACTCGCTCGGCACTGCACGGTTGAACGTCGACGGCGCAGGGAGATCCTCCATGGTCACACGCTGAATCGTGTGCGCTTCGGTTTCACCCGTAAAAGCGCTCCGTCCCGCGAGCATTTCGAAAAGCACGACGCCAAACGAAAACAAGTCACTGCGTGAATCGAGGCGCCCTCGAAGAATGGTTTCCGGCGCCATGTACGCGAATTTGCCCTTGAGCGTCCCGGCACCACCTTGCGTGGGACTCAACCGTTCACGCGCTTTCGCGATGCCGAAGTCAGCGAGTTTTACGACGCCTTCACGCGAAAGAAGGATGTTCGACGGACTGACATCACGATGCACGATTTGCAGCGGTTTGCCGTCTTCACCCAACTTGTGATGCGCGTAGTCCAAACCTCGTGCTGTTTCGACCGCCACATGCGCAACTTCCGGCACGCTCATGCGTTCGCTTCGTTTGCGTAGCTCGTGCAGCATCGCGCCGAGGCTCGGGCCGTCGACGTATTCCAAGACGAGGTAATACAAGCCGTTTTCCTCGCCAAACTCGACGACTTGCACGATGTTGCCATGATGCAATCGCGACGTGATGCGGGCTTCGTCGCGGAACATCGAGACAAACTCGTCGTTCGAGGCGTATTGCGGCAAGACGCGCTTGATGACGACATCACGCGCAAAGCCGTCGGTACCCGAAAGGCGACCCAGAAGCACCTCGGCCATGCCGCCGAACGCGAGTCGACGGATGATTTGGTACTTCCCGAGTCGTTGGGGGATCTCGGCTTCGTGCATCGACGAACCCATATCAGAAAACCAACCGCTTCAAGGTTTCGGTCGCGCCGGTGCGCGAACGCGATCCACGATTTCCATCGCCATGTCTTCGATGGGCAAAACCGAATCAGCATACCCCTTCGCGATCGCTGCGCCAGGCATGCCACCCACCACACATGTGTCCGGAGATTGCACGAGCACACTCCCGCCGGCGGATTTGACCGCGCGAAGTCCGTCCACGCCGTCGTTGCCCATGCCGGTAAGGATCACCGCGAGGGCAGTGTCTCCAAAATGGCGCGCAATGGACTCGAAAAGCGGCGTTCCCGATGGTCGATGATTGTTGATCGGCGGCGTTTCAATGACGCCCACGATGTGTGGCGATTGTGCGATCAGATGTTTGCCCTCGGGCGCGAGCAACACCACGCCTCCACGTAACGGCATGCCCTGCGTCGCAATCCGCACTGGCAATTGCGTGACTTGTGCCAACCAATCCGCAAGTGCATCGTCAAATCCTGCCAGCACGTGCTGTACGATGAGGATCGGCACCGAGGAAGCAATCGGAGCAAGCGACGGCAAGAGCGCGGCGAGCGCCGCCGGACCTCCCGTCGATGCACAAATCGCTACGACTGAAGCTCGATGCAGGGTTCGTCCAAGCGAACCTCGCCGTGAACGCACGGAACGCGGCACATCATTCCAGCGTCGGACGACGGGAATTTCGGCCAGCATTTTGATCTTGTCGCGCAACGCAACAGCTTGGGGACCAGCAGGATCGATCCAGGCCGGACGAGCAATGACGTCGATCGCTCCCGCTTCAGTCGCCGAAAAAATCTGTGCTGCCGCGCCTTTGCCTTGTTGTTCCGAGACAATCACCACGCGCGTTGGAGCCAGCGCCATGATGCGTCGTG
>JBGAOI010000621.1:0-4766 GCA_044221885.1 Polyangium sp. (in: bacteria)
CGCCTCTCAAGCTCGTCCGAGGCGTCCACCAACGATCACACGAACGATGGCTTCCATGCCATTTTGACCTACGTACAAAAGACATGGCTACCACGGACACGTTTGCCCCAGCTGCCAACAATTGCGATCTATTTAACACAATTCTGAACGTCGTGGAATGAAGACCCGCTCGGTCGTTAGCGCAGGCTGCGCCGACAGTTTTCGAGGCGCCCGCCGGAACGGGTTCGAATCGGCATGACGACCGTCATGAAAGGCGCACTCATGCAAGCTCCACGCAGCGAGCACGCACCATCCGACCATTCGAGGTAGGACGGGTCGCGTCTTCGCGAGTTTGTCTTCCTCGTTTGTACTCAAACGAATTGGATCACTCGTTGATCGTGTTGCAAACGCCGCCAGCGATCGCGATGCAAAGCCCTTTGGGGTCGTCGTAATACGGCGCGTTTTCCTCGTAGCAATCTGCCTGGCGCGACAATGCATCGACGTACGCGTCATCGTCAGCCGCGGTCTCTTTGCAAAGGGACACGCACGAAGCTTCGTCCGTACCCGGCTGACACAACGCGTTTTTCTCACACACGATCGCGCAACTGTCTTCAGCGGATCGGGTACACGACGGAAGGAGGAACAAGGCCAAGGCAGCAATCAGCAAGCGATTCATGCTTCGAGGATAACCCAAGCTACGCGTTGCAGTGATATACGGCCGAAATGCGTACGCGTTTCCCGACACTGTTCTCGTTCGCTCTCTTCCTCAACGCATGTGGCGGTGCGACGCCAGATGTCGCGACTCCCCTGCCGCAAGCCAGCGCGAGTGCATCAGCGTCCGCGCAAACTCCAACCCAACCTCCTCCGCTTGTTGCTGTCGAAGTTACGCAGCCGGAATTTGATCCGGTCGCGCTCGGGATGACCGCGGACGGCGTGAGAAAACTCTGCGATGAGCGACTTGCGAAAGCGAAGGAACACCTCGATGCGATCAAGACGCTCAAAGGCGCGAGCCCGGACAAACTCACGTACGCATCGACCCTAGGACGATTCGACGACGCGGTTCTCGAAGCGACCAATGCCAGCGCGTTTCCCTACTTGATGGGTCTGGCGCATCCCGATGGAGCCACGCGCGCAGCCGCGAAGGAATGCGAACCCAAGGTCGACGCATTTCAGACGTCACTGTGGCTCGATGCTGATCTCGCCAACGTGATGAAGGCGTATGCCGCGAAGAAGGACAAACTCGAAGGCGAACGCGCGCAACTTTTGGCTGACATTTTGCGCGATTTTCGTCGAAACGGGCTGGAACTTCCCGCGGACAAACAGGCGCGGTTGCGCGAGCTCAATGCCGCGATCACGCGCACGGGACTCGAGTTCATGTCGAACATTGGTGGTGATGTTGGGTCGATCGAGATTGATCCGAAGGACCTTGCTGGTTTGCCCAAGGAGTACATCGCCGGACACGTTCCCAACGCCAAAGGGAAAGTGACGATCACAACGGACACACCCGATTACACGCCGTTCATGACGTACGCGAAAAACCGCAAACTGGCGCTCGAGCTGTATTCGAAGTTCGTCAACCGCGGGGGCGTCGAGAACATCCGCCAACTGGAAAAGCTGCTCGAACTGCGATCCGAAAAAGCGAAGTTACTCGGTTACGAAACATGGGCGGACTACGCGATCGAGCCCCGCATGGCGAAGAAGAAGCAGACCGTACGTGAGTTCCTGGACAAACTTGCTCAAGCGATCACCGAACCGGCTAAAGCAGAGATGGCCGAGTTGCGAAAAGAGCACGTGCGTCTCGGGGGCAAAGCCAACGACATTCTTTATCCACCCGATCGTCTGTACCTCGAGGACCGCGTCCGCAAAGCGAAGTTCTCGTTCGATTCGCAAGCGTTGTCGCAGTACTTGGAGATTGGACTCGTCAAGAAGGGTCTGCTCGAAATTACTTCACGCATGTACGATCTCGAGTACCGCGAAGTGCCGCTCAAGGTGTGGCACCCGGACGTGACCGCATACGAAGTTTGGACAAAGGGCGAGAAAATCGGGCTGTTTTACCTCGACCTGTATTCACGCTCGGACAAGTACAAACACGCAGCGATGTTTCCGATTCGTAAAGCCAAACGTTTGTCGAACGGAAAGTGGCAAACGCCCATCGCGGCACTCGAATGCAACTTCCCCAAACCAGGGGCGCAACCGGCGCTCATGCAGCACGAAGAAATGGTGACGTTTTTCCATGAGTTTGGGCATGTTCTGCACGAGATGCTGACGAAGTCCGAGCTCGCTCAGTTTTCTGGATCGGAAGCGAAACGCGACTTCGTGGAAGTGCCTTCGCAAATGTTCGAGGAGTGGGCGTGGTCGCGCGAAGTCGTCGACTTGTTCGCTCGACATTACGAGACGAAGGCGAAGATCCCCGACGACCTGTTCAAGGCGATGTTGCAAGCGCGCACGTTTGGTCGGGCGCTCTATACGCAACGACAACTCGTGTTCGCCACGCTCGACTTCGAACTGCACACTCGCCCGACACCTGTCGATTCGACGAAGATCACCGAGGAAGTGCAAACGAAGGTGGACTCATTTCCGTACGTGAAAAACACGCATCCTCAAACGAGCTTCGGCCACCTGATCACCTACGACGCGGGCTACTACGGCTACCAGTGGGCGCTGAGCCTGACGCGAGATGTGCTTACGCGTTTCCGCAAAGAGGGATTGATGAACACAACGACGACAAACTCGTGGCGAACGGAAGTTTTGTCGAAAGGCGGCGGCATCGATCCGGTCGACCTCGTCACTCGCTTCCTTGGACGAGCACCAAACCACGACGCGTACTTCACGTACGTCAAAGGTGCGGATTGACGAACTGCGTCACGGTTTGATCGTGACGCCCATCTCTTCGCGGAGAAGGGACATCGGCTCCGAAACGATGAAGCCGCACAAGTCGGCGATCTTCGTATCGGAGTCGAGAGCTCCGCGAGGTTCGCTACGTAGAATCGTCGCTGCAACTTCGAGATTCCCGCACAACAGCAAGCCCGCGCGTGTGGCGCAACGTTCCACTGAAGCAGCCCAACGCGTTAGATCCGGACGAACCTGGGCAGCTTCGAACTCGTTCACGGCTTTGCGCAACGTGGCCAATCGCTGTGCGTTCATATGTTTTTCGAAGAGCGGTTTGTGCGCATCGACAACGTCTTGAACCTTCGCGGGAATTGGGCGATCGGGCAATGCCACTGCGAGCGCCGCAAGGAAACACGCGGTGAGTTCTTCGAGCGACGGGTAGAACAGCAGCAGTCGATGCACATTGACGTGGTAGGCGAGGTGTCGACCGACGAGGAACGCGAGTTCTTGCAAACTTCGTCCGCGTAACGCGTGAGTGCCTGCAAGCACCGTGGGATCCTCTGCGGGGATCGCCACAAGTCCAACAGGGGCATCTTCACGCACGTAGATCGCAGGAATGTCCATGCCAAGGAAGTGACTGCCCCACGCAAGAGATCGGACGGCAGAGATGGTGCTCTTGAGGGCGTCTTGCTTCGTTGCTGGATCAAAGGAAGGCAGTTTGCCCTCGGCACTCAACGTCTCGAGCCGCGCTTCGATCGCCGCAGGAGCGATCGCGATGAGCACGCTTTCCGTGGGTTTGTCCCGGCTCTCGTCGCGGAGCAAATCCCAGCTCTCGGGAATGATGGCTTTCTTGAACGGAGGGTTGCCCTTGGGCTTGTGTTCCTCGACGAGGAACTTCTCGCGCGCTTCAGCGACACCTCGAAGCAACGTCACGGAAGCAGCAGCAACAGCGACGTCGGGTTGTCGTGCCTTCTGCGCCGCATCGAATAGTTCGTGAAACGTCTCGATGCGATCGGATTTCAGACGTGCCGCATGTCGCAAATGCGTGATGACCGGATCGTTTCGACCGAGCGAACGACCCAACGCCGCGATGGTGAGGTGCCCCTCGAGATCATCGGGACGTTCATCCATGGCGCGTTCGAAGTACGCCAGCGCGACGATGGGATCCTCCAAGTGATCACGGAAGAGGATGCCGAGACGGGTGCAGATCGACCATGTGGCACGACCACGACGATCAGCAGCTTTGAGTTTGTCGAGGCGTGACAGCGCTCGGCGATACACGGCTTCGAGCCGGTTCCACTCTTGACGATCGGCGAAGAGTTTTTCCAGAGCATCGACGGGTCCCAAGAAACTCGGATCGTTGTCGATTGCGAGTTCGTAGGTTTCGATGCCTGCATCTTCGCGTTCAACCTGCATGCAGTACGCGGCGAGTTCAGCAAACACCGTGGCTCGTTCGCGTCCGGCAGGTGTCAGTCCTGCAATTTGTCGACGAACTTCGATCGCTTTTGTCGTCTCTTTGGCTTGTTCGTACAGACGTCGAAGCTTGCCAAGCAGTGGAAGATCGTCTTCGCGAATGTCGCGGGCACGTTCGAACGCGGAGCGCGCACGCACGGGATCGGAACCGATGTTCTCCCACCGGTCGCCAAACTCGACGAGCCGAGTGAAGCGTTCGTTTGGATCCGAAAGAGTTGCCAAAAGCCGCTCCTCGGCCACGTGAACTGCTTTGAAATCCCTCTCGGCAACATTCAACACGACGAGCGCTTCGAGCGCCGGCCGGTAGTCGGGACGTAGTGTGAGCGCTTTGTCGAGGTTGCTGATGGCCTCTTTGCGTTTCTCTTGCGCCCATTTTGCCGTCGCAAGACGCACATAAAGTTCAGCACGTGGCTCCGTCTCCGACGGTCCCAAGAAACCAAGCGCTTTGCGGTATTCGGTCAGCGCGCCTTCGTGATCCTTTGAGG
>JBGAOI010000622.1:0-4761 GCA_044221885.1 Polyangium sp. (in: bacteria)
CCGACATAACCCTTTTGTTTCGGGTGCGAAGCACACGAAACAATACTGGTCCAGCGCTCGCTGGTCCGGGTCCAGGGGCGGATAGCCCCTGTCGGGTCTGGGGTGAAACCCCAGCGGGGCGCCGCATTTTGGAGTAGACAACGCGCGAAATTTTGTGCACTTGTGCGGGCATGCATCGATCGTGGTGGGTCTTGGGAAGTGTAACGTTCGCTCTGCTGCTTGGCGCGACAGGCTGCCGTCGGTCCGTCGAGTGCACATCCGAAGTCACGGCCGGGGAAGGCACCTACAAAGCGCAGGCACGCGGTGAAGGCGAAGAAGGCCCGATCATGAAGCAGGCTCTCCGTGACGCATGCCAAAAGATGTGCGTAGGCACGAAAGCCCCCATGCTCGATGCTTGTGTCTCACGGTGCGTCGTTGACGCTGGAGCCGCAAAAATCGGCGCTCGCACGACGTGCAAAAAATAATCGTCTCGGAGTTTTGCCCATGATGCTCGCTTGGTCATTTTCTGCTCGTACGCTCGACGAAATCGAAAAACTTCTCCGCGCGCTCGGCAAACACCGGTACATTCGCGAAGTCGACCATCGCATTCATTGGACCATCGATCAAACGTTGGCGGATCTGCCGGCATTTGCGCCGCATGCCAAAGCCTTCGAATTGCGACGAAGACATGAAAAAAACCTGGAACCGCAATCGCGTGATCCATCCTTGTGGCGTCAAGCGTCCGCAGATGATGTCATTACGGCCTTACGAGCATTTTGGGTTCCTGGTCCCGATGCAGAGCGGCGCAAAAAAGAATTACGCGACGCGATTCGAAACCTGGGTTTGCCCGAAATCAATCACGAACCTTTCGAGGCTTCCGCGGACGAACCTCCGCACCCTGAATTGATTCAACTCGATTGGGTACTTTTTCCCGTGGACGAACTCGATGCCGATCGGCATCGCGGAGCCCTCGAAGCCATGGAAGAAGCCCAAGAAGAAGTGGATGCTTCGGCGCCGGTGTACCAAGAAGGGCCGATTCTTTCGATTCCGGAATTGTGTTCGGGTGCCCCGGATGGAGTCCTCAGCGCCGACTTTTTGGTTTGGTCGGACGGACCTTACAGCTATTCGGATTATGTTTTTCGCGGTGCATCGAAAGCCGCGAAATTGGCCGAACCTCCGGTCGGATACAAAGACCTGGACGATTGAGATGGCCTGGATCGTCGTGGAAGGTCAGGACTGCCCTCGGCAAACCATTGCGCTCGACAAACCATTTCGTATCGGTCGCGTGGACGACAATGATCTCGTCATTCGCAGCGTGATGATTTCTCGGCACCACGTGCGCTTCGAACCAACGGCACAAGGTTGGCAGGTCGTCGACGCCGGCTCGACATCGGGGTTTTACATCCGTGACGAGCGCGGAGGCGCATCACGGGTGCTCGCTGATGGCGACGTGATTCAGATCGGTCAGGTGTGGATTCGGTTTTACTTGAAGGAACCCCCGCCGTAAAACCTCATCGAGACGGAAACCAGGACGAACCTGGAATGTGACCTTCACTTGGGCGGGATTTGTTCGACTTCGAAGAAGTCCCAGGCCGGCGTGTGGTTGTTTCCACCAGCATCTTGGGCTGTCGGGTAAATGGCCGGATATTCAGCCACGAGCGATTCTGTGCCACCTTCGACTTTCGTGACGACGGCCGCCACGTAGAGCTGAGGACGCATTGCGGCAGCTTGGCGTCGATTGGATGAGAAAACCACCCAATAATACTTGAGGCCCTGGAACGTTTCCGCTCGAGGTGCCCAGCGCGCCCATGCATTCGTCATTCCGGGACTCACGAGACCCGTGCATGTCGGGGGATCGTTTGCCCGCAAGCGCGTGGGCGAACCTCCATTGCCCGGAACGATGAAAACTTCGGCCGCAGGTTCGCTGTACGAATCAGGCGGCAGATTGTCCGTACGATTAAATGCAAGGAACGTGTCGTCGGGAGAGTATACCGGGTAAAACTCGTGGAAGTTCGGATCGCTGGCCCCAGGAAATGGCTTGGCGTCGCCACCCGCCCGATCATTGTACGGAATCGTATTGATATCCATCGTCGGATCGTTGGCGTTCGGTGCCGCAACAACCCCTTCCCCACCCGCCGCCGATGTCACATAGGCAATTTCATTGCCATCTCGACGCCATGCCGGCGATGAAGCAACGAAGCGCGGATCGCCATTACGTGCGAGTACGCCCCAGCCATTGGTGTCGGTGGCGTGCAAGTTCGTCCAAACAATCTCGTAACGCCCGCCATTGAGGTTCGGGTCGGACAGGATCGAAATGGCCACGGCGTCGCTTGGTGAATAATGCGCCGGCGTAAGAACGGGCGCCGTTTGCTTATTTCTGCCCAAAAGCGCCAATGCGCTGGGCGAAACAACATCTGGACCAGGAACACCTCCGGTCACGTAGCGCGCATCGACAGCTCGCGTCCCATTATCGGCATCGCGGCTATAAATGATGAGTTTTCCGTCGGGAGACGACGTATGGCACGAAACGCACGTCGTCGTGCCTCCTGTAGAGGTCGGTCCGGCCATGGAGGGACTAAGTACGGTTTTCGAGGTGGTATCGCCAATGGTAAAACCTTGGAACGACGTTCCACCGGTCGAAGTCCAATACACGACGGAGCCTGGCGCGGCCACCGGCGCAATGTGAATCGAGCCCGTCGTGCCAGCCGAAGGCCCAGCCGTTAATGCACCATTCTCGAGACGCGCGCCGCGAATGGTCACCTTGACGTCTTTGCCGGCGCTATGGTTTGTCAGACCTTTCCATACGCCGGAATCCATCGTAACGGAGGGCTGCGACGTATAAATGATCAGCGGATTGACCTGATTGTCGACTTCCAGCCGCAATTCGAATACGTTGAATTCGGGCGGACTGCTCCATTCGAAGAACAGGGGCGTCCAATTGCGCGGAAACATCGCGTCCATGGGCGGTTCGGACAAACATGGCCCCCCCGTGGGATTGCCAGGCATGTTGCCGAACAATGTCCCAATGGCGGGATCTAGGCCATCGAGCACGACCGGCGCTTTGGGGAAATCACCAAATGGTCCGGTGCCCGGATCAATGAATCCTCCGCCATCTCCGCCATTACCAGAGCTCGAAGAACTTCCACCACCTGCCGAACCACCAGCGCCACTCGACGAACTATTCGAGGTCGATGGTTCCGTGCCCGAGCACGACGCACCCGACAATGCCGCGGCCGTAGCTATCGTGCTGACCAGCCCCAACGTCAACGAGTGAAAATGCTTCTTTTGATACGCCATGACCCACGCCTCCTCACGTTAAGCAACGAAACGTAGTCAAGCGCATGAGGCGCTAGAAATCAAGGTATTTTGCGCGAAAATCGCCCCGCGGCCTCCAATCAGGCGCGTGGGGCCTGCATTGCTGTCATTCCAGTTCGAACTGCAATTCGCTACCGCCAATGGAAAATACCATTCCATCCGCAAGCTTCAGGCGATCGACTCGTTTTCCATTGTATTCAGGCGCATTCGTCGAACCAAGGTCGATGAGCCAAAATAAACCATTCAGGAATTCAATGGCTGCGGCTTGACGACTCACGCTGGCATCTGGCAACGTCAAATCGATTCCGTGGGCACTTCGGCCAATGATGAATCGAGGACGTTCGATGGGTACGCGAACGCCGGCCCGCGGGCCACTGAGCGCATGCAAGCAAGCTTTGGGCATAGCCACATGCTCGTGCACCTTGGAAAACAACGCCCGGCTCGATGGCGAATGATCCGGCGCGTCGCTACGCGCCCGCGAACCCGCGGAAGCGAATTCTCCATAACTTCGCGCGGCCTTCTTGTATTTTTCGTATTCGTCCCGCTGAAGACGCTTTTGCATGACCGTCAAGTCATCCGCCAAAGCTTCCCACGCGTCGTCGAGGTCTCCCGGTTGACCCTTGACGAATCCGGGCGTTTCTTCAATGATTTTTTGTGCGTCTCGTAAAACCTGTTCCGCCTCGCCAAACTTGTTCAGATCTCCGAGCGCCCTGGCCCGTTGCCGCATTTCGCTGGCCCGCGCA
The DNA here is from genome assembly GCA_044221885.1 of Polyangium sp. (in: bacteria). Taxonomy (GTDB): domain Bacteria; phylum Myxococcota_A; class Polyangia; order Polyangiales; family Polyangiaceae; genus Polyangium. The sequence continues at coordinate 4,038 of JBGAOI010000622.1, forward strand.
AGCGTCACTGCGGCATGCGCCGCAGGATCCGTTGATGTCGACGCAAGCAGTGTAATGTGCGTATCCACATGCGCCTCGGTTTGGAATGTCGAAGCGGTTCCCGCGAGGTGACCAGCAAGTCGCCCCGACAATGTCCGCATCAGCGTGGATTGATGCGGCGCTCGCAATCGCATTTCGACGACAAAACACAATTCGTCTCCGCCGAGCAAATCCGGCAAACTCAATTTCAACCCGCCAGCTCCGAACGACATCGGCGGCGAATCCAAAACGCGAACGATTTCGACATGCTCCGAGGGCGTCAAGACGAGCGCATTTCGTTCGGCCACCATATCGAGCTGGGCTCCGAGAGCCCGAATGAAACTCGCTTCCGCCATTTTTGGATCGATGACGAATTGATATCGACCTCCACCGCCGTCGGCAATAGCTGAAAGCACGGCGTCGTTGTGTTCCGCGCCAAACCCCAACGTCGAAATGCCAATGTCCCGATTTTTCAATAAACGCGCAGCGCTCGACAATTCGTCCGGCGTCGACGGCCCGACATTCGGCGCACCGTCGGACATGAGCACCACGAGTTGCCGTTCGCCCATTTGGCGCGCTGGAAATAACAAGGACGCCTGCGCCAAACCTCCCGCAATGTTCGTTCGGCCATTGGCCTTGATTGCCGCAATTTTGTGAATGATCTCGCGACGACCTCGACCCAATGCCAGCAATGGCGCGACCACAT
>JBGAOI010000623.1:0-4760 GCA_044221885.1 Polyangium sp. (in: bacteria)
CAATGATGATCGGGCCAAGCGCGACCCCCGCAACGACAATTGCGACGCCCAAAGGCTGGCCCTCCGAACGCATCCGTTCACCACCCGATACCGGCTCGGACGAACGCAACGGAAGTTGAGACAGGGGGAGCGACAACTTCGCCAACACGTCCGAAATGCACGTCTCCAGCGCCGAATGCCGCAAGGTGGAAGTGCGCATATCCACGCGTTTCACGTCGCCCTCTTCGGCAACTTTCAGCTCGAATTTCGTGTGATGTGAATATGTCTTCAAGTCGCCCGCGTGTTGTTTGACACAAGCTTTCAAATCCGCAACGACCGCCTCGGGCGGCCGCCAAGAACTCTCCGATGCCGACGGCGGCAACACGGTTTGCCCCGACGATACAATGGCGTAGTCCTCAGTCGCCACAGCACCGCATCCCACAGGCATCGCTGCCGAAACACTCGCTAAAACCCAACACCATGCCCCCACGGCCGCTCCCGCTCGATGTTTTCTCATAACGATGACTTCCAACGGACGACGTTATCAAGAACTCGCCGACCAGGGCAACATTCGGGACGCCGCTCAAGGTCAACACGCACGCCACCGACCCAAGGCTCGCCACCAGCGCTTCAAGCCTGTTTTATCCACCATCTTTGCCCGCCACGAAGCACGTTCTTCGCCGAAATTCGTGTGCTCAAAAGTTGACACGTCGCGGGATCTCGCTGTACCGATCGTTCCGAACAGAATGAATCGTACTGCCTATTCCCTCGGATTTGCCGCCCTTGCTGCCCTGCTTGCGACGTCCAATCCCTCTTCCGCCGAACAACCCTCCCTCGCTCTGAACCGCTTCGATCCAGCATCCGCCGGCGACCGAATGTTCGCCGTCCCCTCCCCGTTCGTCGCCGGATCTTCGACGCCTCATTTCATGCTCGTTGGCGACTATGCTCACAACCCGCTGCTCGTCAGCACCGCAAAAACAGACCAAGTGGTCGGCGCAGTCGTGAGCAGCCAATTCTTCGTTCATCTGAATGCTACCTTCGCCCTTTGGAATCGACTGAACATCAACATCAATGCCCCCCTCGCATTGCAACAATCCGGCGACAATCCGTCACGCGGCGATCAATCGTTCCTTTCACCCTCGAAAACGCAATTCGGCGACCTGCGCGTCGGCCTGCGTTTGCGCATTTTCGGCGAATACAACGACGCGTTTCAAGCTGCCGTCGGCGGATCCCTCTGGTTGCCCACAGGAGCCAACAACTCGTTCGTAAGCGACGGCCGCGTACGTGGCATGCCGCATCTCATCGTCGGTGGACGTACACCTCGCGTTGTATGGTCATTCATGACCGGCATGGAGTTTCGACCGACACAACAAATCGCTTCGGTCACTCAAGGTTCCATGGTGAAATTGGGCGCGGGATTTGGAATTTTGGCCGGCGACGACAACCAATTGCAAATTGGACCAGAAATCAATGCCGCTTTGACACTCGAGGATGCAAGCGCGAGAACGAGCAACCTCGAAGCGATGCTCAATGCGCGATATCGCGTGGTACGCGATTTCGAGGTCGGCCTTGGGGTTGGTCCTGGGCTCAGCAAAGGCATTGGCACGCCAGACGTTCGCGCGGTGGCGATGTTGGCGTATACACCGCGCCAAAAAGAAGCCGCCAATGTGGTTGTGACAGACCGAGATCGCGACGGCATTTTCGATTTGCAGGATGCTTGTCCGGACATACCAGGACCGCCAAACCAAGATCGAGCAAAACACGGTTGTCCTTTGCCGCCGGATACCGATCGCGACACCATTATCGACCCCGTCGACGCTTGTCCCATGGAACCCGGATTCGCCAATGCGAATCCAGCAGAACACGGTTGCCCTCTGCGCGATCGCGACAAAGACACCATTCTCGACCCCGTCGACGCTTGTCCGGACGTACCTGGCGTGACCAATGCAGATGCGACCAAGAATGGTTGTCCCCCGGATGGTGATGGTGATGGAATCGTGGATGCCGAAGATGCGTGTCCCACGGTCAAAGGCGTAGCGAGCACGAATCCGAAGCAGCATGGATGTCCGCCCGATCGCGATGGTGACGGCATTCTCGACGACAAAGATGCGTGTCCCGATGAAAAAGGGAAAGCCAATTCCGATCCCAAGAAGAATGGTTGTCCCAATGCGGTCCGCGTCGTCAATTCGGAAATCATCATCTTGGAGCAAGTGCAATTCGATACGTCGAAAGCCACGATCAAACCGGTCAGCGAGCAATTGCTCGACGAAGTTGCAGCAGTGCTCAAAGAACACCCTGAACTCGTGCGTCTCGAAGTGCAGGGTCACACGGACAGTGCAGGAGGTCGGGCGATGAATCAGCGTTTGTCGCAAGACCGAGCCGAAGCCGTGCGAGAAGCCTTGATTCGTCGCGGCATTGTGGACAATCGATTGACCGCTCGCGGGTACGGTCCCGACCAACCCATTGGAAGCAATCGGACCGCTGAAGGTCGACAAGCCAATCGTCGTGTACAATTCAAATCACTCGAGGTCGCCCCGAAGAAAGAGCAGCGTTGAAAGGCACCATGACAAACCGTATTCCTCGCTTTGGACACTTGGGGCTTCGGGCCGCCGATGGCGCCCTTCGCCCCAAGCCCCTTTTTGTTTCTCGCAGACTCTTGCGAAATTCGCTTCCGGCTTTGTTAGCGCTTGGAGGGCTCCTGGCCTCGAATACTGCCGATGCGCAGACCTGTCCGCCGGGAAAGTCGTGTTACTACGTCCCGCCGATTCTCCAAGTTCCCATTATTGCGCCGCAAAATTACGGTGGCGACTTGGTGTTTTACGCCATTGGCAGTGATGTCACCGGCACATACTCATTTAATGGCGGCCCCCCCGTCCCCTTTACCGCATTGGCCGGCACGCCGCTCTCGGTTCCGTTTTCAGGCACGGAAGGAACCATTTCGGGGTTTTTGGTGCCCGAAAATCGTGGCGCATTCGTCGTATCGGATTCTCCGTCGATCATTGTCGAACAACGCGTGACGGCAGCTTCGTGGCAAGCTTCGGCGACGATAAAAAACCAATTGTTCGGGTTGGGAACACGATTTCGAGCCGGCTCGTATCCGCTCAATAACTCGAACGCCGATGACACCGGCTACGATTTCTTGTCCTTTTATGCGCCTTCGGCCACGAGCGTCACGGTCACCGCGCCCCCAGGACAGATGGCTCCATTTTGGAATGACGGCATTGCGGGTTTGACGCATACGTTTTCACTCAATGCCGGAGAAACGTATGCTTTGCGCACGCAACTCGGTAAGGACTTCGACGGCGCATTGATTACGTCGACGCAGCCCATTTCGGTCATGACCGGCGGTCGCGGCTGGGTTTCGGGATGTGGTGACGAAGGCCGGGATCACCTTGTGCCAACGAATTTGTTGGGAACACAGTTCGTCGTGGATGACTACCCTTCCACGGTGTCCGAAGGACTACGCGTCGTTACGGATACGGACAATACGCAGGTCCGCATCAACGGAGTCGTCTCGGCAACGATCAATGCTGGGCAGTTTTATCAACCACCGATTTCGGGCGTGACGTTCATCGAAACATCGCAGCCGGCGTATGTCTTTCAAAACGCAGGCTTCGTGCAATGTGAACTCGACATTGCCATGATTCCGCCGATCGCGTTTACGCCCCTGGCATCGAGCAGCATTTCGGTGAATGTCCTCGGTACGGGGCATACGATCATTTATTTGCCTACGGCAGCAGCGGGCAGCGTCTTGCTGGATGGGGCACCTCCGCCATCGCCGGACGTTCAGGATGTGCCGACGCATCCAGAATATTCGCGCGTGCGCTTCGACCTTTCGGGAGGAGACCACGTCGTTACGGCGGCGAGCGATTTCCAGATTGGTGTGGTCTCGTTTGCCCCCGGAGGCACCGGCCTCTTTGCGTATTTCAATCCGTATCGGCTCACGACGTGCGGCAATTCGCTGTTGAATGGAGGCGAAGGTTGCGACGACGGCAACTTCGACGACGGGGACGGATGCAATTCGAATTGCGAAGTCGAAGCGAATTACGTTTGTACAGGCGAACCATCCGTATGCGTGCTCGATCCTTGCTTGGGTGTGGTTTGCGAACCATTGGACGATTGTCACGACGCGGGCGAGTGTGATCCGGGGACGGGACAATGTTCCAACCCCGAAAAAGTCAATGGCAGCGCCTGCGATGATGGCGATTCCTGTACGCAACTCGATAGTTGCCAAGCGGGCGTATGTTCCAGCGGCACGCCCGTCACGTGTACCGCGCAGGATCAATGCCACGACGCGGGCACATGCAATCCAACGACGGGCGTGTGTTCCAATCCGATCAAACCGGACGGCGCAACGTGTAATGACGGCGATGCGTGTACCCAGACAGACGCTTGCCAAGCGGGAGCATGCAGTGGCAGCAATCCGGTGACGTGCACGGCATTGGATCAATGCCATGACGCGGGCACGTGCAATCCAGGCACCGGAACGTGCTCGAATCCGAACAAGGCCGACGGGACAACCTGCAACGATGACAATGCGTGTACCCAGACAGACGCTTGTCAAGCAGGAACGTGCACCGGCGCCAATCCTGTCACGTGCACGGCCCAAGATCAATGCCACGATGCAGGAACCTGTGACCCAGCTTCGGGAACGTGTTCCAATCCCAACAAGCCAGACGGGACAACTTGCAACGACGGCAATGCGTGTACCCAGACAGACTCGTGTCAAGCCGGAACCTGTGCCGGCGGCAATCCTGTCACATGTACGGCGCAGGATCAAT
>JBGAOI010000624.1:0-4760 GCA_044221885.1 Polyangium sp. (in: bacteria)
GGGTGGTTGGTCTGTCCCGACATACGACGGCATGCGCGCTCGCGCCGGAGGCTGTTCCGTCCCGACGTACGATGGCATGCGCGCTCGGGCTTGTTCCGGCGGCGGATATGCGGGTGGTTGGTCTGTCCCAACGTACGACGGCATGCGCGCCCGGGCTTGTTCCGGCTGCGGATACGCGGGTGGTTGGTCTGTCCCGACGTACGACGGCATGCGTGCTCGGGCTTGTTCCGGCTGCGGATACGCGGGCGGTTGGTCTGTCCCGACGTACGACGGCATGCGCGCTCGAGGTTGTTCCGGGTAATGCTGCTGCGGAGCGGCCGGCGCTGACTCATGGGACGTGGGCCATTGAACGGAACCCATACGTCCGCGAGGTTGTCGCACGGCAGGCTGCTCGGGATGCGCTGGTGGCCCTGGATCTGGCGGCTTCCAGCCGATTGCGGCGGCGACGTCATGGGTCTGCATGATCGTCGTGCGCTCGGGCATCGGCGCAGGGTCAGGCATGCTGGGGCTGGGAGCACGAACGGCGGGCATGCGCGCCGCAATGGCGGTGGCTTCCAAGTCTTCCGGTTCGACCGGAGCTGGTGCCCCGCAGTGAATCGACCCGACGTAAATGGCCGTGCGACTTTCGGCTTCTTGTATCGGAGCCGGCGTTTGCCCCTGAGCATTCCACGGAGGAGGGTTTGGCGGGGGACGAAGGCGATGGTCGTACGTCATGGGTTTGTCCCTCGCCGGAGTGTTTGTCGTAGCAGCATCATTTCACCGCACCGGAATGGGCACACCGGGCGCGGGCATTGCCGCCGGTCGCAATCGAGGGCTCGTGAGCAAGACATGACCGACTTTGCCCCAAATACCCAGCACCAAGATGGTCGCGAAAACCATGGCGACAACGTGGCCGGTCGTTGCTCGAGGCGGCATGGCCTGGGTCGGCGCATCCATCGTCCCGGTGGTGGGCGATTCACTGACAAAAGAGCGCGATGCTGAGTTTTTATCGAACACGGGCATGGCTTCGGGCGGCAACGTCGGCATTCGTTGTCGTCGTGCAGGAAGCGGTGGAGCAAGACCCGCCCGAGCGTCCGAATCGGCAATGGCGCGAGCCAAATCCGTGTGCCTTGCCGTGATGCGATCCGACATGTGTTTTCGGACAAACGCCGAAATTTCCGCTGGACCTATCGGTTCGGGCATGGCGGCTTCAAGCGCGCGCTGCATTTCAAGGCCCGTGGCGAAGCGTTGATCGGCTGGAGACAAGGCGCGCATGACAATGGCCGCAATGGCATCGGGCACGGTCGGAGGCAATGGACGTGGGGGTTTTCCCGAGGCAATGGCGCGAAGCGTGGCGTATTCGTTTTCCGCTTCAAAGGGCAATCGATCGGCCAGGTATTCGTACAAGATGGTGCCAATGGCCCAAAGATCGGCGCGTCGGTCGACTTTTTGCTGCAATGCTTGTTCCGGAGAAATGTATTCGGCTTTTCCTTTCAAAAACCCCGTCTTGGTGCTTTCGCTCAAACGAGTGGCCGCTTTGGCGACGCCAAAATCGATGACTTTGACCAATCCGCCCGTAGAAATGAGGATATTTTGCGGCGATACGTCGCGATGGACCACTTGGAGCAACCGACCTTGTTCGTCACGGAGTTCGTGTGCGGCATGCAAACCGGCGCAAGCATCCGCGGCAATACGCAAAAGCATTGCCAAGGGGAATTCTTGCCCGTGGCGCCGCACAGAACGGTGCAACCGAAACCATGAATCGCCATCGATCCATTCGAGCACCATGTACAACGTATTGCCTTCTTCGCCGAGATCATCGAGGTCAGCCACGTTGGGATGCCGAATCCTCGAAGCAATCCGCGCTTCGTCGACAAACATCGTGCGGAATGAAGTTTCTCGGGCGACATGCGGAAGAATCGTCTTGACCGCGACAATTTTCTCGAAGCCGTGTTTGCCTTTGACGCGTGCGGCCCACACACTGGCCATGCCGCCCTGCGCGTATTGAAACAACAACTCGTACCGATCATCGAGTCGGTGGCCTGGTTGCAGTTGATTGCCCGCGGACGGCTGCATGGGAACTTCGCGTCTACCACGGTACCCTCGGAAAAACAATCAAAGAAATTCGATTTGCATGCCAGTTGAACGCTTCGCGCTCAGCCCCAGTCAGGAAAACATGCCGACAACACGCGACGCGTCTTTCGCCAGTTTACGATGGGGGCTGCGCCTCCAAACCCATCGAATAGCGCATGCGTGTCGACGTTGGACAAACTCGTCGACACAGCGCTGATCAAGGGCCTTGTCTTTTGTCGGCGTCGTGTTATACGAGCGACCGTTGATGGCCCGGTCGACGCGACAGCGATTGTCCTCGCGGAAGAGCCCTGCGTTTGCAAGGCTTTCGATGACGCTTCGCGTACGCCTTGCTGGCTTGCTGGTCGTCTTGAGCGTGTTGCTTTCGTTCGGTGTGCGGCTGTCGCACATGCTGCTCGTGCAACATGTCATCTGCGAACACGGGCACCTCGTCGACGAGCGCAAAACCGCGGCGCAACACGATGAAGTTCAGAGTGCCAAACTCCGCTTTCAAGCAGAGGATCAAGATGCCGACAAGGACGACGATCACGAGCACTGCGATGTGATGTCGGTTCTGTACGTGGGTGATGACGTCTCGAACACCCCGTACATAACGACCTTGGTGTGGATCGAGCCTCTCGGCATACGTGAAGCGCGACAAACGCCCCCCATCGACGTGATTTGGTTGGCTCCCAAAGCTTCGCCTCCCCTCGCCTGAAAGCCTTTTGAATTATCGTCGTGAGCGTCCGAAAGCTGGTGCGACCAAGCAAGAAATACACAGGTATTTCGAGCGGCGTCGACCGACAATTTCGGGCGCGAGCAGATAAATCAACGGGCTCCTCACCCAGAAAAACCATTACGAAATCACGTCCGCGTGTGCGGATCGTGAAATGGCATGTTGGGTTGTGGTTACGCGCGTCGACGTGATGTCGCGCAACCCTCGAGTCGCACCTTGTACGCAGTGCGCCGATGTCGATGTCCGGGAGTGCGTCATGGGTCGTAGGATCGTTTGGAGCTTGTTTTGTGCGGGCCTTTTTTTCGCGGCGCCAGTTTCGGCCCAAGGCCCAGTCTTGTCGCCGCCTCGAGTTCTCGAGCATGTGGATCCAGCATATCCCCCCGATTTGCTCGCTCGAGGTGTCGAAGCAACGGTGACGGTGATTGTCACTGTGGAACGAGATGGCAGCGTTGGAGAGGCCACGATTGCAGAATCCGGTGGCGAAGCTTTCGATAGCGCAGCGCTCGCAGCCGTTCGTTCGTGGAAGTTTGTCCCGGCAACACGGGACGGAAGCGTCGTGCGCGCCCGCATTCGCGTGCCGATTCACTTCTCCCCGGGGCCTCATCCGCCCGCTCCAGAGCCTTCGGCCAAACCCACAACAGCTACACCGACAAACTCGGCACCTCAACCACCACCTCCTCCGCCGACCGAATTCACCGGAGGCGTTGCCGGGCCGCATACCATTGCGGAAACGGGCAAACCCGTGGAAATCCACGTCCAAGGCAAACCCAATCCGCCGAAACGAGCAACGAGCGATTTTCGCTTGGATCGAAAAACCCTCACGGCAGCCCCGCATGCTTCCGCTGCGGATTTGTTGAGCACCGCGCCGGGTGTGTATGTATCGCATCCTGAAGGCGACGCTGTTGCGCAACGCATTTCGTTACGCGGATTCGATGCTGATCACGGCCAAGACATCGAAGTGCGCGTTGGCAATATCCCGCTCAACCAACGGTCGCACATTCATGGTCAAGGCTATGCCGATCTCAACGTGATCATTCCCGAAACTGTGCGTTCCATTCGCGTCATCGAAGGCGTTTACGATCCGGAACAAGGCGACTTTGCGGTCGCGGGAAGCGTGCATTTTGATTTGGGTATCGAAGAGCGCGGTTATCGCGCGAAGATGTCGCTCGGATCATTTGGCACGGCGCGCGGCGTGGTCATTTTGGCGCCGGAGTCTCAGAGCACAGATACGTTTGCCGCCGCTGTCATTCGCAAGTCCGACGGGTTTGGCAATGGAACCCGAGGGTCGATTTCGGGCGGAGCCATGGGACAATATCGGTTTGAGCTTCCGGGAGAAATCACGGGATTGCTGCATGTTGCGGCCTATGGCGGACGAGCTGGCATTGCGGGGGTGGTTCGTCGAGACGATATCGATGCGGGTCGCATGGGGTTTTACGATGCGTACCCGGACGCAACGGCGCGGTCGCAATCGGCGTCGGCCAGTCGCCTGCAAACGAGCGTCACGCTGGATCATGTCAACGACGATGGTTCGGCAATGAGTGCTGGGGTTTGGGCGATGGTGGCGAATTACCGCAGTCGGCTGAACTTCACGGGATACATGCAACGCGGTCGACAAAATCCAGAATGGGTGGGCCGCGGAGACTTGATTGAGCAATCGAATCAGGACATTGGCGTCGGTGGTCGATTTACGCACCGAAGTCGCAAGGTTACGGTCGCGCCTTGGCTCAAAGCGCAACTGTCGACGGGCATCGATGTGCAAACGAACCTCGTCGATCAAGCGCAGAACCTGTTGCAGCCACCGCAGAATGAAACGTGGGATCGCCGGGTCGATGCGTCGATTCAAGCGACGGACATTGGGTTTTACGCGGACGGCCTTTTTGCATTTTCCAAGTACGCCCGATTGCATGCGGGTCTTCGTGCCGACGTGTTGGTGTTCGACATTGACGATCGGTTGGGAAACAATCTGCCGAAGATT
>JBGAOI010000625.1:0-4757 GCA_044221885.1 Polyangium sp. (in: bacteria)
GATCGACCATGCACACGAACGCGGCCAATCCTTTGAGCTGCGCAAGCGTCTCTTCGCCCTTACCAGGACGACCAAGTTCGCGATTCTTGATCGCCGCCCGAAGCTTGCGTACGACTTCGCGCGGAACGCGAGCCGCCGCTGGCCTCGTGGGTAGCGCTCGTGCCTCTCGACGTTCGGGACGCTTCGGCAATCGCTCGACCACGTTGTCCCTATCACCAACAGCGTTGACTTTGCCCACCTCATCTGATGCGTTCGCATGATGCAGCGTGCCCGCCATTTCATTGCGTTATGCCTTCGCCGGTTCCTGCTTGTATTGACCAACCTCGTGTTGGTTTGGGCGAGCATACCACGAACCAGTTTACGATGGGAGCTGCACCCCATGAGCGTGAACGAATGGCTCGAGAGATCGGGTCGCTCCTTGGTTCGAAATGGTTGGCGTACAAACGAGTTCATCGTGGCAATCGGTCACAGCACTTCTCTTGGCGGGAGATTTTAGTAGCGATCGACGGCGAACGCCTGTACGTTGGGGCGGCCTTGGATCACCACTCAAACGAAAAGCCAGAAGAAACAGCGCAAGCGAGCCGAGGGATCACCCAGATCGACGGGGATTTGCGGCTGAATTTGGGATGTGGTCGGTTTCCCATTTCCGGCTGGGTCAATGTCGATTCGGTCAAGTTGCCAGAGGTAGATGTTGTCGCCGACCTCGAGGCAGGCTCATTGCCGTTCGCGAATGACTCGGTGTCGGAGATTGCCGGCAGCCACCTCTTGGAACGCATCCGCAATTCGCTTGGATTGATGCAAGAGCTTCATCGCATTGCGAAGCCGGATGCCCGCGCGACTTTCCGCGTGCCTTATGGTTCGAGCGACGATGCCGATACCGATCCTACGCATGTGCGTCGATATTTTTGGGCTCGTGGGGATATTTCAGCCAGCCCTATGATTGGCGTGCCGATTATGGCTACCGCGAGGATTGGGAAGTCGAAGATATCTTGCTCATCGTTAAAAACGAATACGGCGGCAAGACATGGGCAGACGTTTTTCAGGCTGTCGAAGAACGTCGAAACGTGGTCAACGAAATGGTCGCGAAGCTCCGCGCAATCAAACCTGTGCGACCGCCCTTGCGGGGACTGCAAAAGCAACCGGTCGTGGATTTGCGACGAGTACGTAGCCGTTGCTCGGAATGGAACTGCGAATGCGTTCCCACGTTCGAGCGCTTGCAGCGCCCGAAGGCTTACGCCTGCATTCCATGCTGCGATCATGGAATACAGACGATTTTATGCAATTCGCCTCCCGACGTGATCAGCTCGGGAATACCGTCGCCTTCGATATCGACGACGAATATTTTCCCACCCGTCGACGGGTAACATTTACCAAATACGCACATCCCACGAATCCAATCGCGGACGCCATTGCCATCCACATCGACGAGCGCGGAAAACCCATACGGCGCTCCTGAGCCCTTGCGAAATATCCCGTGACCATCGTTGAGACAAACCTGCCCAAATGTAAAGCTCGCATCGCCAAAACCCGAAAACGTGATGTCCGGGTAGCCATCTCCATTGATGTCGTCGACCAAAACATTTTCAATCGACCACCAAAATAGACCGTCGGGCTGATGCTGGGGGATCATTCGACCAGTGCCGTCATTGAGGTAAACTTCGAGGTTTTCCGTGCCGCCTCGAACGACGAGATCATTAAAACCGTCGCCGTTCAAGTCGACAGGTTCCAACCCCTTATAGCCAGAACTCTTCAATTTTGACGTTTTGACGGTCGTCGACAACAGGCCATCGCTTTGCCCAAATGTTATCGCCAAATCGTAGCTCCCAAGCTGGAGCGCATCGGAGTAGCCGTCACCATTGAAATCGCTCAGGATATAGCAGGATTTGCATATTTGACTGACGCCAGGTGCAAAAACGCCCCCGCCCAGATTCAAATGTACCGTCAGTTTCTCTTGCGCCGAGACCAGCAAATCGAGCTTTCCATCGCCATTCATGTCGCTGCTCGAAATCGACGTGCTGTATTGAATGAACGTCGGGTAATCGACGGGCATGGCAAAATTCCCATTCCCCGCATTCAAGTGCACCTTGACCATGTTCGTGGGGACATCGAGCGTCGCGACATCCACGAGGCCATCTCCGTTCAGATCGACAAATACCACATGCTCCGCACTATCGAACTTCGGGCTGAATTCCGAATACGGCCGGAGGAACAATCCATTTCCTTGATTGCGCAAAAACTGCATCGCATACCCCTGATAAACGCGCGCGATATCAACCAAGCCGTCCCCCGTGAAATCCCCGAAAGATGACCCGTCGAGCGGCATGTAGTCCATACTTTGCGGAACGAACAGCCCATTGCCACTGTTGAACAAGGTTGTCGAGCCGACGATATCGAGGCGCCCATCACCATTGATGTCCACGGTCCGCGCGCTCCCTCCGGAATAAATCGCCGCACTCGAAAAAGAGCCATTGCCATTGTTGAATCGGACCATCGTATTGGCCCCACTGCTCGCAATGACGTCAATGTCGCCGTCGGCATCGACGTCTGCCAATCCCACGGAATTGACAGCACCTACTGCCATATAACTCGTGGGTGAACCGAACGAACCATCACCCTTGCCCATTCGAACCTTGATGGTGTCGGTCGTATTCGACGTGACCACCAGGTCTGCTCGTCCGTCGCCATCGAGATCTGCGGCGTCGAAGTCGTCGGCTTGCGTTGGTAGGACGGCAGTATCGATGAGCGGGCTCAACATCGTTGCGCCCATATTGAGACTCGCGTACACGTTATCGAACTTGTCGCCCTTCAATAAAATATCGCGGTACCCATCATTGTTCAAATCGGCGAATACAACCTTTTCGACACTGTAGAGGATAGAGGCATCTTTGGGCAGCTTTACGGTCGAGCTCCATCCGGCGCTGCCATCGTTGATGAGTAACGTGATGGCGTCGGTCTCATTCTCGGTGAGGACGATATCGAGCGTTCCATCGGCATTCATATCCGAGAGAAGAATTTGTCCGCCAAATTCGTCGGGCCAATCAAGGATGGGCCCGAATGTGCCATTGCCCAGATTGCGCTGTACGTCGATATAGCTGTGTTCGGCACCAAAGATGCCGCTATCGGGTTGGTATAACTTCGTGACCAGATCAGCCAGACCATCGCCGTCCATATCGCCCAGAACGAGGTCCGTCGATTGACCGGCCTTTCCACCGAGGTTCGGCGGGTAAACCAACGGTTCACCGGAAAGACCAATGGCTCCAGTGCATTGGCCAGGACAATTCCCATCCGAGCACATGCCACCTCCAGGGCATACGCGGGGTATGTCCGTACAAACACCCGTGTACGCAGCGCAGACGGTGCCAGTGCAGGAATTAGGCGCCATACACGAATCTTGAACGCAGCAAACTCCATCGACACAATATCCCGTGACGCATGCCGATGAATCCGCGCATGATTCGCCCGCCGGGCCCTTCACGCACATACCTTGACCATCACACACGCCATTGCATTCGCCGTAAGGATCGGTTCCCGACTTGACGAATCCACAGATTCCATTGTCTCCGCCGCCTTTGATGGTCGCTTGGCAGCTCTGACAAACTCCATCGCATGCCGTATCACAACACTGATAATCAATGCAATGGCCCGACAGACATTCGGAATCCATGTTGCAAGACGAACCATTGGGCACATCTAGCAGGCATGAGCCACCAACGCACGGATGTGGACAATCACATCCCGCATCTGGGATAGGTTCTGGCGGGCAAAGATTCTCGGCATCCGCGCACCCGGCGTCTTCGGGGATGGGCAAGGGATTGAGTTCGCAACCCGTAAGCAAAGCGATGAGCATCGAGCCGACCGCGTAACGCGTGGTCACGCCTGTAGCGAGCATGGAAAGCACTCTATGTATTCTCACTTTGATCCCCGCCGAATTCCTGGACTGGAATTCACTTTTCAACGGCTACGACTTCGAGGAAACAATTTCCGCCGCCGAAGGATGAATCGGCCCATGCGGAACGATGACGATATGCGAAGGAATGCACGTTTCTTTCGTATCGAGAGCAAAATCCAAAGCATCAGCCACATCGTTTGGCGAGACAAGCTGCCGCGCGTGGTCGTCAACGAACTTCGTGGCTCCTGGTGTCAACCCCAAATCATTGTTGACAAGTCCGAGCAGAAACAGCGTTACCTTGATTCCAAGTGGACGAAGGTCTTCAATAAGGGCATTGGCCAGTCCCTGTTGGCCCCATTTGCTAATGTAATAGGGCGCCATACCCGTGACTGCGGCCCACGGAAATCGGGACGCTGTCGAACCAACCAAGAAGATATGACCTCGCGTCTTTTGTTGGTGCATGATTTTGGCACCTTCGAGGCACATCTCCATGCAGGAAATGAGGTTGGTATTCACAACACTCGCATGCACACTCGGCGTGCTGCCCACGACGTTGATCCGCCGATTGATACCGGCATTGGAAACAAGCACTTGGAGCCGCGCACCCGTCGTCTGAACCGATTCCCGCAACAAACGATTGACGGATACATAATCCACGACATCAACGTTATGAACCGTGCACGAAGCCGCTCCAGCCCGCAGCAATACGTCCTGTGCTTCCTCGAGACGAGCTTGGTCGCGCGCCAAAACGACCAAATGAAAACCCCGTCGCGCCAGACGCAGCGCCAAAGACAAACCAATTCCCTTGGAACCACCCGTGATAAAAGCCAACGAACGATCCGGGTTTGGCGAGGCAATTCCAGGAATT
>JBGAOI010000626.1:0-4752 GCA_044221885.1 Polyangium sp. (in: bacteria)
AGAGCGCTTTCTCCGGCCACGCGCGCGATGGCGAAGTTCAAGATTTCCGAAGACGTCGTCGTTCCGCGGATGAAACTGCCCGAATTGCTGGACGAAATCGACCGTATTTCCGAAGAAACCCAGATTCGAATGTTGAGTTACGGGCATGCCGGCGACGGTAATTTGCATGTGAACTTCTTGTGGGACGATCCCGACGCGTCTGTGCGTGTCGAACGTGGTCTCGACAAACTCTTTCGGACTGTCGTGGCGATGCGGGGCACCTTGTCTGGAGAACACGGTATCGGTACGTCCAAAGCCGAGTATTTGCCCCTGGAGCAGTCCGCGGAACTCATCGCCTTGCAACGTGACATCAAGCGGGTGTTTGATCCGAAAAACCTTTTGAACCCGCACAAAATTTTTCCGAGGTCCGGACACAAGAACTGCTGAGCCATTTGCTTGTTTTGGTTCGGTATTTCCAGAAAAACACTTGCGCTTGACCTTACTCGTGTCATACGGGTGCCGGTTTAGATCTGTCCGGACTGGAATGTATGTGGATGGAAGTGATTGGAATTGGCGCGATGGTGCTCGTTTTGGGGGCGTATGCGCTTTTGAGTTTGGGGTACTTGCGTCCTCAGTCGTCAAGGTATCAGGGGCTGAACTTTGTGGGTTCGGCCATGTTTGTCGTGTACCTCGTCGGGAAGAACGCCTGGGCATCGGTGGCGCTGAATGCGATATGGGCGGCGATTGCGTTGATTGTGCTCGTGCGGCGATGGTTTGTGTCCGAACGAAAAAAGCAGGAGCAGACGTCGTGAAGGTTTTCAAAATCTTCGCTCGTGAAGGTTTCGTCTGCTAAGAGCGGCGCGTGCGTGTACTTGGCGTTGACCCGGGCAGTCGGCATCTTGGTTGGGGCGTGTTGCATCGGGAGGGCAGTCGCATCGAGCACATCGCTCATGGGGTGATTGATGTGGACCTCGACGGGAGTTTTGCTGACCGCCTTGTCGACATCGATGATCGACTTGGGGAAGTGATTGCGCAGCACTCGCCCACGGTGGCGGCGGTGGAGAGCATCTTCTTTTCGAAGGATGCGCAGAGTGCGGCGAAGCTTGGGCATGCGCGAGGTGTTGTGTTGCTTCGTCTCGCACGTTCGTCTCTTCAAACGTGCGAATATCCGCCGGCGCTGGTGAAGCGTACGGTGGTTGGTCGCGGGGCCGCGGACAAACGTCAAGTGGCGATGGTCGTCACGGCCATCTTGCGACTTGGAACGCCGCCGCGATCCGACGCTGCGGACGCTCTGGCGATTGCTCTAACGCATCTCAATGTGGCGAACTTTCAGTCGGCGTTGCATGCGGCGAAAGTTGTGCCCAAAAAAGCTGTGCGGAAGGTAGATCTGCGGTGACGTTGCATGACTTTCGAGAAGGTTCCGTCCAAGCGCGGGCCTCTTACGAAACACAGACTCTTCGGTTACGTACCCATCAACGACAGGACAGAACGATGCGCCAGTTTCGATTTTTCTCCGTTGCTTCCGTTTTCGCCATGAGCGCGTTTCTTCTCTGTTCCCCAGGTGCTTTTGCAGAAGCACCGGCGGCACCCGCAAAGCCAGCAGCCAAGGGCCCAACGGCCGAAGAGATCGGCAAGAAAGTTCAGGCTTTCTACGATTCGCTCAAGACCTTCAAAGCCACCTTCACGCAGACGTACACGATCAAAATTCAGAACGTGAAGAAGGAGTCGAAGGGCAAGGTTACGTTTGAAAAACCCGGCAAGATGAACTGGGTGTATGACGCGCCAAACGGCAATCGCGTCGTTTCGGACAGCACGACGATTCGTGTGTACGAAAAAGAGAACGAGCAGATGTACGAAACGCCCGTGAAGACGTCGCAATATCCGGCGGCGCTCGCGTTTCTGATGGGCAAGGGGCAGCTCATCAAAGACTTCGAGCTCCGACTTCTGGATGCAGCACAAATGAAATTCGAGGGCGGATATGTGCTCGAAGGGACGCCCAAGGAAGCAACGCCGGCGTACCAAAAAGTGCTTCTTTATGTCGACGGACAAACCAGCCAAGTACGTCGAGTGTTGATTTTGGACGCGCAAGGCAACCGCAATCGGTTCGACTTCAGCGCGCCTGTCGTCAACCAGACGGTCGAGAAGAGCGAGTTCGACTTCACGCCGCCACCTGGTACGCGTATCATCAAGCCTTGAAATCGTTTCACTACAAACGAGTGCAACTGTGAACGCGTTCTGCTAGGACGCGACCTCGTTGGAGGCGTGATGAAGTCTTCGAAGCTGGCAAAAGTTCTCATGTTTGCGTTGGCCGTGTCGGTCACGGCGTGTGCGCAAACGTATGTGGTCAAAGGAATGCAAGGCGCTCCCGACGCCGATGCGAAGATCACGGCGAAGGTTGTCGCGGAAAACAACCTCACGCAGATCTCGATCAAGGCCGAGCATCTTGCGCCGCCCGAGCGACTGCTTCCGGGCTCGAACGTGTACATCGTGTGGGCACGTCAAGGCGACAGCGAGTGGATTCGCATCGCCAAACTCAACTACAGTCCCGATTCGCGTACGGGCGCAGTGGATACGGCGACGGTGCCGCTGACTGGGTTCGAGTTGGCGATCAGTGCTGAGAACCAGCCGATGCCCAAGACGCCGTCGACGACGATCATCTTCTCGCAAAAAATCTCGAACTGACCACGTCGGTTCCCCCGCAACTTCTCCCAATCAACTCGTTGCTTCGTTTACGCGGAGCAATCCTCGCTTGCGTTTTTCCGCGCCCGGGCGTTAGCAGCCTGTTGAATTATGCACATGTAGGGGCGCGATTCATCGCGCCCTCTTCGAAACGCCTTCATCGGGCGCGATAAATCGCGCCCCTACATTGGCCTCTTCAATAAATCAACGGGCTGTTAGGATGTTCTTCTCGCCGCCACGTTTGTGGTGTTGAACATCCGCACTCGAGCCATGAACAACCCCTACGGATCTCGTCCCGCGCCGCATCAGGGCCCTGCCCAGTATTCGCCTCAGCCTTCTCCGGGATACGGTCCTGGTTATGGTGGGCGGCCTCCGATGCCGGTTGAACCACCTGACCCGGACAAACGGCGTCGGACCATAGGGTTTGGTCTTTGGGGCATGTCGATTTTGATCGGGATTGTCCTCAATATCCTCTTTACCCTGACGGAAATCGCGTTTTCGAAGGCGCCGGGACGGATGTTTTCCGCGGTGCTCACGGGAGCGATTTTTGCGTTTTTGCCGCTCGGGTTTTACCTGTTCATCCCCACGATCATCGATCGTTATGATCCCGAACCTTGGTGGACGTTGGCGATGGCGTTCTTGTGGGGAGCTATCGTGGCGACGGGTTTTGCTGGGATGATCAACACGGGGGTACACATCGTTTCGGCTGGGATATTCGGGCCCAAGGTAGGTGAGTTCATCACGACGGTGATCAGCGCGCCGTTGTCCGAGGAATTCTTCAAAGGGCTGGCCATTTTTGGCATGTTTTTCTTTTTGCGGCGTGAATTCGATGGCGTCGTCGACGGCATCATTTACGCCACATTTTGCGCATTGGGGTTTGCCGCGGTCGAAAACGTCAGTTATTACGCGCGAGCAGAAATGGCGAATCAGCTGGCGGGAACGTTTTTCCTGCGAGGGATTCTCGCGCCGTGGGGGCATCCGCTGTACACATCGATGACGGGCATTGGATTTGGCATTGCGCGTGAATCGAGCCAAACGTGGGTGCGTGTGTTGGCGCCGATTGGAGGGTTTTTCATTGGCGTGTTTTTGCACGCCTTGTGGAACTTCGTTCCGACGGTGATTCCAAACGCGTTCTTCATCATGCTGCTTTTCTGGTTCATGTTCGTGGGCATCTTCTTCGTGATCCTCATCGTTCTCGTGCGGCGGAAAGGCGCGATCATTCGCCAATTCCTTCGGGACGAGGTGCTCATGGGCAACATGAGTCAGCAAGAGGTGGACTTTGTGTGTTCACCGTTCGGGCGTTTGTCTTGTACATTCGGCTGGCAAGGCGCCGAGGGCAAAGCATTCATTAGCGCGGCAGGTCGATTGGCGTTGTCGAAATGGCATACGGCGCGAGCGATGAAAGGACAGAAGCGCACGATCAGCGCAGATTTCATCGGGCCTTTGCGCCAAGACATCGCCCGGCTCCGTGCGCAGCTCAATGCCAAGGCGCCGCGACGGTGAGCTTGTGCGGTATCGTGTCAGAATGGTGTCAATGTCGCAGGTGCGTCATTCTGATACCATTTTGAAACATTGAATTCACGAAATTGTAGCAATTGCGCGCATCCTGGCGTCATCATTTCACGTCGGCGCCATGAGTTCGTTACAATGGCCGAGTAGAGTCGCTCGGCAATGGCGACGATACTCGTAATCGAGGATGAGCCCGCGCTGCTCAAGGTGCTCGACTATAACTTCAAACAGGCCGGCCATGAGGTCCTCATGGCACCTCGTGGAAGTGATGGGTTGCGGCTTGCCCGCGAGCGCCATCCGGACGTGGTTCTACTCGATCAGATGTTGCCCGATGTGCAAGGCACCGAGGTGTGTCGATCGTTGCAGCTTGATCCGCTGACGCGGCGAGTGCCCATTGTTTTTGTGACGGCCAAGGGGGACGAAGTCGACCGCATCGTGGCGTTCGAGCTTGGCGCAGTCGATTACGTGGTCAAACCATTCAGCGTACGTGAATTGGTTTTACGTGTGCAAGCGATCTTGCGCCGCGCTCATTCTCAGCCCCTGGCGCAGCGGGTCATTGAATTTGGCTTGTTGCGTATCGATGAA
>JBGAOI010000627.1:0-4742 GCA_044221885.1 Polyangium sp. (in: bacteria)
AACTTGTCGACCACGCGGCCCATCACGTCGGGCGAGAGCGGGTCGAAGGCAATGCGGGCGTCCAGGCGGTTTCGGAACTCGGGGCTGAAGGTGTTCTTGAACGACACGTCGTCCAGGCCCCGGCTGCTGCGATCACCGAACCCCACCGGGCGGCGCGCCAGATCGGCTGCGCCCACGTTGCTGGTCATGATCAAGACCACGTGGCGAAAGTCGGTCTTCTTGCCGTTGTTGTCGGTCAGGGTTCCGTGGTCCATGACCTGCAAGAGAATTTGGAAAATGTCCGGGTGAGCTTTTTCGATTTCGTCGAGCAAGAGCACGGCATGCGGCGTTTTCGCAATTGCTTCCGTGAGCAATCCACCGCGATCGAATCCTACGTATCCGGGCGGAGCACCAATGAGGCGCGAAACAGTGTGGCGCTCTTGGTATTCGCTCATATCGAAGCGAATGAATTCGATGCCCATGGTTTTTGCCAACTGTTTGGCGAGTTCGGTTTTTCCGACGCCGGTGGGGCCGGTAAAAAGAAACGAACCAATGGGTTTTTCCGGGGAGCGTAGACCCGCGCGGGAAAGTTTGATGGCGCTGGCCAATTGCGCGACAGCTTCGTCCTGGCCAAACACCACACCTTGCAATTCTTTTTGCAGATCTTTGAGTTGCGCCTTGTCCGACGTGGAAACTTGACGTGGCGGGATTTGAGCCATTTTCGCCACGACCAGTTCGATGTCTGGCACGCCAATCGTATATCCGTCTCCGTGCGCGAGACGTGCGGCGGCGCCAGATTCGTCGACCAAATCAATGGCCTTGTCGGGCAAACGTCGATCCCGCAAATACCGATCGCTGAGTTTGGCGGCGGCTTCGAGCGCTTCGTCGGTAAAACGCACTTTGTGGAATTCTTCGTAATGCTTGCGCAACCCTTTCAAAATGAGGGTCGTTTCGGCAACCGAAGGTTCGACGACTTCAATTCGCTGAAAACGTCGGGCCAAAGCGCTGTCGCGTTCGAGGTGTCCGCGATATTCTTGGAATGTCGTGGCGCCAATGCAACGCAAGCGCCCCGAAGCGAGCGCGGGCTTCAATAGATTCGAAGCGTCCATGGTTCCGCCGCTTGTCGCGCCCGCACCAATGATGGTGTGAATCTCGTCAATGAACAGAATGGCGCCCGGGCGTTTGTCCAAGGCTTTGAGCACGCCTTTGAGTCGATTCTCGAAGTCGCCGCGATATCGTGTGCCGGCAATGAGTGCACCCATGTCGAGCGCAAAAATCGTCGCTCCTTTGATGGGATCGGGAACGTCACCTTTGACGATTTTCATCGCCAAACCTTCGGCAATCGCGGTTTTTCCAACGCCTGCATCGCCGATCAACAGCGGATTGTTTTTCCGCCGCCGCGCAAGCACTTGAATGGTTCGTTCGAGTTCGAGGGATCGGCCGACCAAGGGATCGATTCGCCCAGCTTCGGCTTCTTTGTTGAGGTTGACCGTGTACGCCTCGAGCGGGTCTTTGCGCGCTCCTTCTTGGTCTTCACCGTCGGCATCGGGATCGCCCGAGCCCAAGCCTTGACTTGCGTCTTCGGGGGCATCTTCACGATCGCCGTCTTTCGATACGCCATGTGAAAGGAAATTGACCACGTCAAACCGCGTCAAGTTGGCTTCTTCGAGCAATTGATTGGCGGCCGAATCGCGTTCGGAAAACATCGCCACGAGAACATTGACGCCTTTTAATTCCTTTTGGCCGCTTGTTTGAACGTGTACAGCGGCACGTCCAACCACATTGCGGAAACCTAGGGAAAATTGAGGTGCGGCATCGACATGTTCGGGAAGCGGCTCGATTTCATTGTCGAGAAACTCCTCGAGACGTTTCTTTAATTTTTGCGGCTGTCCGCCCGCTTTGCGAATGATGCGAGCAATCTCTTCATCGAACGTCAATGCATAGAGAAGGTGTTCGACGGTCACGTATTCATGACGTCGAGCGACGGCTTCTCGAGTGGCCAAGTTGATCGCAATGTCGACTTCAGGGCTCGTGCGCATAGGGACTACTCGGGCTCGGCAGATAGCTTGAGGGGCATGCCGTGTTCTTTGGCGTAAGCGTGAACTTGATCGACTTTCGTTTCCGCGACGTCTTTGGTGTAAACCCCCGCAACTCCGCTGCCCTTGTAATGCACGCTGAGCATGATGTGCGTCGCTTCGGTTTCGGTGCGATGAAAGAACTTGATCAGGATCTCAACGACAAACTCTTGCGTGGTGTAGTTGTCGTTGTGCAGGACGACTTTGAAGCGCGGCGCCTTGCTCAGTTTTCGCTTGGGCTGAAGCGCTACGTCGCCGTCGAAGTCTTCTCGGTGGCTCGGATCGTTGGGCATGGTTACGGGCGGCGAGAGGATAGCAGCCGATACGCCTTCATGCCCGCGCCGGCGGGAAAACATTCAAGAAGCGCAAAGAACGCTTGGGCCGTTGCGCTTCGCACCTACTCGGCACCGCTCACGACGGGAACGAGCTCGATAGGAACAGGCGAGACGTTCCAAATCTCTTTCGCGTATTCGCGAACCGTTCGATCGCAAGAAAACGTGCCGACACGGGCGATGTTGAGGGCTGCTTTGGCGCTCCACGTTTCTTGATCCACGAAGGCTTGCGCGACCGTCGACTGCGTATCGGCGTACGAACGAAAATCGCTCATGACCATGTAGCGATCCGGTCCGAGCAGTTCATCGACGATCGGGCGGAAGATGTTGGGTTCGTCTGGAGAGAAAAACCCGGACGCGATGAAATCAATCGCTTCGGCCAGTTCCGCATCTTCTTCGTAAGCAACTCGTCCGGAAATGCCCGCTTTGCGTTTGGCCAGAACCTCGTCCGCAGTCATGCCAAACAGGAAGAAATTGTCTGGACCAACTGCTTCCCGAATCTCGATGTTGGCGCCATCGAGCGTGCCGATCGTGAGCGCTCCGTTCATGGCGAGCTTCATGTTGCCGGTGCCCGAAGCCTCCATGCCGGCGGTGGAGATTTGCTCGGAGACGTCCGCGGCGGGGATGATCCTTTCCGCCAGTGAAACGCGGTAGTTTGGAAGAAACACGACGTTCAAGTGCGGGACGCTGCGATCGGAATTCACAACCGACGCTATGGCGTGGATCAAACGGATGATGAGTTTGGCTTGCTTGTACCCTGGAGCCGCTTTGGCTCCGAAGATGAACGTTCGGGGCTGAACTTGTTCGCCACGTTTGCAACGCAAATACAACGCGACGATGTGCACGGCGCAAAGGAGCTGACGCTTGTACTCGTGTAGCCGCTTGATGAGCACGTCGAAGATCGATCGCGGATCGACGTCGATGTCGAGCTCGGTCTTGATGATCTTCGCCAGTGTTTGCTTGTTCGCGAACTTGATCTCCCGAAGCTGCGTCAGAAATTCCGGATCCTGTGCAAACGCCTCGAGACCTTGGAGTCGATCGAGCTCCGTGACCCATTGCGGTCCGATGCGGGACGTAATCAACGCGGCGAGTTTGGGGTTGCATCCAAGAAGCCAACGTCGCGGCGTAACGCCGTTGGTTTTGTTGGTAAAACGCTCCGGCCATAACTCGTAAAAATCGCGCAGAAGTTCGGACTTGATGAGTTCCGTGTGCAGTTTCGCGACGCCGTTGACCGAATGCGATCCGACGACCGCGAGATGCGCCATGCGCACCATGCGTTCCGGACCATCCTCGAAGATGCTCATGCGTGCAGCACGCCCTTGATCGTAGGGAAACGCGACCGTGACTTCGCGCAAGAAACGACGGTTGATCTCCTGAATGATCTCGAGATGTCGCGGCAAAAGGCGGGCAAACAGATTTGCGGGCCATCGTTCGAGCGCTTCGGGCATGAGCGTGTGGTTTGTATATCCAAACGCGGCAACCGTTTGCTTCCACGCGAGCTCCCACGTGAGCGCGTGATCGTCCACGAGCACGCGCATGAGCTCCGCAATCGCGATCGCGGGATGCGTGTCGTTGAGTTGAATCGCGACCATCTCGCCGAGGTTGGAAAAGTCTTCGTTTGTCTTGGCATGACGCCAGACGATGTCGTGGATCGAGCACGCAACGAAGAAATACTCCTGGCGTAGGCGGAGTTCTTTGCCGGCGTCGAAGTTGTCGTTTGGGTAAAGCACCTTCGAGATGACTTCGGAGTGGTTCTTCGCTTGCACGGCGCGGACGTAGTCACCGGCGTTGAACAAGCTGAAGTCGAAGTCTTGGTGCGCACGTGCAGCCCAGAGGCGCAACGTGTTGACGGTGTTCGTACGAAATCCAGCGATGGGTGTGTCGAACGGAACGCCGAGGACGTGATCCGCGGCATGCCACAAAACGCGGAATCCACCTTTGCCGTCGGGGACCATTTCGGTTCGTCCTCCGAAACCCACGGTCACAGCGTATTCAGGTCGTTCGACTTCCCACGGATTGCCGAACTTGAGCCACTCGTCGGCGCGTTCCACTTGCGATCCGCTACGAATCGCCTGTTCGAATATTCCGAACTCGTAACGAATTCCGTAGCCATATCCGGGCAATTGCAGGGTCGCCATCGAATCGAGGATGCAGGCGGCGAGTCGTCCGAGGCCGCCGTTGCCAAGCCCAGCATCGGGTTCTTGCTCGACGAGCTCGGCGAGGTCGATCCCGAGATCTCGCAAAACGGCCTGGTATTCGTCTTCGATGCCGAGGGCTTGGAGATTGGATTGCAGCGCGCGTCCGAGGAGGAACTCGGCGGACAAGTAATAGGCGCGTTTGGCCCCTTTGTCGTAAT
>JBGAOI010000628.1:0-4709 GCA_044221885.1 Polyangium sp. (in: bacteria)
CATTCATGAATTCAACGCAAGGTAAGAAGTGAATTTTTGCCTGGCTGGCGAGAGGTATCATGATGGGCGTCGAAGTACAATCCGCACCACTGACAATAACCGGGCGATTGCGGACTTTTTTCAAGTTGATGGACAGCCGATTCGAAGATTTGGATCGGAGCACATGGAAGACCACGTTGTATCGTGATTTCAGTGCTGGTCTTGTCGTGGCTCTCACAGCTATACCGATGGCGATGGGGTTTGCCATGGCCATGGGCTTGCGTCCCGAGCAAGGAATCATCGCGGGAGCTTTGGCATGTATCGTTGGCCGCACGTTTGGCGGGTCGAAATACCAAGTATATGGCCCGACGGCTGCGTTCATCCCCGTCGTTGCCGGCTTGATGAATAAATACGGAGAATCAGCGGGCGGAACGTTTGACTCGGCGCACGGGTTTCTCGTGCTCGCTTCGCTTCTAGCTGGCGTTGTCCTCATGATTTGTGGTTTGCTCGGGTTTGGCAAGTACGCAAAGGTCGTACCGCCGTCGATCGTTGTGGGTTTTACCATCGGTATCGCGATTTCCATCGCTTTGTCGAATGGCAGCGAAGCCTTGGGTTTGGCGAGTACATCGGGTGGGTTGGTCAAGAAAGTCACCGCGATGGTGTCGAATATAGGCTCAACAAACCTTTGGGCCTTGGTTTTGGCGCTTGTCACGTTTTTCATGACACGCTTGCTGCTCAAAGTGTCGATCTTCATTCCAGCGCCACTCTTGGCGCTGGGTACGTGCACACTTTTGACAGCCACGGTATTGCGAGGTAATGGAATTGCCGTCGTCGGGGATCGATATGGCAGCATTCCGAACAATTTCTTCGTGTTCACTGGCCCGTCGCTGCCCGGAACAACGTGGACGGTGTTCGCAGATCTTGCGTATTTCGTAGTCGCGATTGTGTTCGTGTCCGGCGTGGAAAGTCTCTTGTGTTCGTCCATGGCCGACCGGTTGGCGAATAACAAGAAGACGCCATTCAACCCTGACAAGGAATTCTGGGGCCAGGGCCTCGTTCAAATCATTACGCCTCTCGTCAATGGTTTTCCTTGTACCGGCGCTTTGGCCCGCACGGCCACGAGCATCAAAGCGGGCGCAGTTACACCGGCTGCCGGCTACTTCAAAGGTTTTTTGAAGCTGGGCATGGCGTACTTCATCGCGCCTTACCTCGAAATGGTGCCCATGGCGTGCATCGCGGGCATTCTGTTGTGGGTTGCCTCGAACATGATCAAGAAAATGGAAATCAAAGAGGTCATGGAACAAGGCCGATTCCATACCGCGATCATGGTCTTCACGGCGGTTATGGTTCCGGTGACGGACTTCTTGACGGGCGTCATTTCGGCCCTCGTTGCCCACTTCGCAAGCAACTGAACCCGTCATGCCGCTTGGAATGGACCAAGCTGCGGCGGACGCGGAATGATGGACTGAAGTCGAGCGACACGAGCCCCTTGCAAGAAAGAGGTTTTACATGGCAACAATGCCCCCTTACGAAGCTACACGTGACATCCTATTCGGCAACGTCGAGGTCGAATCCACGCACGCTCCGAAGCTCAAGCAACGTGATGCGGCGGTGAACCTGGCGGTGAGTGCGTACGAACGTTCGATATACAAGTCGCGAACGGCAACGGTTACAGCTTTTCTAACGGCGTCGGCATTTGCGGCGATTACCGAGGGTCGCTTGTTCCTTCCCATGGCAATCATGTTGCTGCTCGCCATCGGGAGCTCCGCAACAATGGATATGCTGGCGCGCTACGAGTTTGTCACGATTGTTCGTAAATACGCAAAACGCGAAGGTTTGTCGGACAGCGATGGCCGAACCCTTGCCACAGCCTACTTCGCAGAATGGGCGGCTCAATCACCGCTCGTGTCCAGCAAGTAGTTCGCGTATGCAAATGTGCGCGCACTCGCCGCGCGCGTTTGCGCGAATTCTCTTCAATCCAAGCCCTTCACTCGGAAAACCGCTCCATAGCTTATTTTTTTGGCGTCTGATTTTGGCGTCTTGTCGCGATCTTTTTTCGCTTCGACCGTAACGCCAATATACGTAAAGCCCTTGGTCGACGCGAACGCCACAGGCCAGGGGTAATACACGCCAATCAAATCGCCTAACAAGACCGAATCGATCCATTTGCCGTTTTTGGGATCCCACGCAGTCAATTTACGACAATTATAGTCGAGGACACAAATGCCGGCAGCACATTTACCAGCATCGGCGGGGTGACAAATGTCTTCGGTTTCATTGGCATTTTTAAGTTTTTCGCGGTATTTTCCAATTTTGATTTTCAGGGTTCCATCGGGCGAATGAATGCCTAGATAATGGTCGCTGTGCATACTCGTGAAAAGCAAGTAATCCCCGTTCCACGGACGCACCCGCGAAACGAGCCATTTGCCTGAATCCTGGCCTGGTACGGCTTTCGGCGGGTCCCATCCTGTGAATTTCCATTCTGTTTCCTGGCAAGACGCGGGAACATCGACGCGCCAAACATGATCATCTCGGTAAGAAAAACCCGTTTTGCCATCAGGAAAGAGATCGTGAACCTTGCAATCGATCGTCTCCGCTTTCCCCCCAATGTACTTGTAAAATTTATTGAGGCCCATGACGGCCAAAGTTCCATCAGGAAGAACGGTCAAACTTTTTGGGTCTTCCGGGAGCGTCAATAGACCTTTTTCGCCAAACGAAGGGTCAATCGCCAATTTGCACACTTCACCAGGCTCAGGTATGTAATGACGAACCTTGTTGTGCTGATCGGTCAGGTAAATCGACCCATCGGGCGAAGCAACCAAGTGCCGCAATGGATTCGGAAACCATTCATCCTCGAGTTCTGGCACCGACGTATCGAGCCAACAAGCTTCCGCGGTAAGGCGTTGTCCGCCAAACGTTATTTTCCTTCTAGCCTCGGGAGGATCGAGCGAAATGTTTGGCAAGGCAAAACGTTCTTTGGGCGTCCCGGGATTGGAATCCGTCGTTCGTTTTTCGGCGGGTTTGTCATTCTTGACATCCGCTCTCGCGGGTGGCTGAACGTTCGTCGGAGCATGTTTCGCATTGTCCACGGCTTTTTTCTTCGCCTCGGCATCGGGCGTTTTGACAGGATCGCCTGCGCCGCCACACGCAACCACGGAAACAAGCGCCAGCGCCAACACGCTCGAGTTCACCTGGTAACGTGCCAAACGAGAAAACATCGCGAACTCCTCTGGAGACGGGCCGTCAACGTTCCGACAACGGCGCCAACGTTACAAGGCGCATGTAATCGGCTCAAGGTCAGTGAAATCGTTTGCCACTTTGGCCGTTTCGAGAAAGCATGCCCGCGCGAGCCAGAGGACATGCGCGCACGCGCCGACTTTTTAGAAGGACTTCTCGAATTGCACATGCAGCCGGATGCGCGCGCTAGGCGCGTCGTTTTTCGGCAAAGCATTACGTCGCTCGCGATCGAAGCATCTCTCGATGGCCCGCCACCGCTCGATGGTTTGCGTCCAGAGGCCCTCTTGGAAAGCATTCGCGCGGCCGTCAAAGATGGCTTGTTCGACGATTTGAGCTGGCTTGCGCCTCCTGCTGCCGCAGTGGCTTTGTACGAGATTACGGGGGCATTACCGCTGGGTGCCGAGAGACGAGAACTCGGACGGCGTGTCGTTGCGCAACTTTACGACGGCGACGCAGCAACGTTCGTGGCGTTGGCAACGCGTATGGCCTTGGGCAACGCGCGAGCACTCGATGGAGCGCCTGTACGCGCACGTATCGCGCTTGCGCTGCAACTGGGAAGCTCGGTCGACGTACCCGTGGATCCGTTGGCATTTGCGTTGGTTTCACGCCGCGAACTTGCGAAAGACTGGGTTGGAAACGCGGCAACAGGGTCGTTGCCCGAACGTCGTTTGGCCGCACGTCTTTTGGAACGTGCATGTCGAGAAGCAGCACGACGCGCGAGTCAAGGTGACGAGGACGCGTTGCGACTTTTTCGAGGTATCGGTTCGACAAACGCTTCGATCAACCGAAATTCTTCGCTTTCCGATGTCGTTTGTGACGCCTACCGGCGCTTGCTGACCGATCGCGAAACGCTCGTGTGGCGTCATGCGGCGGCTGCACGAGGTTTGCTTGCGGGCGTCATTCCAAGCCTGCACGAAGAGATCCGCGGTAACCTTGGGACAAACCTTTCGCCCACGGAATGGCGGCGCGCAGCAACATCGCTCGTCGCCAGTATCGCGTTTGATCCCCAAGGCGGACTCGCGGCGTGTCGAGATCTCCTCACATCGAATCTCGTGCGCAAAGATCCGGGCATCCCGATGGCGATGATTTGGGGTTTGCCCAGGGCCGTCGATGCTGAACCAGAAGCGGCCGAAGAGTTGCTCGATGCGATCGCTGAAGCGCATCCGATCATCATCGCGGACGGTTTGATCGAGTTGAATACCGAGCTCGGAACATCGTTTGGTTCGCGTGCGAGAACAACGTGTATTCAAGCTCTTTCGCAGAGCCTCACGTTGCCACAAGACGACGACGGACTCACAGCGCTCGGTCAGTGCATGCTTCGAGATCTCGAAGGTCACGAACCTTCGGAGCTTGCATCCGCTGTCCGCAACGCGGTTGCAGCGTTTGTCGAAATAGGATGCCGCGAAGCTGCGGCCCTCGCTCTGACGGCCATTGAACAAGCTTCGAGCATCCTCGATGCGCTCGAAGTTCTTGGTGCAACGACCGCCGGAGAC
>JBGAOI010000629.1:0-4702 GCA_044221885.1 Polyangium sp. (in: bacteria)
GATGCTCGTCGTCGCCTTGGGTGTGGGGGCATGGCGTTCGCGGAAGGCGATTGATGAAGCGACAGCGCTGCACGCGCGGGTTGTCGAAACGTTGGGTGCTCCGGGTCGATGTGAAGGCGATGCTGTCGTGATTCGTTCGCCCGTGGTGCAACATGGTGAAGACAAACCCCACGAGGGTGCTGCGGGAGACGCTCGAGTCGAGCTCGAATTGATCAACGGAGCATGTGAACACGGCCCGATTCTCGAACCGCTTCGAGCGCGTTTGCATGGGGCGCCCGAGGATCTGGCGCGAGGTGATCGGGTGCACGTGATCATCGACGTGGCGCCGGTGCATCTGTTCTTGAACGAAGTGCTTCCGGATCCACGACCGTTCATTGCGCGAAGTGGCGTGGCGGCATCGGGTGCACTCGTGGATCTCGTGCGTTTGGAACGAGGAACCGGCATCGGTGCGTGGATCGATCGCGCGCGTGTACATGTGCGTCGACGCATCGAAGCGACGTTTCAATCCGAAGCGAACCCGCTCGCGCGGGCCTTGGTTCTTGGCGAAACGGATCTGCGTGTTGCCGACGATGAAGCGTTCCGACGCAGTGGTTTGTCGCATCTGCTTGCCGTCTCCGGGACGCATCTCGTGCTGGCCGTTGCGGGAGTTGCCGCGGCGTTGCGAGCTTTGCTCGTGCGTATCGAAGTGCTTGCGGCGCGTTACGATGTGGGGCGGTTTGCCGCCGTGTTTGCCATTCCAACCTCGTGGCTTTACGCGGATTTTGCAGGCGGAAGTGGCTCGGCATTGCGTGCAGCGGGCATGTTGTCGACAGCGATGCTGATTCGGGCGCTTGCGTTGCGGCCCAACGGCGTGCGTGCGTTCGGCGTGTCGCTTCTGGTCGCCGTCATCATCGATCCGCTCGTTGGCAGTGATCCCTCGTTTGTCTTGTCCGCCGCGGCGACGGCGGGGCTTTTGGGGCTCGATCGCCCCTACGCACGTGTGCTCGTGCGCGGGCCGGCGCTCGTGCAAGTCGTGTTGCGGCCCATTGCGACGACGTTGGCGGCGATGACGGGATGCACGCCGTTTCTCGCAATGATGACGCCGCAGATTTCAGCGCTCGGCATCTTGGCGAACTTGGTCGCTGGGCCTATCGGCGAGATTGCAGCGCTTCCCGTTTGTCTGGCCCACGCTGTTTTGTGGTGGCTTCCGCCGGTCGAACAAGGAGCGGCTGTCATTGGTTCGGGGGCGCTTTTGTTTGTCCGGGCCGTTGCCCGCGTGACAAGCGATACGGGTGGCATGATCTCGTTTCCGCCACCAACGCCGGCACACCTGGCCACGTTGGCCGTGACGGCACTTGCGGCGACGCTCGCGCAGGATCGATTGCGCCGAGGGGCGACCATCGCGTTGGGCTTGGCGGCATTGTTCGTGGTCGAAGCGTTTGCCGGACATGCCTACGTTTCAACGGGCAAACTTCGCGTACGCGCGCTCGATGTCGGCCAAGGCGATTCACTGCTCGTCGATCTGCCCGATGGCCAAACGATGCTCATCGATGGAGGCGGATTCATGGGCAGCCCTGTCGATACGGGCACCCGCGTCGTGTTGCCCGTGTTGCGAGGCATGCGGCGTTCGCATGTGGACATCGTGGTGCTGTCGCATCCGCATCCGGATCATTTCACCGGTTTGGCATCGACGATGCCGTCGATCGACGTGGGCGAATTTTGGGACACGGGTCAAGGCGAGGACCACGGTGCGGGCCCTATGTACAAACGCATGATGGCTGGGTTGCGCGAGAAAAACGTGCCCATTCGCCGGCCGGATTCCTTGTGCGGCAAGCATTTGATTGGAGGTGCAACGATCGAAGTGTTGTCGCCGTGTCCCGGGTTCGTCCCGGATGAAAGCGCCAACGACAACTCGTTCGTGATTCGCATCAGCTACGGTCAGCGTTCGGTTTTGCTCGTGGGCGATGCCGAAGCCGAAGCCGAACGCACCTTGCTCGAGCGCGACCCTACGAAAGTGCGAGCGGACCTGCTCAAGCTAGGGCACCACGGCAGCCGAACGTCGACGACCCAGCCGTTTCTCGAAGCGGTTTCACCGGGCGTGGCGTTCGTTTGTTCGGGCGTGCGCAATCGTTACGGTCACCCGGATCCAGGCGTGATCCAGCGCCTCGAAGCTCGTGGCGTCGCTGTGGCGCGAACGGATCGCGGCGGCGACATCGTGTGGGAAACCGACGGCGAGCATGTTCGCCTGGTGCGTCCTTCGGCACGTTGATCGTTCTGAGAGCTTGCATCGACGTCGCTGCTCGTGAACCCTCCGACCTCGGAATGGCTCGCGATGCGTACACGACAACGTTGCGCCGACGTCTCTCGGAAGAGGTAGGTCGGCTGGACAAACACGCGTCGTTTCGAATCGCGCTCTCGTATCCGTCGCCATATCGGACGGGCATGAGTTCGCTCGGGTTTCAACAGATCTACCGGTCTGTCCAAATGGAACCCGACATGGCCGCGGACCGCGCGTTCCTTCCGGACGAAGACGACAGTCCGCGCACAGTGCCGCTCACATACGAACAGCTTCGCCCCATCAGCGACTATCCCGTGATTGCGCTCAGCGTCGCCTACGAGCTGGAAATTGCGGGCGTCATTCGTTTGCTCGAAGCTGCAGGAATCCCGGCGCTACGTGAAAAACGGGCCGAGTCCTTTCCGTTTGTCTTGGCCGGTGGTCCTTTGACCAACTCGAACCCGCTTCCGCTGTCTCCGTTTGTCGATGCGATCGTCATGGGCGAAGCCGACACGTTGGCCGTGGATGTGTTGCGGGTTCTTCGAGACGCACCTTCGCGCGAACATGCACTCGATTCACTCGCCGCGATGCCGCACGTTTTCGTGCCCGCGCGTCACGGTTCAGAAATGCCGCACATCGCGCAGTGCGACGATGATCTCTTGCCGGCATGGGCTCCGATTCGCACGCCAGACACCGAACTTTCCAACATGTTTCTCATTGAAACGGAGCGTGGTTGTTCTCGTGGATGTGCCTATTGCGTCATGCGTCGGTCGACGAATGGCGGCATGCGCATCGTGCCCAAAGATCGGATTCTCGGCTTGATTCCTGAAGATGCGCGACGCGTGGGTCTCGTTGGAGCCGCCGTCAGTGATCACCCGAAGATCGTCGAGATTGTCCGGACGCTCGCGGAACGAGGTTGCGAAGTGGGCTTGTCGAGCCTTCGTCCAGACAAACTCACGGATGATTTCGTTGGGGCGCTGAAGCTTGCTGGTTATCGGACGCTGACGACGGCGATGGATGGAACGAGTGAACGAGTGCGTGAGCTGCTCGATCGTCGGGCGCGTATTCGTCATCTCACGCGTGCAGCGGAGCTTTCGCGCAAGCACGGCATGGTTCGGCTCAAGCTGTACTTGATGGTGGGTGTGCCCGGAGAAACCGACGAAGACATCGACGAGTGTGTGGCGTTCGTATCCGAGTTGTCCAAACAAACCCCGATTGCCCTGGGAATTGCGCCATTTTGCCCCAAGCGCAATACGCCGTTGTCCGGCGCGTCTTTCGCCGGCATTGATGTCGTGCAAGCGCATCTCGAACGTTTGCGTCGAGGACTCGCCGGGCGTGCCGATGTTCGTTCCACGAGTGCCAAGTGGGCTTGGGTCGAAGCTGTATTGGCCAAAGGTGGCGAAGCGGAAGGTCGAGCGGTGTACGACGCGTGTCACGCTGGTGGAACGTTTGCTGCGTACAAGCGTGCGTTCGAGGCGTTGTCGCCATCGCCTGGAAAACGTCGGCGTTTGCAGGTCGTGGCACCTGCATGAAAACGCTCACGTTCTACACACGCGAAAATTGCGGCTTGTGTGATGAAGCGCTGGAGGTCGTCGAGCGTGTTCGACAGACCGTGCCTTTTGAACTCGTTCTCGTCGATCTCGATCGCGACGCAGCGGTCGAGAAGAAATCCGCCTACGATTGGGATATTCCAGTCATCGAGATCGACGGACGGAAGATGATGAAACACCGCGTCGACGAAGCGCGTCTCGTGCGATTACTCGCGCCGGACGACAACGTTTCGCCCAACGAATGACTCTGCGCTAAGGGGTACGAGGACCATCGAGGAGCAATGTTGAAGACCTCCACGCTCATTCAGCTCGCGTTCATCGTCGTTGCCGCAGTCGTCGTGTTTGGGTTTGTCTCGGCAGCAAAATCCGATCAGGCCCGCACGAGTTGCACGGCTTTGTGTGCCTTGCGTCCGGCGTATGCGGGACGTGATCGTCGTGTACCCGACTTCGAACTCCCGGACCTCGATGGCAAGCGCGTGAAGCTGTCATCGTTTCGCGGCAAGGTTGTCTTTCTAAACTTCTGGACCGAAACGTGCGGTCCGTGCAAAGAAGAGATGCCTTCCGTGGCGATGCTCGCGAAGATTGCCAAGACGCGAACCGACATGGTCGTCTTGACGGTGACGATCGATGAAGATCGTCAAAAAGTGCGTGATTTGCTGAGTGTTTTGCTGAATGGCGACGTGCCATTTCCTGTGCTTTTCGACGAAGACTCGCAGATCGTCGGCGGCAAATTCGGAACGAAACTCTTCCCCGAAACGTGGGTGATCGACCCAGATGGAATCATTCGCGCACGGTTTGACGGGGCGCGTAATTGGTCGGAACCGCTTGCGGTGGAAATTGGCGAAATGGTCAAGCGTCCAGCGGGCAAGCTTCTTGATTTCGGCTGTCCAGTCGACTT
>JBGAOI010000062.1:0-20494 GCA_044221885.1 Polyangium sp. (in: bacteria)
TGTTAAAGAGACCGCCTATGAAGATTTTCATCGATTCGGGTGACCTCGCCGAGATCAAAGAGGCGCAAGCGATGGGTGTAGTGGACGGTGTGACGACGAACCCGTCGCTGCTTGCGAA
The DNA here is from genome assembly GCA_044221885.1 of Polyangium sp. (in: bacteria). Taxonomy (GTDB): domain Bacteria; phylum Myxococcota_A; class Polyangia; order Polyangiales; family Polyangiaceae; genus Polyangium. The sequence continues at coordinate 119 of JBGAOI010000062.1, forward strand.
AGCCGGAAGGCCGACGCGAACAGTGATTGCGGAGATTTGCGCCGTGGTCGACGGGCCGATTTCTGCGGAAGTTGTGTCCACCGATTGCGAAGGAATTCTGCGCGAAGGTCGAGAGTTGGTGCAGATTCACAAGAACGTCGTCGTGAAAGTGCCGCTCATCGAAGACGGCCTAAAGGCGGTGCGGGTGTTTACCCAGGAAGGCATCAAGACCAACGTCACGCTGTGTTTTTCGGCGTCGCAGGCGTTGCTCGCTGCCAAAGCTGGGGCCACGTACATCTCGCCGTTTGTCGGGAGAATCGACGACATTTCTGGCGATGGCATGGACCTGATTGGGCAGATTGTTCAGATCTACAAGAACTACAATTTCGCAACGGAAGTGCTCACCGCAAGCGTGCGACATCCGGTGCATTTCGTGCAGGCGGCGATGATTGGCGCGCATGTGGCGACCTTGCCGCTCAAGGTCATCAAGCAACTCCTGAAGCATCCACTCACGGACCTTGGGCTTGCGCAATTCCTTGCGGACGCGAAGAAGATTCCGCAAAGCTGACGTGAAAAAAACTACCAAGACAAACCCACGTAGAGCGAGCGAAACGCCGCCCGTTTTGCGGGAACTAGCGAAAACTCCGAGCACTGTCGATGTGACCACGCGAGGCGGGCCATTTGCTGGTGTATCGAAGGCGGTGATTCAGCGTCGCGCGATGAAGATGCTCGAGCACCTTGATTTGCGAGGTGTCGAGTTGAGTGTCGCACTCGTCAATGACGAGGCGATTCATGAGCTCAACAAGACCTATCGGCATAAGGACAAACCCACCGATGTGCTTTCATTTCCGCTTCACGAGCGACCTTCGGGGTGGAAACCCAAAGGGGCGAAAGGGGCGGAAATTGGGGCGGGTTTTCCGTTCGACGGTCCGATTGGGGACGTGATCCTCTCGATTGAGACGGCTCGGAGACAGGCCGAAGGCGCGGGGCGACCGTTACTCGATGAACTAACCATGCTCTTGGCGCACGGGTTATTGCATCTGCTCGGTTACGATCATCGCAACGACGCGGAAGATCGCGAAATGACTGCACGTACGCGGGAGCTCGAAGCGGCTGGATCCGCACCGAGAAAAAAATAATTCGCACATCGATAATGAGATTTGCCCTTGCCCGGGTGCAAATCGCCTGTTAAACGGTGCGCCGCTCGTGTCCGGGACGATTTGGATATGAGTTATTTCGAGCGACCGTCTCGCATTCCGCGGTCGTTTTTGAGGAGGACAGGATGCCCTCGAACAAGCTGACGAAAGCCCAGATGGTGACCGCTCTCGCCGAGAGCACTGGCCTGGAAAAGAAGGCCGTGAACGGCGTCCTCGACGCGCTCTCGACGCTCGTTGCCAAGCAACTTGGATCTGACGGTCCTGGCGAGGTTACGATCCCGGGACTCGTCAAGCTGAAGGCAAAAGCGATTGCTGCGACCAATGATCGTCAGGGCGTGAATCCTTTCACGAAGGAGCCCATGACCATCAAAGGCAAGCCGGCAAGCCGCAAGGTGCGTTCAACGCCCGTCAAGGCGCTCAAAGATCAGCTCACGGGCTGATCCGCCTCATAAGATCTTCGGCCTGACGAATAACGGGACAACGGATCATTTCTAAATTCGGATTTTCCGAATGAAGAATTTGTTCGTTGGTACCAATCGGTACCAAAGCCAGAATGGCCGGTACTTGCTGATTTTCACGTCGGCAACATCGGAACCAAAGCTGCGGAACCGCTAACAGTTCGTTGAATTGTCATTGTGAGCGCCCAAAAGCTCGAATGATGGAGCTCAGAATGCATCTGCATTTTGCGCAATATCGTTTCGATGACTTGGGGCGTGATCAGATAAGTCGGCGACCGATTACGACGAGCCAGCACGAGTTTCATCACTCGCGCTGGCTTCGTTTTTTTCAGCACTCGGAATGGCTGCCCGTTCTGCTGGTCGACTCCGGCGACGATCGCGCCATGCAAATCCGAGCACTGCGATGCCCAGCAATGTCGTGCTCGGAATGTCTCCCCATTGCCCATATGGCGTGAGCGTTGACGGACGTACCTTGGGCGTAGCGATGATCGTTGACGCTTTCGCGGATTCGTCCCGTAAAACTTCGATGCCACGATCGTCGACCCAAGACATCACGCCCAGGTTCACGGAACGCACAAGATGAAGGCGATGCTCGATCGCCCGCATGCGCGCTAAACGGGCGTGCAGTTCTGGTTCCGCTGAACCCAAAAACCACGCGTCGTTGGTTACGTTCACGAGCACGTTGGGCCGAACGTCACGAGCGATTCGTCGACCGACGTTCGTGAGCGTGTCTTCATAACAGTTGAGCACGCCAAACCTTACCTGTTCCCCCGCATGCGTGAGCACGAGCGCGCGCACCTCCGTGCCGGGCACGAGACCACCACTTTTCTGGAAGATCCGTCGGAGCCAAGGCAGGTACGAGCCAAGTGGTATTGTCTCGCCAAACCAGAGCAGTTCGAGTTTGTCGTAGGAAGGTTGGATCGAACCATCGGGAGTTACGATGGTTGCGGAGTTGCGGCTGTTGCGTTCGAGCCGACCGTCTTCGGTTCGTGTGGGTCGCTCGACCGTAATCAGCCCAAAGAGAACCGGGCCATGAAGGTCTTTGCCAAGAACCGAGCGTGGACCTCGTGGGTTTGTCGAGGTACCGTAGTCGAGGGGGTAGGGGTAGGCTGCTTCGGGCCACACGGTGAGATCGACGTTTTGGGTTTCAGCGTCTTTCGTCAACGTTTGCAGGTTCTGCAAGATGCCCGCGAAATTCTTTGGGTCCCAACGATCGTTTGGTCCAACGGCTTGGTTGACGAGCGCGATGCGCATCGTGTGTTGCGACGTCGTGTCGTTGGAGAGCGCATGGATTCGCCAAGTGCCGTAGAGCGCGAGGCCCAAGAGAAGGCCAACTGCTGCGCCTGCGGGGGCGAGGATCGCGGGGCGAAGTTGAGTCGCGCGCAGCTCCGATGACATCGCGTTTTTTGCGGCCCGCGCGAAGAGTGCACAAACGATCGCAAACAGGACCGACACGCCGCGTTCGCCGATCACATCAGCCAGTTGCACAAGCGACGTCCACGGACAAACGATGCCCGCAGGCGTCCACGCAAAGACGGACGGGAGCGAAACCGTCACCATCGTTCCCGCAGCAAACGCGACCTCGAGGGGCACTCGAGCGCGGCGTTGCAGGAGGTTTGTCACGGCCGCACCCATACCCCAGAGCAACGATTGCGCTGCGGAGAGCAAAACGAGGGCAACTACGCCAGCTGCAAATCCAAGGGGCGTGAAGCGCTCGACGACGCTCGGCACAAAGCGCATTCCGACAATGCTTGCGACCGTGGCCCATACGAGGCCTCGACCAAAGGCTCGGCCTGCGGAAGGCGCATCGTCGAGAGATGCGGCGAGCATCGTCAAGCCAACGAAGAGTGCCGGATAGATGTTTGTCGGGGGCGTTGCAAGGGCAGCAATCGCGCCACCTGCAATGGCGAGGAGCAGTTTGTCGTGGCGCTTGAATCGTTCCATGCGAGTCGCTCTCGTCCTTACGAGATGGTTTTACCTCGTGCGGTCGAGTCGGGCGACTCGATGGGGGAATTGCGGAATCAGGAGGGAAAAGGGGAAAGCGGGGAAGGTGAGAAGCGATCACCACCAGAGCGTGAGGCCGCCTCGGAAGAGGCCACCACCGGACTTGTTCGAGGTTTGTCCGGTTTCCGGATTGATGAATTCCGGCGTCGCTGTCGACGTGCTGGGTTGGTCCCCGCGATCGTGTTTGCCGTGCATGCCGTCATCGATGTCGGTACGGCTGCGCATGAAGCCGAGCACATCGACGTTGAAGGACAAACGCTTGGTCAAACGGAACTCGAGACCCACGCCGAGTTGTCCACCGAAGTATTTGTATTCGGCGGCGTAACCGTTGCCGTCCTTGGCTGCGGTGAGCAACGGGCTGGGTTCGTCAGAGCGAACTTCCGCGCTCGACCAGTTGACACCGCCCATCACGTAAAACTGCGTGCGGCTTCGAGGATTGAAGTAAAACATGCCGTTAACGGAGAACGGAGTTTCAACGCGGTCGAAGCCGTTGAAGTCAGTTCCGCCGATGACATCGAAACCGGCGTCGATGGCAAACCGGGACCAGGGTCGGTAACGCAAGCTCAAACCAAAGCCACCCATGCCTGCGTCGCGGGCGGGGGCCATGTTGCTGTTTTGATCTTGGCCGAAGCTCACACCTTCAAGGCGAGCATTGATGCCCCATTCAGAACGCCAACCTCGTTGTACCGGACGAACGGCGGGCGAATAGCCATACGTACGAACGCGGGTTTTTCGCACGACAACCGGAGCGGTGCGCACATGCGTCTTGCGAATGACGTGGGTTCCGCCGGGAGCAATGATGACAATTTGAGGCCGGGGGCTCGAGGTTTGTCGGGGTTGATAAACGACAACGGGCGGTGATCCAGCGCTGCGTCCGGAAACGGCGGGTTCGTCATCCGGAACAGGCAACGAATCGGCTTGGGGCGGCGGGGGAATCACATCGGATTCGACTGCAACGTCACTCGACGCTGCGGCTGCATCGTTTGCCGCGCAAAACCACGCGCCTGGCGGGCAATCTTGCGCAAATGCAGTGAGCGGTTGGCTCAACGTACCGGCCACGATCAAAGCTGGGGTCAAGTAACGGCGCATGGGACAACTCCTCTTTCTACTTGCAGCCTAGCAACCTGAATGCCATCGGCCAGGGCGCGTTGACAGACGGATTGCACGTGATCTCAATCCAATCGTCGTGCATCGTTTGCCACGGTGGGCTGTAGTCGAAGGTTCACACATCACGAAAAGCCCTTCACCACACCAGGATATCCGAGGTCCGAACACACGGGTAGCGGCGAACGCGCGATCTTCTATGAGAACTTCGGCCCCGCCGCCCCTCCCTCCAGCCATGAGTGCCCATACAAAATCCACGGTCGCAGCCCAATCGATGCCAACTTCACTCGATGGTCGTCGCAACAACCCTCCGAGAGTCACGCTGAAGGCGGGACACGTTCGACCCGTGTGGACGGGACATCCATGGGTTTTTGCTCAAGCCATCGATCAAATTGAGGGCGGAGCCCTCGCCGGCGATGAAGTCCTGGTCATGGACCCTCGCGGCACGGTGCTCGGTCGAGGCTTGTATACGCCTCGTTCGGCGATTCCCGTGCGCATGTTCACGCACGACAACACGCCCATCGATGGCGCCCTCCTTCGACGTCGTCTCGAACGTGCGATCCAGCATCGACGGGATCTCGGCTTCCCGAGCCAAGCGCACGGACACGAAACGAATGCGTATCGACTTGTTCACGCCGAGGGGGACGGTTTACCGGGACTCGTGGTCGACGTGTTGGGTGATGTGCTGGTCGTGCAAATTGGAACGATTGGCATCAAACGACGTGAAGGTCTCGTTTTCGACGTGTTGACTGAGGCTCTCTCGCCTCGCGCGATCGTGGATCGAACGTCGGCGCAGCTTGCTCGTATGGAAGGATTCGACCCTGGCGTTGGTGTCGTGCGTGGTGACGCTTCGCTGGATCGCTTCAGCTTCGTCGAACGCGGATTGCGATACGACATTCCTCTCACGCTGGGGCAAAAGACAGGGTTTTACCTGGACCAACGAACGTTGCGGGCGCGTATCGAACAGCTTGCTCAAGGCAAACGCGTTCTCGATGCGTTTTGTTTCGTGGGCACCTTCGCGATGGCCGCAGCCCGAGGGGGAGCAACGGAAGTCGTTGCCGTGGACGAAAGCGCATTGGCTGTCGAAGTCGGTGCGGAATGCGCAAGACAGAATGGTTTGTCAGGAAGAATCAACTTCGAGCGCTCGGATGCACGCAAGGCGTTTACGCGTGCGTCTCAAGAAGGCGGGTTTGACCTGGTGATCTGTGATCCGCCCAAATTGTCGCCGACGCGTGGCTCGAAAGACGGCGCGCTTGGTGCGTATCGAGCTCTCATCACTGCCGGATGCAAGGCAACCAAGGCTGGTGGGATTTTCGTCATGTGTTCGTGTTCGAGTGCCATCACGCTCGATGACCTCACGCGGGTGTTGGCAACGGGGGCTCGCGAAGCGCGGATGCACGCGGTGGTTTTCGATCGCCACTTCCAAGGAGCGGATCACCCAGTGAGCGCAGCGTTTCCCGAAGGGCTCTACTTGAAGAGCCTCATTGCCAGGCTCGAGGCGTTGTGATGGCGTTGCCGCACCCGATCGATCGACTTTCCTCAGAAGACGCGCGGGAACTGAACGGGTTGGTGTTTGACCTGGACGACACCGTTCTTGATCACGGTGCGCTCACGGAAGCTGCGTACTCGGCGTTGTTTCGTTTGCGAGACTCGGGGTTGCGTCTGATCGCGTGTACCGGACGTCCTGCGGGATGGGCCGAAGTCGTGTTGCGCCAGTGGCCCATCGACGCCGCGATTGCAGAAAACGGTGCCGTTGGTCTTGTCAAACGCCACGTGCTGCATGGTGTGTCCCCAGTCGAAACACTGTTTCCAACAAACCGAGCTCAGGGGAATGTTGATCGGGACAAACTTCGCGGTTTGGCGCAGGAGTTCGTCGAGCGTTTTCCCGAAGCTGCGCTTGCGGATGACAATGCTGCCCGATGGACGGACGTGACCATCGACATTGGCGAGCATCGAAACGTTGGAGCTGAAACGATTGCACAAATGCGTCGCGAAGCGCTGGCGCATGGTCTCACGACGTTTGTCTCGAGCGTCCACTTGCATCTGTGTGTCAGTGCAGTGGACAAGGCGACGGGAACGTTCGCGTTGCTCGAGGCAGGGTTTGGCGAGTCAAGAGAAAGTGCGAGTCGTCGTTACGCATTCGTTGGGGACAGCGGCAACGATGCAAGTGCGTTTTCCGCGTTTCGGACGACGTTTGGTGTGGCGAACGTTATGAAGTATCTGGCGGTCTTGCCGAATCCCCCAAAATTCGTGACGAAAGCTGCCATGGGGTCTGGCTTTGCTGAACTTGCGTCATGCTTGACTGCTCTTCGGTCGGCGGGGGATTGCGGGCAGTGAACGAGTCGAGTTCGTGATCGTGATCACGAACTTCTTTCTGACTTCGCACGACTCGACGAGAGAACGAGCAACAAATCTTTCTTGGATTCGCTATCGTGACACGGCCGAAGTAGCTCCTGGCCTAGCGGCATGCATAAACTATCGGCTCCGCATTGAGATTGCAGTGTAGCCGCGGGTGTTAGGCGAAGCGGTACCACGTGTCTCGATTCATGTTCATCGGTTGAATGGCATCTCGCACTCCCGCTCCTGGCGCAACTGTCGATAACAAGTATCGCCTTGCTGAACGCATCGGCGGTGGCGGGATGGGTCATGTCTTCAAGGCGGAGAACGTGCTGGCGGGGCGTTCGGTCGCGATCAAGTTCCTTCATCCGGAGCTGGCCGAAAACACCGAGTTAGCGCAGCGATTTTTTCAGGAAGCGCAGGCGGTCAATCGCATTCGGCATCCCAACATCGTCGATGTGATCGATGCGGGGGTTGGCGAAATGGGCCCGTACATCGTGATGGAACACCTCGAAGGCGAGGCGGTTGGTTCATCACTTCAGCGGCTCGGACATTTTGATCTCGATGGTGCGGTCGCGACGGTCATTCCTATTCTCGAAGCGCTCGATGCTGCGCACCGTGTTGGCATCGTTCATCGCGATTTGAAGCCTGAAAACGTGTTCATCGCGTTTGATCCGGGTCGAGGTCAAGCTGTGGTTCGGCTGCTCGATTTTGGGATCGCCAAGGTGATCGATTCGAGTGGTCCGTCGCCACGAACGCGGACAGGCGTGGTGTTTGGCACGCCAGACTATCTCTCACCGGAACAAGCCACCGGGGATGCGCCGATCGATGGTCGCAGTGATCTTTTTGCAGTCGGCGTATTGCTTTACGAACTGCTTACGGGGACGCGACCGTTTCGCGCTCCAACGGCTGTGGCGACGGCATTTCGTGTCGTTCATGCGGAAGCGCCGACGTTGGCCGCGGCTGGGGTGAACGTCGACCAGCGCCTTGAAGCCATCATTGCTCGTCTCCTGCAGAAGGACCCGATGAAGCGGTATGCGACCGCCGGCGAAGTTGCTCGCGAGCTCGAGAAGTTCTGCCCCGATCCGGCGAGACGCGTGCTTGCGTTGGGTCGCATCATCAACGTCAATCGCCGCATTGCGCTGACGCCTCCACACGCAACGAGCGCCATCGGTCCCAATGTTGCGTCGCCGCCTCCGCCGCCGCCCACAGCAGTTCCGGACCTCGATCGACCGATGCCGTCAGGGCGTGAGCCGAGATCGCTTCCGCGATCCGTTTTTGGAAACGATCTTCCGGCACCGTCAGTGCCCATTGGATCAACTCGCGTGGTGCCGACGGCACCGTCTGCGCGTAATCCGCTCGGATCGAGCCCATCTCGTGGAGATTCGACGCATACGACGCGAAGCGGAATCGATCCTTCGCCGCCCGTTGCCCCTCGAGCTCCGATGAACGCTCGCATGTCGACGTTGACGAGTGCTCCGAGTTTGACGGGCGGAAATCTTTCGAATCCACCCGCGGCAAAACCCGTTCGTGTTTCCACACCACAGCCCCGCTTTCCTGGGATGTATCAAGTGCGCGGTGCTGTTCTTCGAGCTGTCGACAAAGCGGTCATCGAAGATGCTGGGCAACGTGTGCGCGATCAAATCATTGGTCAGCTCCCGCAGCGTTACGCCGACGACTTTCTGAACGACTCGATCAATGCGCTCGTCGCTTACGATCTCGAAGCGCTCGATGCGTACATGGAGCTTGCATCATCATCGTTTGCCCATGATCCGAATCGATGGCGATTGCTTGGTCGTTCAGCGATCGGGGGAGAACTTCACAACACGGTGCGGAGCGTTCTGCGTCCAGCGCCAGATTTGCAGATTGCAGTCCGTCGAGGGATCTCGATCTGGTCGCGTCTCTTCAGTTTTGGTTCATGGAAGGTGAGTGTGTCGGGGCCAGGCCGCGCGCTCTTGCAGGTCGGCGAATTCGATCCGGCAACAGCGTCGTTGCGAATGTGGGTCGTTGGAGTTGTCGAAGAAACGGCCCGGCGAGCGACGAGTTACGACGTGCGCGTGAACATTGTCGCGGGTGAAGTGGCGTTTACGCCTGAACTTTCGTGTGAGCTTTCCTGATCGAAACGTCGGGTTCGTCCAAACTCAACACTTTGGAGCGCAAACGAACTCATTCTTTGGAGAGCAAACGATTGTATGGATCAGGTGGGTTTTTCCGACTGATAACACGCTCGGCAGTACACCTTTTGTCCTTCGGCTGGTTTGAAGGGAACGGTGGATGCCGCGCCGCATGCGGCGCAGGTGATGTCGGTTGAGATTCGGTTTCGCGCGCGGGCCGAGTCGGCGTCGTGGCGATTGTTCGAGAATCGTTCGCGGTTGGGACGTCCGCCGCCGTAGGGTTTTTCTTGCTGGAACGAGGGGGCGCGATAGTTGCCGTCGGTAGCGACGCGACGTCGGCCGAACCCGGGTTGCATCGACCAGCCGCTACGTGCTGGTTGTCCTGCAAAATGCGGGTCGGGCATGGGGCTGCGATACTCGTTCACATCTCCCGTGTTGCGATGGCCCCACGACGATGTGGCTTGGGTTTGTCGTGGGCCTCGGCCTTGGCGCGGTGCTTGACGTGACGAACCATCCCCATGGTTTCGTTCTTGATTGGACGGGCGCGCGCGCCAGCACGGCTTGCACATTGTGGGTTTCGTGGTGAGCCCGCGCTCGGCACGGGCAGATGCGGCCGCCGCTGAAAAAACGAACGTCACACCGCAATTCGCACACACCAATTCTTCGTCTTTCAGGTGCTCCATGGACCTCGGTCGTTCCTTCGCCGGTAATGTCGTGGTTGGCCCGTCTGACCCGGGGGTTTGGAGCGAAGAGCACCGAAGGCGACTCAAAGCCCCAAAGCATCAACGTGGTGTTAGGGATGGCAGCAGAGTGGCATGAGCCCTGTTTGGGTCAAGAGCCCTTGATTTCTCCGTCCCGGAGAAAATCGTGTGTGCATGCGAGTTCCTGCGATTTGTGCCGCTCTTGCGACGGACCTGCGACTTGAATGCGCAAGGACTCATGACGATGTGTCGCGCCATGATTCGACAGTGCTACAAGGGGGCGGAGTCACCCGTTTCATTGAAGTCAGCGGGGCAATTTCCGCAATGCCGCGATGAACGAGACCAGTCGAATTACGCGATGAGCCAAGTTTCTTTGCAATTGAGTGTTGCGGACTTCGACGCCTATGCCCCTGAAAAGGCGACATCAAAGGCGTTTTCGCGTCCGCGACTCGAGATCAAACAACGTTTCCTTTCGTGGGCGCGTCGTGTCGTCGCTCGCCTTGCAGCTCTCGGAATCAACGTTGAAGTGCATGGGTCGGATGAACATCCGACGCTGCGCAACAAAAACCACGTCGATTGCCAATGGGTGTTTTTCTCGCGCGACCATGCAGCACGTGAGCACCTCGATCGGCTCTTGGATGCGGAGCGATCCATCTCCGCGGCGATCGATGATCCAAGCCCGTTTGCTAGGCATGCGTTCTTGGCGCTCAAACTCGATTCGTTTCGCGTCGAAGTATGTTTCGCCGTGCATCCAGAAGCGAAGGTCGATGTCGACAACTTGCGGGCTCGTTTGGCAGCGAACGCTGAGGAGCATGCTGGGGTTCACGAGCTGACGGCTGAACTCACGACAGCCCTGCATGGTTTGCCCGAGGAGTTCGTCGTGGGCGTCGGAGACGAACGCGTGGCGGCCCATGAGGCAAATCCTGCGGCCATCGAAGCGTTGCTCGAACGAGCGTCGGCTGGCCAGGTGCCTTTGTGGATCGGTTGGTCCGTGCCCCGCGAAGTTGCCTTGGAGCACGTCGAATCCATCAGCGAACAACTCGAAGATGCGCTCCTTGCGCTTGCGCCGATCTATCAACTCGTGAGTTGGTCTCGACAAAACGACCGCATCGCACTCGATCGTCGTCTCGAAGGGATCGAGCAGCAGCGTGCGCGTACGCATGCTGAAGTCGAAGCGCAAACGGAGAAGTGGCGAGCTGAGCAAGCTGCCGCTCGAGAGCGATCTCAATCCGAAGCTCGGGCACGTGGAGAAGCCGAGCAACATCGGCACCATGCGGGAGTTGGTCGAAGTGCACCGAGGCGCCCGTCGCTCGATTCGTTGTTCAAGCCTGGTTCAGGGCCTGCTGGCGATCGGGATCGACGTGAGGTTCGGGATTCCGAACCCAAGAAAGCCGTTGCTGCTGAAACGAACAAGACGCGGGAACGAGTGGAAACCACGCCGCGTCCGCGTCCTGTGGCTCCGGCTGTACCGTCCGACGAGTCTGCCGAAGCTACGCCGGTCCGGTCGGCAGGACAAACACCTTCCGCTCCGTTGACCATCGAGAAAGGCACGCGTGTGCGAGTTCTGCGTGGTGCGTTCGCGGACAAGGTGGGAGTCGTGAACGAGGTGGATGGAAAAGGCGCGGCGCGAGTCATGCTGGGCCTTCTTTCGGCGCGCGTCGATTTGACGGATCTCGAAGCCGTTCATGAGTCTCGCGAACGGCCGGCGCTGCACAGTTCTCATCGCAAGCCAGCAAATCCCAAGGCGCGTTGATGTCGTCGACTCGTCCACCCAATTATCCGGTTGGTCTTGGCGCTCAATTTCGGCGCAATATCGGCCTCTACGCAGCCGGCGCCGTGTTTCTCGCGGCACAACAGATCCTCATGGCGCGTCGCGATTTTCTCGTGCGCGACGCGGTCAACGCTGCTGAATCAGCGCTTGCGGATGCTGCTGTTCGCGACGCGATTTTCATCCTGGTCGTGAGCGTCGCGGCGTTTGTCGTGCGCGTTGCGTCGCGTTACACGATGTTTACCGGAGGACGCAACGTCGAGTACGAGCTGCGGGCAGCGTTGCTCGATCACCTGCACAAGCTTGGTCCGGCGTTTTTCCGGAAAATGCCGACGGGCGACATCATGAGTCGCGCGACGAGCGACTTACAGCAAGTGCGGCTCTTGCTTGGGTTTGGCATTCTCAACGTCGTGAACGCACTGCTCGCATTCAGCAGCGCGATCTACGTGATGCTCAGCAACAGCGTTCGGCTCACGCTCGCGTCGTTCATCACGTTTCCGATCCTGATGCTCGTCACGCGTTCGTTCTCGACACGCATGTTCTCGCACATGCGCCAGAACCAAGAAGCTCTGGGCAAAATGAGCGATCGCGTGTTGGCGAGTTTGGCTGGCGTACGTGTCGTTCGTTCGTTTGCACTCGAAGAAACAGAACGAGCCGCGTTTGGCGTGGCAAACGATGACTACATCGAGAAGAGCCTGAAGCTGGCGCGTATTCGCGGCTCGATGCAGCCGATCATGGGATCGGTTTTGACGGTGGGTACGCTCGTGGCGTTTTTCTACGGTGGTTACCTCGTGTTTCAGCACGAGATGTCCAAGGGTGCGTTCCTGTCGTTTTACCTCGCCCTGGGCCGTTTGATTTGGCCGATGTTGGCGATTGGGTTTGTCACGTCGATCGTGCAACGAGGGCGAGCGAGTTATTCGCGTCTTCGACAGATTTTCGATGCCGTTCCCGAGGTTGTCGATGGTCCGCTGCCAGCTCCTTCTTCAGTGAAGGGGACGCTGCGCGTGCAGGGTCTTTCGTTTGCTTATGGCGAGCGGAAAGTGCTCGATGGAGTTTCGTTTGACGTACCCGCGGGCACGTCCGTGGCGCTCGTCGGACGCACAGGGTCCGGAAAGAGCACTGTCGCGACACTCTTGCCGCGACTACTTCCAACACCCAAGGCCGCCATTTTTCTGGACGAACAGGACGTGTGCGACCTGCCTGTCGAGACGGTTCGTCGCAACATCGGTTACGCGCAACAAGATGCGTTTTTGTTCTCCACGACCGTGGCTCAGAACATTGGATACGTGCTCGAGGAATCGGATTCACCCGAAGCGATGGTGAAGATTCGATCGGCTGCGGCGGAAGCGGGAGTTCTCGAGGAAATCGAAGGTTTGCCGGACGGTTTCGATACGGTGGTCGGTGAACGTGGTGTGCAGTTGTCTGGTGGGCAGCGGCAGAGAATCGCGTTGGCGCGAGCGCTGCTTCGTGAGCCGCGCGTGCTTGTCCTGGATGATCCGTTGTCTGCTGTCGACGCCAAGACAGAGGCGGCGATTCTTGGGGCGATCGAGCGGCAAGCAGCGAAGTGCACGTTGGTGCTCATTACGCATCGGGTTGCGGCAGCCAAGCGCTGTGATCGCATCGTCGTGCTCGAAAGCGGTCGCGTCGTCGAAGTTGGAACACATGAAGAACTCGTGAAAACCGGCGGGGTGTACGCGTCGTTTGCCGAGGAACAGGAAATCGAAGCGAAGTTGGCTGAGTTTGGCGCGGAAGATATTGCGCCGACGATGATGGAGGCGCAGGTCGCATGACGACAAACTCGCCCCAAGCAACGAAGGCGCCCGAAGGTTCGGCAGGGAAAACTCGTGCCGAAAAGGCGCTGGCCAAGTTTCACGAAGAAGACGGGCCGCGTGAAGGTTACGACCTGGGGATGTTGCGTGCGTTGTGGCCGTTCATGCGCCCGCACTCGAGGCCCATCGTCCTTTCGCTGACGCTGCTGTTTATCAACTCGGCCTTCACGGTGCTCTCGCCGCTCGTGACGCGACAGGCATTTAATGCTCTCGACTTGCCCAATGGATTCAGCTCATTCGCGACATTTGGTGCGTTGCTGTTGGGCATAAACATTGTGGAGCAAGCGCTAGCGTTTCCGCAGCTCTATTTGATGCAGCTCGCGGGGGCGCGGGCGATGGGTGATCTGCGTGCGCACGTATTTCGCTTCATGCACACGCGCAAGCTCGCGTTTTTTGATCGCACGCCTGTTGGGCGTCTCGTCACGCGAGTGACCAACGATGTCGACGCGATCAACGAGGTGTTTGCGTCTGGCGCGTTCAACGCGATAGGCGACTTGGTCAAACTCGTCGGGATTGTCGCGGCCATGCTGCTTCTCGATTGGCGCTTGGCGCTGATCGCTTTCGTTGCGCTGCCGCCGGTTGCGTTGCTCGTCAATTACACGCGCCGTCGACTGCGTGATGCGTTTCGACGGATCCGGTCGAGCACGGCGCGGATGAACGCTTATCTGAACGAGCAGATCTCGGGCATGGCGATTGTCCAGGCGTACGCGCGTGAGGAGAAGGCAGCATCCGAGTTTGATCAGATCAACGACGCGTATCGACAAGCGAACAATCAATCAATCATCTTTGATGCGACGCTGGATGCTGCGATCGAGCTCGTCAACACGCTCTGTATTGCGACGATGCTCTGGTACTTCGGCGGCCGCGCGGTGCAGTCGCACGTTTCATTCGGTACGTTGCTTGCGTTTGTCCAGTACATCGACAAGTTTTTCGTGCCCATTCGCGACCTTTCATCCCGTTTCACGCAGTTGCAATCGGCGATGGCGGGTGCGGAGCGCATTTTCCAACTCTTCGAAAACACCGAAGAAGATGCACCACTTTTGAAGCCGGCCGCTGCGGTTGGAGCCTCCGACGTTGCTTTCGAGCTGGAGCATGTATCGTTTGAGTACAAACCGAATGCTCCGATCTTGAAGGATGTTTCGATTCAAGCGCGTCGAGGGGAGAAGATCGCGCTCGTGGGGGCGACTGGGGCGGGCAAGACCACGGTGGCTTCGATTCTGCTGCGCCTGTACGAAGTGAAAGAGGGCGTGGTAAAGATTTTCGGTCGCGATGTGCAGGCGACGCCACGCGATGAATTGCGGCGCCATTTCGCGGTCGTGCCTCAAGAAGTGTTTTTGTTTCCGGGCACGATTGCTTCGAATATCGCGGCAGGGGACAAGGAAATTGACCTCGAGCGGGTGAAACAGGCGTTGGAACGCATTGGTGCTCTTGATTTATTCGAGAAACGTGAAGGTGGGCTCGAAGCGAAGGTCCAGGAGCGAGGGTCGAATTTTTCGGCGGGTGAACGGCAATTGATTGCGTTTGCTCGGGCGCTTTATCGCGATCCGCCCATTTTGGTGCTCGACGAAGCGACGGCGAACATCGATAGCGACACGGAATCTCGATTGCAGTCGGCGGTTTGGGCGGCCATGCAAGGTCGTTCGGCGCTCATCATTGCGCATCGTTTGTCGACGATTCGAGCGGTTGACCGCATTGTGGTGTTTCACAAGGGGCGGGTCGTCGAGCAGGGAAGTCACGAAGTGCTTTTGGCGCAAGGTGGCGCGTATGCGCGGCTTTACCAATTGCAATTCGGTCGAAATTCGCAAAATAGTATCGCGGCCGAATAACCGATTACGCTCCTCGCATATCCGATTCCAATTCGCGAATGGCCGCTTTGTAGCCTTCGGGATCGGCGTTGCGAATTTCGATGAGGGCGGCGAGCCGATGCAATCGTGCTTCGGCTAAATCGCTGCGGTTGAGGGCATCGCGAGCGACATCCAATTGGCCCTGACGAACTTTGCTGGTGGCTCGTTGAATAGTCGCCGCGCCAATGACGAGCAGTAATGCGGAAACGCCGAGTAAGATGGTGACTTGTATTGCGGCGTCGCTGGCAACGAGCGCTCGGAATGCGCTAATGGACGCTAAAATGACGACCCCAACGAGCAGAACGACGGTGCTCGAAATGGACAAACGGTCCATCCAAGCGGCGCGGGTCAGTTGGCGCATGGCGAGAGAACGCCAAAAATCGGCTTCGCGATCGAGGCGTATGCCCAGAGAAACCAGAGGGTCAGCTCCGGCAATTTCAGGCAAATCAGCTTGCTCGAGCATTGCAGCCGCGTCGGATTTGGTGGGATCGTCGAGGGCTTTTTCGACAGAGCCGACGCCTGAACGCACAGCATCTCCAACGCGTCCGGCAACGGGAGCGAGGCCATTTTGGACCGCGGATCCGACTTCGTTCATGACGGTACGAGCGGTTTTTCTTGGTTGACCTTCGGTTGCGGAGCGATCGTCTTGACCCATGATCGGAAGCCTATTCCATGCGCCTCGGCGCGTTGGGCGGGGCTGGGGCATGGGGGCAGCATAAACGAATGTGCGAGCAGCGAATACTGGTCATCATTTCATGAAGCGCTGAACACCCAATGCTCCGGCTCCAACGAGCAACGGCAAACAAACGGTTGCCGCCCATCGGGTCAGGGTGATGCGGGAACCGAGAATGCCCCATTCCATCGGCAATCGGATCAGGGACAGCAACGACATGGACGTCAAATACGTCAATACTGCCGGCATCGATGCGCCTCGTTTTGCCAATGCACCGGCAATGGGCAATCCAATGGGACCTCCGCCGGGCGTGCAAATACCGGCCAACCAGCCAGCCATGACGCCTCGAAACCCCGATCCATCGCCGAGCCACGACGCAATGCGGGCCGGCGAGATCAATACCTCAATGCATGACGCAATGATGACCGCAAGAGCAATCATGGGAACCAAGACTTTGGCTTGTTCACCGATGGCGTCGCCCAAAGCGGACCATTTGTTTTCTCGCGCAATGAACCCGAGAAGAGACAAACTCAAGATTGCGAAAATGATAAGGGCGCTTTTCATGCATGTGCTCCTTCCAAGATGGTGACAAACCCTTGTTCGCCATCGACGCGAATGCGATCTCCCGAGCGTATTTTCTGCGTCGCACCTTCGACCGCGACGACCGCGGGGATGCCAATTTCGCGGGCAATCACGCTTCCATGTGTCATTTGACCGCCTACCTCCATGATGAGGGCTCCGGCATGGCCGAAGAGAGGCGTCCAGCCGGGGTCGGTAAACCGAGCAACGAGGATTTCGCCGGCGCCGAGGTCTTCGGTTGCAGGATCGTGCACGACACGTGCCGTTCCTTCGTAGAGTCCTCCCGAAACGGGCGTACCAGCCAAACTATTTTCAGGTAGATCCCGTGTGTCTTGATAAGGAATGGCCTCTCCTACGTTGGTCATGACTGCTGGCGGAGTCATGTGGGCATATCGATCGCGCAAGGTGCGGCGTGTCGCCACGAGTGACGCCAACGGCGGATCAGGGCGGCTTTTGACGTTTCGGAGTGCATTTTGGATTTCGGGTAGTTCGAGGAACCAAATATCGTCCGCGTTTTCCAATGCGCCATTTTCGACCAGGTACGTACCAGCTTCGAGCGTGACTGTACGCAAGTTGTTGATGACTTGTACCATGTAAAACTTATGGTGTTCCCGTGCGCTCAGTAAAATGCGCATGCGGTTGATCAGGCCATCCGTTAAGGGGGCCAATACCGAACCCAATGGTTTGTCGCTGATTTCTTTTTTGAGCAGATCTCGGCATTCTGTTGCTCGTTGGCTCAAAGCGAGATGTTGCGCTCGTAAAGCTCCTCGAGGTCGCGCGAGTGCGCCGGCAATACTTCGGAGCGGAATGCGAGGATCTTCGCGCCATCGTGGAACGCCGGGGTCGATTTCTCCTGCGCTGCGGTGCCCATAGGTGTGCAGAAAGGCATCCCATGCCTGAAAGAAAGCGGCGCACATGTCATTGTGACGTATCCGTTCAAGTTCCAAAACGGGATTTTCGGATGTCAATGCAGCGGTCAAACTTGGAACGTCGCGGGCCAAGTCGGCGAGGTCGGCAAGGGCAAGGTCCATTTCCGTTGTGATATTTCCTTCCAAACCTTGCAAGAAAATACGATGATCCACCTCGGGGGCAATCCAAGATATCCACGAGGGAACGAATTGGCTCATAACTATGGCTGGAAGCATCCGTGGAAACATGCTTGTCATGATGGAACCGAGAAATGTGCCAAGTTCATCATACATGGCGTCGAAACGATCCTGAATCGAATCGGCTCGTTGAATTCGCTCTTGCTGGTGTTGGACGATTTTCTGAAGTTCGTCGAGGTACGTTTCGCGGACGTCGGACGGGTTGCGGAGCATGTTATGTACGGCGCGGCGTAGGAAGCGAGCGATGATCGGAATGACCACCATGAGATTGGCACGCTCGGAGTTTGGCAAGGCGTGTAGATCTGGCCGACGCATTGCCGTTTGGACACGTGCGGCGACGGGCTCGCTTGCAGTTTTCAGGAAGCGGGCGAAGAGCTTGTTGAAGGGACTACGGGAGATGGCTGGTGTGACATCGAGAAAAATGCGCTCACCGGAATTTCGTACGAGCGTCGACAAACCTGTTTGTGGATCTCGGCGTAGGGGGGAGAGTCGAGCAAACATGGATGCGCCCACTCGGCTGAGGGGAGACGTGTACACCTGCAAGTGCCCGAAACTCAAGAAAACACGCCATCCGGGAAGAGGTTTGCCTTCGGGCAAGGGCCATAAGGTTGTAATGGGTCGTGATTGCAAAAGGTAAATGTGATCTTTCTCGAGGGCCCATTCGATATCGACAGGAAGAGCGGCGCTTTTGTGGGCACTTTGACCCAATGCGTGTAATTGGCCGAGAATTGAGCTGCTCAACAGGCCGTTTTTCTCGGCCAGAGGTTTGCCGTCTTTTCCAATCCGTTCGAGGATATGACCGTCGCGAGCGCGAATGCGATATCGTTCGGGGGCGGCATGCCCGGAGACGAAAGCTTCGCCCAGGCCAGGGATGGCTTCGACGACAAAGACATCGCGACGATTCGATATCGGATCGGCAGTAAAAAGGACCCCCGCGGCTCGAGCATTCACCATGCGCTGAACAACGACGGCCATGGAAACGCGAGAATCGTCGAATCCGCGGGTTCTTCGATAAATGACGGCACGTTCGGTGAAGAGGGATGCCCAGCAGGCGCGTATCGATTCCATGAGTTCGCGCTGTGTTTCGATATTCAAGTAGGTATCTTGTTGGCCGGCAAAAGACGCGTTTGTCAAGTCCTCGGCGGTGGCGCTGGAGCGCACGGCGACGGGTGACGTTTGGGTGATGGATTCCCAGGCACTTATGACGTGGTGTGCAAATGCCTCCGAAAATATGCCGACCATGATGGTTTCGCGCACGATGCGAGCGGCTTCTCGTAGGGCTTGACCTTCGCTGGCAGTTTGCAAAAGCGCTACGGTTCGTTGGAATTCCATGTCGCTTCGGACCATGGAGTCGAATGCTCGTGTTGTGATGACAAAGCCTGGAGGCACAGGTAAACCAGCACGCAATAGGAGGTGCAAACCGGCACTTTTCCCACCGCATTGGGACACCTGGGCGGCATTGGGGTCATTGAGCGGGACGAGCAGTTGCGAAGCGTTTTGAGCATTCATGACATGGACCTTTCAAAAGATTGGCGAGACACACCATTCAAGAAGAGATGAACAATGGTCTGTGCTGTGGGAAGGGCGAATCCGTCGTGACTGCGGCTAAACATCCAGGCCCCGAGAACTTGGCCCATGAGCGAGGCGGCGAGTTGCCTGGGCGCGATGGGGCGAAATTCATTTCGATTTCGCTCGAAGAACGCAACGAGCGCCGTGGACATGCGTTCTTCGGCGCGTCGAATTCGTTGCAGTTCCTGCATATCCGTAGAGCTGCGCAGGAGTAGAAACCGCAGAATGTAGGGCCGATCCTGGATACGTTGCTGCAATGCCTCGACAAACGCTTCGAGCACTTCGACAATGGGAGCGTCGCGGCTCAGGATATTGCGTAATTGTTCTGCGGGGAGCGAGGCGCGCAGGACTTCTCGGACAAGGGCGTCGCGATCGGTGAACGTGCGATAAAGGGTGGCGAGAGACAATCCGGCACGTGCAGCGACAGCCTCCATGGTTAATTCGGTGAGTCCTTGTTCGGTGAGAAGGACAATGGCGGCGCTGAGGAATTCCTCGCGGGCGGTACGGGCGCCTTCGGAGCGAATTTGGGCGACTTCTTTGGCCAGGGCCGAATTGGCGTGGAGTCGTCGGTAGAGCGTGGCGCGCGACATGCCGGCGGGGCGGGCCAGTTGAGCCAACGAGAAGCCGGGTCCGGCGCGGGACCGCAGTTTGCGTGCGGCCAGGAGGATACGTTCTTCGTCGTCGTGAGACATGGAGCAAAGGGTAGCTCGCAAGTCGTCTCAAGACGACTCTCACGATGGCTCAATTTTTGGAGGGCTGGTAAAGCGCAGGTTCAGCGAGGGGCGCCGTTTGTCTTTACGTACTGGGTGGGGTCGATGGGTTCGCCAAAGTCACGCACCTCGAAGTGAACGTGGGGCCCGGTTGATTTTCCGGTGGAGCCGACGGTTCCGATTTTGTCGCCCTTGGTCAGGGTTTGGCCTGGAGAAACGGCCAATTCACCCAGGTGATGAAACCGAGATTCGAGACCATTGCCATGATCAATGACCACGGCATTGCCGCGATCGCCATCGCTTTCGGCGCTACGCACTTTTCCTCCCAGCGGGGCGACGACGGGAGCACCGGCTTCTTTGGCGAGGTCGATACCGGCGTGTTTTTCTACCTTTCCGCGGAAGGGGTTTGTCGCATTGCCGAAGGGCATGGTGACTTGTGCGTCC
>JBGAOI010000630.1:0-4697 GCA_044221885.1 Polyangium sp. (in: bacteria)
GATCGTTCCTGCTGTCGTTGGCGCTGCGGTCGCCGGCGGCCCAGGCTGCGTTTGCGACCAGGCTCCCGAAGCACCACACGTCGCTACCAGCAATCCCAATAGCGACGCTGCAACGCGATGTGACCGAGTTCTACGCACGCGCTCTCCGCTCACTTGGGTTTTTCCTCCTTCGGTTTTTCCTCGGGCGCCGCACTGTCCTCGAGCACTTCATCGAGTTCTTCTTTGAGAAGTTTTTCTTCACGAACACGCTCGACGCGCAAGCTGCGTACGCGCGTCATTTGCTCTTCGCGCACTTCCCAAGCTTGCTCCGTAATGCCCACATCGGCGCGAAGCACGATATTGTGCAATCGATCCCGCACGGTTCCGAAGTTCCGCCGCGCCACTTCTCCCACGACGCCCCGAGATTCTCGATCGAGTTTTTCAAGCTCGATTTCGTAGCCCACGAGTGCCACGGTTTCCTGCTCCATCACCGTGCGTACTTCGGTGCTGCGTCGAGCGACTTCCTGTTCGAGCGCCCCCAGCGCGGCCAAAACTCGTTTGTCGCCGTCTTCAGCCTCTTGCAATACCGGCGCCGCTTGCCGCGCAAAACCTGAAAGTGCCGCTCCACCAGCTCCGCCCAACGCCAATTGCACTTCACGCAAAATCGCGTCTCGATAGGCAATTCGCACTTGGGCATCTTCGACAAACCGTTGATCCCCAAAACCGACTTGCATTTTTCCGGCTCCCAGAACTTGCTCGATTTGCTTGATCTGAGTGCGGTAATATTCGATGTCTTTTTCGTGTTGCGATATTTCGAGTTCAAATCGCTGGACAACGGCCGGATCGCGAACCGTACCTTTTGTCGAATCCCGCAAAACCCGACGCAAGGCTTTGATCTGCGTCTCCATCACGTCCAACTCGAGCGACATGCGTTGCACGGTTTGGCCCGGCACGTTCCATTGCCGCATCGCTTGCGCTTCGCGATCCAAAAAGTCCGCGTCGTTTACGGGCAACAATCGTAAACGTTTTTCCAAAGATCGTCGGCGCGCTCGAACTTGTCCAATGTCCCCAGACAAATCGGATGGCTCAGCCGCATCAAGGCCCTGCCCCACGGACAAACGAGCCACCGCAATACGATTCACGAGTCCCAATGCGCGTTCTTCACCCGCTTTCAAGTCCGGAAATGCCCGAACTCGATTCGATGACGAAATAACGACGCTCAACTTGCGAATCATTTCATTCGATTGTTGAATCAGCTTGCGACATTGCGCCAACGAATCAACGATCGCCGCCGCCGTTGCACCATTTTCTTCTTCCCGCGCCCACTGCACGACGGACAACGGCAGTCCTCCCGTGCTGTCGAAAGCATTCGTATCCGTGCGGCTTAGTTTGTCAAAGTAGACCGACGGATCCACTGTCGAGTTCAAGAAATTATCAGTTTTGGTGCTGACGGGATCGTATTCGGCCCGCACGCCTTCGTAAACACGCAATGCTTTCTCGAATTGCCCCGCGCGTAACATCAAATCCGCGCGAAGCAACAGCCCGTCGGCAATGTCTTTGCTCTTCGGATCCGCAACCGCCAAAATCTCGAGCGCCCGCTGAGCTCGCTCCATGTCCCCAAGACGAACATACACCCAACCAAGCTCGTACAATGCCGTGCCAAACTCAGGCGACGAACGATTGATGTGATTGTACGCATCGACAGCTTGCAACAAATCGTCCGTCTCGTGGAACAATCGTCCAATCGCGAGCCAGGCCAAATCCACGACGTGCGCGTGTTCCGGCGTGTCGAGCGATAACTTGGTGACTTTGTAAAACGCATCAATGGCCGGAACATACCGTTGCCGCGGAACTCGAGGCGGTGGCGCGCCTTCGACAACCGGCGCGGGAGGCGGCGTGGCCTCTTTCATTGCGACAAGACCAAGCAAATACCCCGCTTGATGCAAATACTTGCTTTGCGGGTCGACCATCACCAACGCTTGTCGCGCACCAGCCCAATCCTTCTTCAAAATGAACGCTTTGCCCCGCGCATACATGATGCCACTCGTCACCATACCCGCGGGCAAACGATTCATTGCGACAAACACTTCATCGAGGCCCCGGTCATCGCGCAAACGCATCGCAACATCGACCAGCCGTTCGATAGCCGGAACTTGATATTGCGCAAATCGCGGTTCCTGCGAGCGATCGAGAATTTTGCGAAACGCGCGGCGAGCGGCAAGATATTGGTTTGACGAAAAATATGCTTCGCCAAGGAGCGACATTGCCTCGGGAAATGCCGTGGGATGATCGGGATATTTTTCGATGACTTTGCTGAGCACCGTTGCCGCGCGATCCCAATCGCGCGAAGCCATCAAAAGCACAGCATCGCCAACCATTTGCGACGCCGAACGTTGCCCAATCCGAGAACGAGCAATCGTTTCCTCAATGCCCCGCATATCACTCACAGCAAAACGAATTTGCTGCGTCGCCGTCGTCAACGCTTGGTCCTTATCCACCGCCCAAGCCGACGTCGATCCTGTCGTGACCCCGGCCAAAAGCGCCAGTCCACACAGCATCGAACGAATGCGAGAAAAACGACAGCGATTCATGCGTCCCATCACGCTCGTCAACGCGAAGTCCCCGGTGCAGCAGCCGCTGGCAAATCACCGAGCCCTTGCGTCACCTTTTCCCCATAACGAACCGCCGGCCGCTCCTCGAAACGCGCCGTCGCCCCGCCCTTCTCAAAGGAAACCACTTGCAAATTCGTGGTTTTTCCTTCGAGCGACGTAAACGAATGGTCCGAACGAATCTCGAACTTGTACCCCTTGAGATACGAGAAGACGCCAAACCCCGTACCCGTCAGATTCACGAGCACCTGCACGGTATGCGCGCCCGGCGGAATCGTTCCTGTGAACACCGGAACTTCACCCGCATCCGCAATCACGCCTTGCTGTTCCGTCTTGCTGTACTGCACCGACCCATCGAGCACGATGAGCAACTTCGAGATCTTCCATGCGGTCGAGATCTCGTTCGAGAACTTGATGATCGCTCGAGATCCGCCGCCACTACCACCTGCCAAAATTGTGTCGCTCAGGAGTGACAAACGTGTGTGGCTGCGACGGATCTGTTCCTTCAGATCATCGATGCGTTGTTCGAGGTCACGAAGACGAATCGCGTAGGTTTGTCCATCCATACCCTGCGGTTGTCCGGGCGGGGTTTGTCCCGCTCCGGCAGGTTGTCCAGGCACAGGTCCAGGCACAGGAACCGGCACTTGGCCAGGCATGGGGATGGTTTGTCCCGGCGGCGTAACCGGAGGCGTCGCAGCGGGCCGCGTCGTTGAAGGAGCTGCCGGGGGCGGCGAAGTTGCGGAGGTGGCGGCAGGCGCGGGTGTCGGGTTGGGCGGAGTTTGAGCCCCCGCGTGAGCAACGACAAACCACGATGCCGCGACGATCGCAGCAAATGTGTTCTTCGCAAGGCGCATGAAGGACAGTCCCGGGGAAAAGACGAGGGGCGTGTATTGGCGGAGCCAAGACCGGCCCTGTCGGAATGGTCATAGTCTATGGTTCGGAACGGGAGACGTGCAACCGCGGATTTCCGTACGCACCGTCGTAAAAGCTGCCTTGTTGGTCCCGCCCAAACTTCCGCGTCGCCCCTGCAGGCCACGATCCGGTAAGGTTGGGTCGTGCAGGGACGACAACCCAACGTCAGAACTTCGAGCGTCCTCGCGCGTCACATGCGTCGTGATGAACATCCACGCCTTCCCACGTCACTCGATCCGCGTTTGGTCGAGTGCGGATTCGGGAGGTAACGGATGCCGACCTTGTCGCGTGAGGAGGTGACAGACGAAGTCTTGATGATGCGGTTCCAAGGTGGAGATCAATCCGCCTTCGCGGGACTCGTACGACGACACAAAACCCCGGTGTACAACTTCATCTTGCGCAGTGTGCGCTCGCGTGAAGTCGCCGAGGATCTCGTGCAAGACGTCTTCGTGAAGGTCGTCCAGAACGCGGCCGACTTCAAACACGAAGCACGTTTTTCCACGTGGGCGTACACGATCGCGCGAAACGTCTGCATCGACCATTTGCGAAAAGCTGCGCTTCGTAGACACCCGTCGCTCGACCAAGCTGCGAACAACAATGCTGGCGAGGACGGACCAACCCTTGGCGATCGCATTGCCGATGCGCATTTTGCCGCATCAGCCGATCGCATGGCGATCGGCGCGGAACTCGGTCAACGGATCACTCGAGCCGTCGAGGATTTGCCCCCCGAGCAACGTGAAGTGTTTTTGCTGCGAGAAGTGGCCCATGTGCCCTTCAAAGAAATCGCCGAGATCGTTGGAGTTCCAGAGAATACGACGAAGAGCAGGATGCGATATGCCCTCGAGCGTCTCCAGCAGGCGCTCTCCGAATACGAGGATTATGCTCGAGCCCTGCGGTGACGCTGGGCAAGGTGGCTCATGGATTGCGAGAAGTTCGACCAGGTCGTGATGGATGCGCTGTACGGGGAGCTCGACGAGCTCACGGCCGCAGCTCTCCGCCGACACGTAGATGCCTGTGTTCGATGCTCCGAGGCCTGGAACGGACTGCGTAGCACGCGTGAAGGCGCAAGTTTGCCCCTCGAAGAACCCAGTCCGGATCTGGAATCACGCATCCTTGCAGCGGCCCTCGCTGCGCAAAGAAAAACCCCGTTCCATCGTCAAGTTCTGCGCGTGCTCGCGTGGGCTGGCAGTCATGCCA
>JBGAOI010000631.1:0-4693 GCA_044221885.1 Polyangium sp. (in: bacteria)
CGCAACAAACCTTCGGTCGCTATGGGGTCGGCGGGGCCATCTTGGGCTGGAAACGAGCCAGAAAAATGAGATCAATGCTCAGGGTTTTAACCCCGCGCGTGTGGGCGGAGCTCGATGTCGTCGCGAGTTCTGGGTCGACCTCTCTAACCCCGCGTCGGCGGACGTGACAAACCAATGTTGCAAGTTCTGAGGCGACCTCTTTAACCCCGCGCGTGGTGGCGGAGATCGATGTCGTCGCGAGTTCTGGGAGGGTCTCTAAATCGCGCCCCTACAACACAAACCGCCTCAACTGCTGATCCACATCTGCCTGGAATTTTTGCGTTCGCGACACGACTTCTGTTATGACTGTTCAGGGCCGCAAGGCCCAAGGAGTTCTATCATGCCGAAAGAAGCGAGTTTCGCTGCGCTCATTACATCATTGACGCTCGTCACGTACATGGTGATCACGATCAACGTGGGTCGAGCGCGGGTGAAGTACAATGTGCAACCCCCGAATACGACGGGAAATCCCGACTTCGAGCGGGTTTTACGTGTCCAGCAAAATACGGTCGAGCAGTTGGTGCCGTTTTTGGGTGGTCTTTGGGTATTTTCGTTGCTCGTGGATCCAAAGATTGGTGCCGGACTTGGCGGCGTCTGGATTCTTGGGCGAATCTTGTATGCTTGGGGATACTACCAAGCGGCCGAAAAACGCGGCCCTGGGTTTGGCATTGCGATGCTGGCGCAATTTGCGTTGATTCTAGGCTCCGTGTACGGGGCGATCATGAATCTCATGCACTGATCGGTATGTCCGAAAATGGCCGCGGCATGCTCGATGGCGATGCTGGCGCGGCCATTGCGAGATTTTCGTCACACCGCGCGCATGACCATCACGATGGCCGCGAACTGCATCGCCGCGGCTACGACGGTAAGTGCGTGGAATAGCTCGTGATAACCAAAAACGCCTGGAACGAAATTGGGGCGTTTGGCGGCATACGTCAGTGCGCCAATGGTGTAAACGATGCCGCCACCGACGTACAGGAAAAACTGCGCGCTGTCGAGAGCCCGTCCCATGGCGCCCATATAAGGCACGACGCACCAACCGGCGGCGACCGCAATGGCTGCTGTGACCCATTTGGGCGATCCTGACCAAAATATCGATTTGATGATTCCTACAGCCGCGCAAATCCACGAAAGCGCGCAAAGCTTCGTTCCGTCTTCCGGATTCATCGCAATCAAGGCAACCGGCGTATACGTGCCGGCAATCAGAACGAAGATCGCTGCATGGTCGAGGCGCCGCATCAGTCTGCGGGCGGGTGGTTGCCAATGGACTCGATGGTATGTCGCGCTCACCGTGTACAAGGTCACGAGGCTGAAGCCATACACCGCGGCAGCGATGGCATGACGACGCTCTTTCGCCAAAAACACGAGCGCAATCCCCGCAATCAATGAAACAACCGCGGCCCATTGGTGAATGACTCCGCGAAGCCGAGGTTTTTCGTGGTACGGTTCAAAGCCGTCCGCGGGCGGTGCGGGTACATCGTGGTTCATGCGGGACTTTCTCGGGTGACAACTCGGGTACTTGACACAACGTAGCAAGAAGTGCAAGAACTGGCTGATCTTTATGGTTTGCCCAACACTCGACGAAAAACCTCGAGGTTGTCCCCACTTCGTCCTCCCCCGGGGATAGCAAACACGACTTTGTCAAAGCAGCCTGCGAATCGCGTATGCTTTAGCCACTTTTTGATGGTCTCCGCCGCAAGGAGCGGTTCGTTGCGAAAAGCTCCGCATCCCCAAGCGCCAAGCACCAACGTGCGATGTCCGCGGGCAGCCGCCACGAGCAAGACATTGCGCCAGCGACGGGCAAACGTTTCCCGGACAAACTTCATTTCTTTGGGCGCATTTTGCTGAATCGCTCCGGCATTGGGTGCAGGTGCCGTAATGACGGACGCGACAAACGGTTTGTCAAGCCACGACGCCTTGGCGCTCGTCCTAAAAAACGGGACGTCTCGTGAATAAATCATGTAATCGGTGTACAACGCAGACTTTTGAGCGCGATTTTGTTCATAATACTCGGGCTGCGTCACTAGAAGCGGATAAAGTCCACAACATCGACAAACCTCTTCTTCTTGTGCCCTTGCGCCATTCAAAAACCCACCGCCGGGGTTTCGTGCCGAGGCAAAATTCAACAAAACGACACCACCCGGCTCGGTCGACAACCGTTTTGCCGCGTCACATGTGGTTGCGTCGATAACGTCGACCGTTGGAAATTGCCCTTCACGCGGCGCTTCCGCGAACAGAGCTTCGAGTTGGTCTGGGCGAAACAATTCGGTATTCTGAGCGGCTGCGGCCTGAAGGTCTGCAATGTCGACGTGCTGTCCCGCCTCTGTGGTGTATGCGCCTCGGGCGACGATATCGAGAATTTGCTGGGCGTGAGAATGGATGCTCATGGTTCCTCGTTTGATTATCGCATGATTATCGCGACAAATCCATCGTGAGTTCGCGCGTGGGTCGCGGCGAATGACAGACGAGTTGCGGGGTGGAATTGGGGACTTTTTTCTTGATGAGTTCGACGAGTTTTTTGCCCATGTCCACATCGGATACGAAAGCGCCCATGAAACGTTTGTCGAGACGCTTGAATTCGATGAACTGCGCATCGGCAAATTCCGTGTGTCCCTTTAATGCTTCGCGCGTCGCGGGATAATCAAAATCGGGAGGTGCGACCTTGCTCAGCGTGAAAAGAAGCGCAAACGGTCGATAACAACGGGACGTGAGGGGCGTGGGCATCGCTAAATCCGCGACCGTATCCTCCATGGTCTCGAGGTCGGGCAAGTCGGCTTTGGCGCCTGCGGGTCCGGAATGCATAACGACGTAACGCGATTCGTAGGCACCAATGATCCATTCATCTCCTGGGGCTCGAACCCAGACTTTTTTCGCCGCTATCGGCACTTCATACTTACCGGCGCGAGGCATGGTGATTTCGCTCCACGCGCCTCCGGATGGTCGCGAATAGGCAACACCTTGGACTGAAACGAGCCATACCTTGCCTTGCGCGTCCACATCGATACTCGCGAGCGCATCGCTGGTGGGCAGCGTATCCCGCATCCACGCTTTTCCGTCGAAATGGGCCAAATACGGGGCCAACGTATTCGACTGCCCGAATCTGGCTCCTTTTACGTTGCCCGCGATATAGGCGTCTTGCTCCGTACGCAATACGACGGCAATCACCTCGAAGTCTTGATTGCCGATTTCCGGCAAAACCTCGACGGTCCCCTTGGGGTTGCCCGGAGACCACCGCTTCACCCCCATTTGCCCCTCTTTCGAAGAATCCTCCGGTGAACAGGTCACGCCGCTCATGAATGCATGCCCTGAAATCAATGTGCCCAGCGTACTGGGAATGAACCCCGATTCACATGAACCGAAACTTCCACGCCACTTATGGTCATGAGGTTCTGGAAGAAAAACTTTGCTACCTTGTGGAAAGGCCGAAAATTGAACTTCGCCGGAAAAACTATTGGACTCGACCAAAAGCAACGTACCATTTTGCCAAGGTTGAATGTCCTGCACGAACGTCGATTCATTCGACGAATAATGACTGATCCATTTGCTGCCGGACCATTTGTACAATTCCGTCAAACCCGTTCGTCCCGACGGACGAACGACGGCGGCAAAAAGGGCATCCGGAAAACTTCCATACAATCCAACGAATTGACCCATGACGCCATCGCCGCGCATTTCTTGCGTCAATGCGAATTTCGGCTCGAAGGTCACGGTGTTGTCGCGAATCGGGAGCAATTGCCCCCCACCCATGATGACGGCGTTTTTGCCCAAACGTTGCAATTCAAGTTCGTAATCGACATCGGCCACGACATGAAATGGCGACGGCACGGCAGGTGCCGATGGCGGCTTTGTTGCAACAGATGACGTTCCCGAGGTTGACGTACCGTCAGGTTTGGTCGAAGGCTTTTGGCTGGTGCTCGCGGTTTGTCCCGATTGCACGGTTGCCTTCGTTCCGACGCCGCTGCTTCCTTGGGTCGAACCGCTACATCCGGTTGAAGCACCCAGGAGAAGACATGCAAAAATCGCGAAAAACGAAGGGTTCAGGCTCATCCGCGGGAGATTCATTGCAATACCTCAACGACAATACGCCGCGAGGTTACCAAACGAGGCTTGGTTCGGCAATGACTCTTTTTGACTCTGTTTGACTTTTGCCGGTCCCGGGGCGATGCGGCGAATTTTTCATTCGCCGCACATCTCACCTACGAAACGAGCAACGTTGCCAGAACGCCGAGCATTTTCTCCCACGAACCTCGCGCGCGATCGACGAAATTGGCGTATTCCGGCGGCATTGTATGTACAAGACGAACCGAACAACCTTCGGCCGTTGGCGTGATGTCTATGCTGACGGTCGAGCCGTCGGTTTCCGGCGCAATGGCCCACGTAAAAACGATACGCTTTGGCGGAGCCAGCTCGAGGTATGTGCCCACGTGATCGATTTCAGTTCCATTGCGACGAACCATAAACGAGAATGTGCCGCCGACATGGGGCGCATTGCGAATGTGGAGAATTTCCTCCTCGCGCAGGAGCGGACCAAACATGAAACGCGCAATCATCTCCGGCTCGAGGATGGCGTCGTACACTCGTTGCGGCGCGACTTTGAACGTTTGAACGGCAATTGCAGTGGGATTCGCAGTCATGATCAATGTCCTTCGGGCCA
>JBGAOI010000632.1:0-4693 GCA_044221885.1 Polyangium sp. (in: bacteria)
AGTTCAAGGCATGCAACCCGAAGGCTCAGCCTTCGCGGGTAACTTCCAAGAAGGTCAAGTCCTCGAGCAGCAGTTCACGATTCAAGCTGGCAAGTGCTACTCCGTCGTCGGCGCCAGCATGGGTGTTCAAGAACTCGACATCCAACTCGTGCTCAACCCTGCTCCGCTGCCCGCACAAGTTCTCGCGCAAGACAACACGCAAGGCGGAACGGCCGTGCTCGGCGGAAAAGCCAGCGGTTGTTTCAAGAACGCACTTCCTGTTGGCGGCCCGGGCAAAGTCATCGTGAAGGCGACGCGCGGCGCTGGTCTCGCGATCGCCCAGATCTACATCAAGTAGTCACTTCCGCTATCGGCGCACGCTCCGTCCTCCTTCGAGTCGTGCACGACCTACTCACTTTTCGCGGCCCAATCTTCGCAAACGTCAACCCAAACGGTTCTTCGTCACGACCTCTAGCCAACGCGTGGGGCGCGGAAGATGCAAACGTCTGGGTCCAGTTCGTCGAGCCCCACTTCATCCCGTCCTTGTCGCCATCACGATGCAGACGCAAGCCCTGCATCGCGCGAGCGATTCTACCGGATCGAAGGTTTGTCTTGTCGACATAGCGCCGCACAAGTAACCCACGTTTTGCGCACTTTACCGGGCGTAGTTGCCGCGTCCGTGAGTTTTTCATCCGAAACGGTTTACGTCTGTCATGACGATTTGTTCATGAGCGAACGCGAACTCGTCACAAAGATGGCTCAACGTGGATACTGGCTTCGGCCATCGTTTGGCGAGACAATCTCACCTACGTCATCGTTGGATGCGGCGCGACTCGGAGCGGTCCTCGCACTGTTGGCGAATGTCATCGGTTTGGCGCTCTGGCAGTCGGCACGAAGCGCCCCTCGCCTTCCTTGGATCGAACTCGTGTTCGCGCTGCTCATGCTCGGCCTTGCAGGTCCGTCACTTTTGCGAAGCGTGCTTGGGCTGCCTCGTCGGAGTTTCTGGCGTGCTGAAGTCATGGCGCTCGTAAGTGCCGGTTTGGCCTTGGCGCTCGGGCTCTTGGGTGTGTTTGTCCGAGACGAGATCATTCCTTTGACACCAAACTTTCTGCTGCGGATGGGCCAACACACGGGAGGCGCCAACGCGATCGCCTTCGAATCGGCGGCCGCGATCATCGGGTGTACGTTTCTCGGAACCGAGGTTCGTCGAAGTATCCTAGGTCGAACCTTTTCCGATCTAAACCGAGCAATTCGGCGCAGGTATACCGGGGTTCGTCGGCTGTTACCGCAAGGGGGCGAAGAGTTTGTCCCCTGGTTCATGGTCTGTCAGAACGATCGTCTGCGCGTCGTTGCTGGCGAGGCGGCGAAACTCGACCTCCAACTCGACACAGCCGCTCGCGTCGCTGGAAGTTCGGGCAGCGTCGAAGATCGAAGTCCTGGACAAACAATGTTCCGAGACGAACGATTGATCTCTTCGGTCGTGACAGGGCGCGTCGAGCACGCACCGAAGGTGGATGCCGAGGCTGATGCTGACGCCGAGATTTTGCGCGAAATTCAGCGCGTTGAACAATCGGCATTGGACACGTCCGGGCGTCGTGTCGAGAACGTCGTGACGTTGGCGCTGACCCTGGCAACGGTGTGGTTTGGGGCGCTGGCGGTGTTGGTGCACGGGATCACGGGTCGACAAACTTGGCACCCGGGTATCGGACTTGCCGGCGTTGCGGTGCTTGCTGGTTCCGCACCGACCATGTTTGCCTCGAGCATTTCGTTGCTGCGCCTCGTAGCGGTCATGCGAGCGCGCGCGATGGGGTTCGTCGTCAAGAACATCTTGGCTCTCGAAGCGCTGGCGTCAGTGGATGTGGCTCTATTCGAGCTTTCCGGACGAGTTTATCTTGACGCACCCATGGCAACGCGTGGCTTGTGGCATCGCGCGATCTCGTGCCGACTGCTGAGTGACGAATGTGTTGAGCACGCCGACGTACTTCGACATCGGTACGGCATGGCCACGAGTGGCAACCTCGATGGGGAAGCCAAGCAACGCATCGTTGCGCAAGTGCGCTGGTCGGGCGGACGAGTTGTGCATGTGGGAGGTCCAGACACTGCACATATGCTCCCTGTCGATGTTTCGATTGCGGTTGCGCCGGACACACCGCCGGCATCGACACGAGCCTCGATTGTTTGCAGAAATTCCCAGCTCACGTCGCTGGTTTGGCTGATCGACCTGGCTCGTGCGTTGCGAGGGCGAACCCGCTTCTTGCTGGCCATCACGCTGATTTACGAAGCCTGTGTCGTTCCCTTGTGTGCTGCGGGTTTGGTGGCGCCGCTCGGTGCTGCTGTTCTGGCGTTGGGCGTGACGTTGTTCGCATGTGGCGTGGCTTCGGGCGTCGGATCGAGCGCTTCGACGTTGTTCACCCAAGACAAACCAAATACTGCATCAATTTGGCCATTTTCAAGGGTTCCACGGGCCCAACGTTCGCCTTGACGCCCGACGAAATCGTGTTCGTCGATGACGGTCGAGGGGCTGGAGGTGAGCTCTCGGAGCGCACGGTCCTGACGAACGATCCCTGAGACGAACGACAAAAAAGCCAAGATAGGAACTCGCCGGCGAACCATTTCGGGAGTAAAGTTTTCGTAATGCGCTTTGCTTCTTTGGTTTGTACTTACTTACTCGTCATGGGAATGGGCCCGATTTTGGGCTGTGCTCCCGAAAACGACGCGCAACCGACACGGTGGGAGCCGGAAAAACCCCCCGAGCCTGGAGCGACGATCGCCTTCGATCCTGGCAGTAACTTCGAACTTGGGCTTCGTGAAGAACGCGTACTGAGTGTCGTTGTCGATCCGCCGGAACACCAACAAGTGAACTTCGTTCTGCTGGGTAGCCCGCTGGATGCGACGCTTGATCACGCGAGCGTCGAGACAAACGACGAAGGTCGCGGAAGCGTCACACTACGGGCACCGAACAAAGCGACGACGTTTCGCGTGCGTACGTGGATCATGCGTGGTCCTGCGGATGAAGTTTCGGTTGCGGCCGTGGGTGATGGGTTTGCCCCCATCGAAATCATTCCGCAGTACCAAGGAACTCGAGCGATCACCGAGTGGACTGCGAGCATCGTTCCGCGCGCGACATGTGCCGACATCTCGCCGTTACTTCCGGCCGAAGTCGCGGATTCGATCCCCGGGTTTGCCCTCGCGGACGAACCTCTTGTCGTCAAAGACGCCCCCGTAGGACCAACGTTGGCGGTTACGGTTCGGGCTGGTGAATATGCTTGGGGTTGTTCGGATGCACGAGCTGTGGTCGTCGGCGAAACGTTGAAGGTCAAAGTTGCTGTCATTGACAAACCCATCGTCGTTGGCGCGACGAACCTGAATGTCACGTTTACGCTCAAGCCCGATGCGGAGGCGTATGCGCAGTTCTTGAGTTCGACGTCGGCATGGGTGATCGATTCGTTTTTCCCCAAAGCATTGGACCCCGGGATGGTTCTGCTCGACGCGATGGCCGCAAGAGTTCCCGAAGCTCAACTTGGCGCATTTGCTGAAGCGCGTCAGGCCGGAGCATGGGACGATGCCACGACAAACCATCTCGATACGCTGCAAGTTTCGCTTCGAGACGTTCTCGACGGATGGTTTGCCTCAGGTATTGCGGGCGAACCGACGACGTTTGTCACGGGCTTGAAAGCCATCGCGAAGGTTCCTGGCGCGGCAACTTTGTCACCGATGCAATTTGGTTCGGTTCCAGCGCATGAAGCGGGTATGGCGCCAGCAAACTTGTCGACGCTCGCGCTCGACGTGGGCGATGTGATGCATCTCGGCGGTAGCGTGTTTTGGTTGCCTTCACGTTACGTGGGCACGGTGATCAAAAAGCAGGCGCTGCTTGGAAATCCCTGGAGCAACACGATGGCCGAAGTGTTGTCGAACGTCGCGGCGTGTGACGACCTCGGACAAACCCTGGGCAGTTTTGATACGTGTGATGCCTCGTGCCTCGCAAATCTGTGTCAAGAAGCATTGGCCGCACGTTGGATGGACGCGGTCGAAGTTTCCGGAATAACGGGGAATTTTGGCCGCATTAACATCGCGGCCGTTGCGGCAACGAAAGTCGACCAAACAGCCGTACCGGTCTCGTTCCAAGGGACGTGGCTCGGTAGCATCACCGACGACAATCACGTGGCAAAAATCAGTAAAGCTGAACTCAAGGCCGAGCTGCCCCCGGTTCCTCCTCCACCATAGTCCTGTCATGTCCTCATTCGGCGGACGCTTGCAACAAGGCTCGTGCGGTATTCTCGCGAGTCATGACGACATCACCTTCCTTTCCCAGGCGTCTGTTTCGACAAACTCGCACAGCGTTTGTCTTTCCGCTTCTCGGGCTTGCGGTTGCCTTGTCCGGAGCGCCGAGTTGCACAACGGATACGGTGTCTTCTTCCACGACGGGAACGACCGGGCCGCTCATCGCTCCAGGCGACTTTTGTTCGCCACCATCGGGCGACGTCATGCGCCTGCGTGTCGAACCGTCGACGATATTTTTGGCGCAGTGTTCGGCAGGTCAAACCTGTGCCCATCGCTCGGTGAGGTTTGTCCTCGATCCAGATGTCTGCAAGAAAACTCCGATTACCTTCGCGAGTTCGAAAGAGGATGTTGTCGCATCGCCCAATGACGATGCCTTCAACCTGTACACGGCCGCGACGAAACTCGACATTGAGGCTGGGACAACGGCCGGTTC
>JBGAOI010000633.1:0-4692 GCA_044221885.1 Polyangium sp. (in: bacteria)
TATTGCTTCCTTTCGCGTACATGAGGAACATCTCCTCGCCCTTGAGCACGTACGTTTTCTGCGGATTGTGCGCGATGTACGCGCGCCCATCAGGCGAATACGCAGCGTCCGCGTAATACTGATCGATGAAGCAGCTCGTTCCCTCGGGCGATTTGCAATACCCATTCGGGAAATCGAGCACTTGTTCGAGAACCGTTGGATTGAGAATGCGCAACGGTTTGATCGTCGGATCAGGATCAACCCCCGTTCCGAGCGTGTGATCGGCAACAAAAGGTACGTAGTTATCGATGGCTGACCTGCGTCGCCCTGTGATGCCGAAAATCGCGCCATTGGCAAGCTGAACCGCGCGACCCCACATATTGGGCCCTTGAACGGCGCCCAGCAAAACGGGAAGCTCTTGCATTCCGTCCGCCGTCGCCTGCGAATACATGTGCCGGTCCATTCGCTCGAGGTTCCACGTGTGAAACGCGAGATTCCCATTACGCAGGAAAAACGGCAAGTCCGCTACGCCGCCTTCGTTCACGTAGATCGTACGCAGATCGGTGCCATCGAGGCGCACGGAAACGATGTTATCGAGGTGATCGAATCCGTGATAGGTTTGTACGCCATCAGCACCCGTGCGAGGATCGGGGCCTTTGCTGGCGAAGTACATGCGCTGGTCATCGGGCGAGAAAACGGGGCCTTTGTCGGACCTGCGCCGCGTGCGAAAATGATGGTCGTACGCGCCTTTTGCGGCACCACCGTTGACCGTCATGCCAAACGGATCGCTCCGCGCCAACGTTTCACCTTTGTGTTGTCGCGTGGCTGGCATCAAAAAGCGTGGATTCACGGCTTTGCCATCCGCGCCGATGTCTGCGAGGCAAATATTCCAACGCACGCCGTAGACCCAATCCTGGCCGGGAACGAGCGAAAGCCGACATTCGAACGCAAGCTGCGTCCCAGTATGGTTTGCGGCGATATGCCCAAAGTCGCAACGCCCGTCGGCACCACAAAACGAATTACCCAGAAAATCGATCGCTGGGCCGAGCGATCCTGTCGTAGGATCGATCTTGCGCAGCATGATCCGCGCTCGATCCCGAAGACCGTGATCGGCGCGTATGGGATCCTCGGCGAGAGCCCAAAAGATCCTTGGCGCTTCGACGTAAGCCAGATACGAGTTTGGCGCGGTCGCACCACAGTTGGAACAGCGCGCAGCTTTCTCGGCCTGAATCCAATTCAGCGCCGCCTGGTAAATCGCATCCGACGTTCCTGCAACGACACCTCCCGCATGCAACATGCCCGTCGGACTCGATGTCGAACGCATTTTGGCAAGCAGCCGGCTTTGCGCAGGCTGGTCAAGGGATATTTGCGACAGAAACTTGCTGTAATTGGCATCGTTTTCCGCCGCTGTAAATGCAGCTCCAGCCCGTTCGAGGCTCGCAAAAGCAAAACGTTTGCCCATATGGCAAGGCCCGCATTGCGAAGCGATGAGCGGCTGCACGTTGTTGACGAAGAGATCTCGTACCGCATTGTTGTCCGCGGTTTTTCCGCCAGAACTTTCGCCACTGGACGAGCTCGAGTCACCAGCCCCGGCGTTTTCCGCCTCCCCCGATTCGATCGATTCCCCGTCGCTGCCACAAGCGCCCGCGATAAAAACGCCGAGAGCAAGTGCGATAACGCAACATCTTGTCGAATCCATAATGGATTGGTCCTTTGTTTACTTCGGGCCTGGAAACATAACGTTTGCATGACCCGAGTCTTGTTGATCATCAACGCCGACCGTCGGCGCAAGATCGAGTGCATCACGACAACCCCAAATTCACAAGACAATTTTCGTGTGTTATGCCACATAGAATGGGCGAATTCGCTCGAAATGGGGCATTTTGCAAAATGATGGTTTTACCAGAACAAATGGTTTTACCAGAATGACACGTTGTTGGAAGTCCGAATTTCGTTATCGATACGAATGGCACGGGATTGTATTACCTGTCACGTATTGAGCTGTTGGTTGCGACCTGCTCGGCCGAGCGATGGGATGACGCGGTAGCGCTATTCGTTGCAAATCGAGTATCGACAAGGTCGAGGCACTCGTGCACAATGCGGCCTTTCTTGCCACTCGAAAAGGTATCCGATGAATACGCGCCTTGTTTGTTCGAACTTCCTTGCTCTTGCTGGGTTACTCGTCGCATTGCCCGCAAACGCCGAGACACCACCCGAAAGGCCCAAACACCCGGCTCGCAAGTGGACCTTGCAAGTCGATCCATTAACGACGGCGCTTGGATTTGTGCATTTGCAAGTCGAGCGCGCGCTTCACCCGCACCTATCGATTTACGCTGGTCCGAGCTTGCGGCTTTTTAATGGCTTGATTTCGGAACCAACGGACAACTATCGGGGCCTGGGCGGCGAAATGGGCTTGCGCGTATTTTTTCGGCCAACGGCGCCGCGCGGCTTTTGGGTCCAAACGCGAGGTGTTTTGGCGCATTTGACCAGTTATCGTCGTTTGGAGCCCGATGGTTCACATCCGACAAGCATTGGAGGCTACGTGAGCGTGCTTGGAGGCTACACGTGGATATTCAAGAATGGTTTCGTCGTATCCCTCGGCGCGGGCGTGCAGTATTTGCATTACACCGTGGACAACCAAGGCTCGAAAGGCATTTTACCGGCCGCCCATACGACGCTGGGTTATGCCTTCTAGCCGCAGCGAAAGCAATCAACGCTCGGCCTGAATCAAGGGCTGTGCATGCGCGCCAAACCATGCATGCATTGGCGCATCATGGAGTTCTTCTACAACCAGCGGGCTCGACGGCTCATATCTGGCCAGCGATCGCGCGCATTCGCGAGCATTTTCATCGAAATGCTTCGAGCGGACAGCTTGCTCCACGCAATACTTGAATACACCCTTTGCCCGATCCCGCCACGGCGGCGTTCCAACATGTGACGCATACGTTCTTCGTAAGTCACGCCCGACGTTCCAGGAACGGGTCCGGAAAGCTTCGGAACATTCTCGACATCTCTTGCGAATGCGGCCCACAAGTTTCCAAGTCGATTCGCGGCAGCGATGACCCAACGAGGAGGCGCCACGGGCTCGATTTCCAGGACCCTGTGGTATTCTTCGCTTGCGCGTTCAATCGCTTTGAACTTGGTCAATTCGATTTTGCGATGCTCCATGATGTATCGATACACGGGTTTTTCGACCAGCGGTCCACGATACGGCGAGAATTGAATGGCGTCGACGGCTTTTTCCGCGCGTTGGGCAAAAAAGAACTCGGCTTCCCCGACTGCTTCGAGAATCTCTTTCAGTTCATTGAAGTACGGGTTTTTCGTATCGAAGGTTTTCGCTGCGGGCGGCGCTGTCTTCCACAATTGTCGCACGACGCCGTATTCCGCAAACGCTTTTTCGTTTCGACCTCGGCCCAAGGCTATCCGAGCCAATGTGGCATGATAGACGAGTTTTGCGTCAAGCTGCTGCGTCGCATCGAAGAGTGATTTTTCCTGTGTGAGCCATTGTTCCGCATCGGCCCACTTTTCAGCACGCACGTCGTAATCGGCAATGCTCAACGCCGCACGTTCAATCTCGCCAAACCCAAATGGCCCCGATGTGTGCGGCAGCGCGACCATGGCGCGTCGTGCCGCAGGTTCGTCACCCAGCAAAAGGCGCAGATTGACAGCCATCCGCAAGGCGTGAGATTCATAAATGCGCGTCGAGACCTCTTTGGCGCAACGTTCGTACCACGACGCCGCTTCTTCAAAATCGAGCAATGATTCGGCCAGATCATCGGCGCCATGACAAACTGCGAATTGCGCGGACCTTGTTTTGTCCATGCCGTAACGTGGATCGATAAGAATGCGCCGCATATCCATGGCGCGTCCCATTTGATGTGCGGCTTTGAAATAATCGGCCGCGGAAGCCAGAACGACGGCCATTCGCGAACAGGCGGGACTTTTGGCGGCACACAAAGGTTCGCCCACGTCATGCCAAAGTTTGACCAGGGATTCGGCTTCCCGCAAAGCAAACGCTTGGAACTTCTCGGGCGTGTCGATTTCGTTCGACGGCGTCGGCAAAGTCAGATATCGCCGCACGTCCAATTGAATTTGCGTCAGTATACCACACGGCTCGGGGTATTTGGGAATATCTTCCGCACGGCAATACCCGGCCACGAGATTCGGAATGGCCTTGGCCAGCTCGTCGTATATTTCAACGGGTGGCGTTTCGTCCCATTGCAGCGCCGTGAGCGTATCGATATAAAGCCGCACGGCATCGCGTCCGGTATCGGTCGCCGGCACTTGCAAGGCAATCTCGAGCGTCACGGTGGCCAATTCCCGCCAGTATGTGGCATTGGCACGGGCACGCTGGACGAGCGTTTCACGCGTAGGTTTGTCCGCTCGAGCCACAGGCGCGTAGAACACGACGGCCAACACCGTAAAACAAGCCACGAGCCACCGTGGACACGCCTTCACCATGCGCATGAGACGAATGACCTGTGCGATCCTTGGGAACGACGACATGATGCTCGACCATTCATGGCACAATTCCCTGACGCGTAGCCATCAAAAATGTCGTCTCAACGTCAAGCCCGGACGCGGCAACCCGTGTAACCAAGCTCCGCTGTATAGCCCACACAATTGCCCAGTCACATTTTACTAGACACTGCCTAGTGGATCCTATACAGTGTCTAGTATGCAAACGAAACAGCGAATTTTGGGGCAAATGTT
>JBGAOI010000634.1:0-4680 GCA_044221885.1 Polyangium sp. (in: bacteria)
AGCCATGTCGTCGGGCTGAGGCTTGATCATGCACGCGCAAACATCGGCAATCGACGCGGCTGGAGTTTGGCAAGGCAACGGTTCGACCGCAGTCTTGAGCGCCACCGTGATGTTTGCTTTCTTAGCCAATTCCGCCAATCGTTTTTCGACAATTTCATTCGGCCGCAATTCGAGCGACACCTGGTAATGGTCGACCGCTTCCTTGTATTCTTTCTTTTCCTCGGCGATACGTCCCAAATTATAATGCGCCATACCCTTGAGCTTCGGGCTCGTCGTACGACTCAATGCATCTTCGGTCTTCTTTTTGGCCTTGTCGAGCTCCCCAGCTTTGAATGCTGCCCAGCCCATATCCAACATCGCCGGAGCGTCCCCGGGAACAGACTCGAGCGCCAATTCGAACTCTTTGATCGCCTCGGGAAAACTCGATTTCGCCGCGAGCCGCCGCCCCTCCGCCAAATGCTTACGATATTCGGCCATCTTTTTCGGATTCGGCGCCTCACGCGTTTTCGGTCGTTTGGCGTTCTTTGGCAATGTTGGTAACGCCTGACTCGACCTTGTCACCGGCTGGATCGCCGTTGCCACAACCAACGGCGTCGACGGGCCTGGCGGCCCAGCCGGACCCGGTTTTGAATCTGTCGAATCGGCACGACACCCCACCATCACAAAACTCGCCGCCAAAACACCAGAAATGATCTTCGAATTGTGCATCGCGCCCTCAATACCCCGAGCATCCCCCAGTCGTCAAGTCCATTTTCTCTGTCGACAATACCACGCCTCGAAGTCTATCCTCTCGTCATCGCCGAAGTTAGGAGTTCCCCATGCTTCACGCTCGTTCTCAACAAACGCTCATTGCTTCTTTCGTATTCGCGACTTCGTTCGCCATAACTTCTCCAGCCTCGGCTGCCCCCACAACGTCGTCTTCTCCTTCGTTTTATCGTGACGGCCAGCGCCAAATCAGCACGTTGCGCCCCTCACGCGACTCCGTCGCCCTTCGCGGACAAACCGTGTGGCCGCTTCAGATTATCCACCGAAACCACACCATCAATGCCTTCGTGGATCACAAAGCCATCGTACGTATCGATCCTGCACACCTATCCGACCTCGAAGCCCTTCGTTTACGGATCGTCGAAAACCTCATGCCGTCGATTGGCATTTATGCCGTCGAATCCATCGACAACGAAGACGGGCTCGATATCGCCGCGCGTCTGGAATCACAAGAACGCCGCCCCTCGACATTACGCGAAGTGATTCCGAACCTGTATTTGAACATTCGTACGTTTGGACAACCGTTTGTCCCGAACGATCCCGAGTTTCTCGGTCAATGGTACTTTGACGACAAACGCCTCCAGATGTCTGAAGTTTGGGGCATTTCCCAAGGCGACCCCCAAACCACCATCGTCGTCATCGATAGCGGCTGCGACATGATGCACCCGGACCTCATCGACAAACTCGACCCCGGCCTCGACGTTATCGACAACGATACGGATCCTTCCTTCAATCCCACCGAAGCCGACGCAGCCCATGGCACCGCTTGTGCCGGCCTCGTAGGAGCCACGACAAACAATTCGCTCGGCATTTCCGGCGCTTGTCCGGCGTGCCGCGTACGTTGCGTACGCCTCGTTGGCGATATGCCCGTACCCCTCGATGCCAACATCAAAGCCTTCAATTTCGCCCTCGACACCAACGCTGCCGTTCTTTCGAATAGCTGGGGGTTTGTCGATCCCATCCCCGTACCCACGCTCATGCGCGATGCGCTCGACAATATTTTCGACAATGGCCGCAACGGCAAAGGCGCACTCATCTTTTTCGCTGCTGGAAACGATGATCGCGAAATCGCTGATAACGAATTAACCGGCGTTCGCGGCGTCACAGCCATTGGCGCCATCAATCACTTCTTCGACAAAACCTTTTTTACGAATTACGGCGCCACACTCGATTTGGTAGCTCCCGTTGGCACATTGACCACCGACATTCAAGGCGCAGCCGGATACGAACCCAATGATTACACCAACAATTTTGGCGGAACATCGTCCGCATGTCCTGTCGCTGCCGGAGCCGCAGCCGTCGTCATGAGCGCCCTTCCGGACAAGACATCCGCAGAAGTGCTGGATCTATTGGTTCGCACAGCCAAACCCGCACCTTATGCTACGCCCGACGCCAAAGGACACGATCCCATTTTCGGATATGGCATCGTCAACCCGCTCGCCGCATTAAAAGAAGGGCTCGGCATTACGGATGGCCCCGCCGACGCTGGTCCCGACGCGTCCACCAACCCATCTATGCCACCAAAGGATGATCCGTCTTGTGGTTGTCGAACCGCAGGACAAACCTCGCGATCCACTTCGTACATCTTTGACATTTATGCTTTGGCGGCGGTTTTCTTTGGCGTTCGTCGTCGCAAACGCCGCTGAGCCAAACCCATCAACGCTGCCGCAGGAACCCATTCGCCACCCGGTGAATTCGATCCCATCCGACAATCACAGCCGGACGGTTTTTCAGGATTAATCGAAATCCCGCCGTCTCCGCCATTGCCACCCGAGCCGGCGCCTCCAGCGCCGCCCATGCCTCCAGCACCTTCAATGGCCTTTTTGCAATCGGCAACTTCTTCGGGCGAACCTATGCAAATCGTTGGCTTTCGCGATGCACCCGACGTCGTCGTATTGATCGCCACGGCCACGAACGCATCCGCATCCGTTGTATCGATTTCTTCAACGCCGGCGCGTACATCCACAACCCGCACCACAGTATCGACTTTGCCTTTTCGTTCCGCCAGCACGAGCAACACCACGTCGTTTGTCTCGCCAAGCGCCGTTTCCGGTGACGTCAATGCCGCTGTCATTTTCGCGCGCCCCGCAGGTGTCGCTCGAAAATATTGCGCCGACGCATAAAATATGCGCAGCAAGTTCGAATATGGCGCAGTCACCGATTCCATCT
Organism: Polyangium sp. (in: bacteria); assembly: GCA_044221885.1. Classification (GTDB taxonomy): domain Bacteria; phylum Myxococcota_A; class Polyangia; order Polyangiales; family Polyangiaceae; genus Polyangium. The sequence goes on from JBGAOI010000634.1 coordinate 2,935, forward strand.
TCACTTGCGGGTACTTTGCACAATTCACATACGAACGACTTGGATCCGACTTCGACCCTAAAAACAAATTCCACGTCGAGAATTCAACGAACGTATCCGCAAAGGTAGCTTGACCTTTGGCCTGGAGCATCGGTTCCAACACGGTGAGCCATTGAGGGTCAGTCTCGCCAAACGATCCATCTTCCGTTCGTTCCACCAGCGTGCGCACGGTTCCTGGTCCGTATTTTTCTTCTAAATATTGGTAAAACAGGCCGGCGCCGTAACTGAAACCGTCTACCGGGCCCGGCAAAGGAACATCGAGCGAACGGTTGGTATTGTTCAAGTAGCCGTCGACGAACCACTCGAAATCGTTCAGCGACGAATCAAATGATTCCGTTGCCCATACGGCCGTTCCTTCGGAAAATACTCTTCCTTGATCGTTATCGTAAGCGGCCTGAATACCATGGAAGAATTCATGACTGGCCAAGATTCGATTCGCTACCAGTGTCGAAGGATACCCATACCCCGCGTAATCGTTTTCTTGCACCATGTATCCCGAGCATTGGCTCTTTTTGACGGCGTCGCAGGCATCGATTTGAAACGTTCCGTCTCCAATGCCCGCAAAATCCACGAGATACACGTCGAACTTGCCATCACCACCATTGTCGGGCAAACCTTCGTCCGTGCGCGGCGCGCGAAAACCGGCTCCTTCGTAAAAGGCCAGCACATCGTCGTATACCTTTGCCACCTCTTCGACGAAATCCGGCACGCCCGACATATCCGTATCCGCCGCGGGCACGGCATTCATCCCATTACGCGTGTAATGTACCCGAATTTTTCCCGAAGGCGAATCGGCGTTTTCAACAACGTCCCCAGGTTCGAAGTTGAATTGCAATATGTTGCCAGGTGTGTCGGGACGCACCTCAGGGGTCAAACCCGGTTCGAGCAAGTTTCCCGCAACAGGAGAGCTTTCCGCGCAGCCCAAAGCCGCGACACAAACCGCCAAGGCTGCGCCCAGGAAAAACCTTGTTCGTTTCACGGTACAAACGCCCAGCGCATACGCATCATGGCCCCCGGCGTGCCCATCGGAACGGCTCCCGTCATATTGCATGTTTCTTGCGCCGTTGGCTCGTAATAATCCGTGATTGTCAATTTCACTTGCGTGCCATCTGCCTTTTCCAAGACATACACATTGCCGGTCATTTGCACACAGCTTTGATACTTCCAGAATCCGCTCAACACCGTCGCCGGTGAATCCGGCAATCCCGATCCATCCGGAATGACTTCACACGCTGGGGAAAAATACTCATCCGAAATGAAAAGCGCATCCGCCGGCGTCGCCGCCAAATCGTCGAATGTCGTACCGGTTTTCATTTTCGCGGCGGTAACACAAGAAGGACCCGAATTTCCGCTATTGATGCGAATCACATAACGTCGAAATGCAATGTCCCAGTCCATGGACGTGATCGATTCGTTGTCGGTCATTTCAACCTTGACCAGACCCGTGGGCGTAAACTTCGCATACACGTACGAATCCGTGTACATGAATCCACCCGCGCGAGCATCAATGGTGGACCAAAACCCTTTGCCATCGGGCGCGTCGGTAATCAATCCAGGCGCCTTGTTGGTCTTGAAAACCATGTCCTGAGCTACCTTATCTTCACACGGAATCGGCGACGTCGGCATGCACGTCGCTCCACCTCCACCCGAGCCTCCGCCACTGCTTCCGGACGAACTCGATGCAGCGCTTGACGCGCCGGTTGTGTC
>JBGAOI010000635.1:0-4425 GCA_044221885.1 Polyangium sp. (in: bacteria)
GAAAGAACAACTTGCATCCAGCATTGAAAAGCATTGGAGCTGCGCCCTTTTGCAAGCAGATTTGCTTGACGGGGAAAAACGCTTGGCCATGTTGCGGAATTTGCCGACGCGCATTCGAAGTGAACGTACGCGCGAGTTCTTTGTTGCGTTGCAATTGGAAGCCGATCCTACGGGATTTCGCGATTTGCCCGAGGAAGAGTCGGTCATAAGGACAAAAGGCACATCGGTTCCCTTTCAATTCGTGCGCAATATGGATACACACTCGATTCCGGCGTACGAAGAGCGACCCATGTTCGATGGGCCGATGAATACTCGAAACAGCGGATACCTGCGTGCTGTCACGATTTCCGCTCTTGAACGGCTGGACAAACGCGAGGATCGGGACTCGTTATGGTTTTACGCGGCAACGTGGCGTATTGAGCTAGGCGGCTTTTTGGCAAACGTGGGTGATGAATCGAAGTGTTTACCGTTTTTGGACGAGGCGATTCGTTTGATTCCGCATGCGCAAGAAAATCGGCCGTATGTCAAACGGTTGCGAGCGGCATTGGCTCTGCGTTTGGATGCTCCAGATGCCAAGAAAAGCATTGACGAACTTCAATTTGGTCCGCGATTTCCGTCTCCGGGTTTTTTGAATGCGGCCGTTGAAGTGCATCGAGGAGAAGGTTCCGCGCAAGCTTATTATGCTGATTACATGGGTCCGAATGAACTCGCCGAAGCCACACTTCGAGGCGACGGGGAAGCCATTTTGCGGTTCACGGTACCTCAAAGATTGATTCGTCATTTGATTGTGGCCGGGGCCCGGATTCGTACAGGGCGGGAGACGCTTGTCGATAAAATGCGATATTACGATCCCGAGTGTCAGGAAATACCGTGTCCCTTGGAATACCTCGCGGCGCATGCCGCGACACGCGCGCTCGTGTTGCGCCATTTGCGAGCTGCCGAAATTGGTCGTGGCGAGGATCAACGGACGCTCGAAGAACGAGCTCGCAAGTTGCGTGAACCGCTCTTGCGACGTGATATCGCGATGCCCATGTTTCTTATGGATCAACCTTACAGCGTTGATTGGTGGTGACGTGCAGCGGCTTGGAAAAACCGCCGGGCAGGTCGTTTCTTGTGGCAGCCCACGCGCGACCCGCCCTTAGAATGTGTTTGTCTAGCCCAGCGCGCGCAAAGCTTCGTCGATCATGACTTGATGTTCGGTCGGGTTTGCCCAGCGCGCTTGGCCTTCGGGCGGCAATTGATTGATGGGATCGAAATACATGTACCGTTGCCCGCGTTTGACGCTGGGGCTTTCGTACACGCTGATGCCCGTCACGCGATCGTAATGCTCGTACGAATGCGCGTCGCGTTTGCCGCCGCCGCCAGGAGCGTCCACGACAAACGTTGGCGTATTGAATCCCGCCGTCGAACCGCGCACATGCTTTTCAATCGCAATGGCCGTCGCGACCGTCGTCCGCAATTCTTCCACGCCTTGGACCATGTCGTGCACGTACACGTAATACGGATGCACATTCAAATGCCCAAGACGCTTCACCAGAAGCTTCATTGTTTCCGGATTGTCGTTTACGCCGCGAATCAACACGCTTTGATTGCGCACCGTAATGCCGCGCTCGAAAAGCTTGAGCATCGCGTCGCGCGTGATACCCGTAATCTCGTTGGGATTGTTGAAATGCGTATGCACCGCGACTTCTTTATGCAATTTCCGGCCGAGATCTGCGATGTACGTGACCGCATCGATCCATTCGTCGTCGGTGAGGATCTTTTGCGGCATGACCGCCGGACCTTTGGTGGCCAAACGAATGCGCCGAATGTTGTCCATTCGTAGAAGCGTTTCGCCAATGCCGCGAATTTGCTCGGGACGCAAATTGTACGCATCGCCGCCGGAAACCACGATGTCTTCGAGTTCCGGGCGCGAGGCGATGTACGTATATGCGGCATTCCAACGTTGCTCATCGACTTTGAAATGCGTTTTTTCGACTTCTTCCGTATCAATGCCGACCGCGTAACTCCGAGTGCAGAAGCGGCAATACACGGGACAAGTATCGAGCGGCAGAAAGAGCGCCTTGTCGACGTAGCGGTGCGTCAATCCGGGGACGGGGGCATCGGCACGTTCGTGCAAAGAATCCAAACCGAGCTTCGGATGGTCAGGCAAAAAACGCGATGCGAGTGGGATGAACTGCGTGCGCAAGGGATCGCGATACGGATCGTTCCAGTCGATGAGCGACATGAGGTACGGGGATACGCGTACGCTCATTGGGGCGCGGGCAAATCCTTCGGTCGCGTCCTTGATGAACTCTTCGCTCACCATGCCACGCAGTGCATCGAGCAGTTTGTCCGGACGCGTGATCGACTTTTTCGACTGCCACTTGTGATCGTAAAACTGTTCGTCCGTCACGTCCGCATAGGCGGGAATACGGCGCCATTCGGGCACACTTTTGTAGTTCTTGTACTCGAGCGTCGCTGGGTCGACGGGAGCTTTGAGCGGAACGATTTCGTACGTGGGACGCTTGTGGAGCTCGACGAGGCTAGATTCGGACATAGCAGCGCGCGGCGCGGCTCCTTTCCTTCATGCGTGGGCAGTGCTCGGTTGGTCGAAAACGCCCTGCCTATAGATCAACTCGGGATGGTTGCAAGGGGGATTTGCAAAGATAGTCGAAGTGCGCTGTGGACGTCAAATAAGCGGCAACTGCCGCGGTGCGTTGACGCGGTGTTCTACCCTGGGCGAATTGGGGCGAGGGAGGTGTGGGAACAAGTCACGGTGTTGTTGGCGTGGGGCGGGATTCGGTTTCGGCTCGTGCGGTTTTGAAAGACCGATAATGCGAAACCACACACGTTACATATCCTTGCGTTTCAGGATAAGGCGGAATGCCTTGATATCGCAAAACTGCGGCTTCTCCGGCATTGTATCCGGCAATGGTCATTTCGAGGTCCCCGTTGAAGGTATTCGCAAGAATACGCAAATATCGGGCACCGCCGAGGATATTTTCACGAGGATCGAATGAATCGCGGACTTGCATGCGTAATGCAGTTGCGGGCATCAATTGCATGAGGCCCTGTGCGCCCGTGGGAGAAACCACGCGAGGATCAAAGTCGCTTTCGCATTTCATGATCGCGCGAATGAATTCTTCCGGTAATCGATAAAGTCGCGCACCTTCGCGAATCCAAGCATCGTAACGATGATGCCGCTCGGGCGAATGATCGCTCGGCATGATGGGCAAAATGTCGTGCGTTTTCTTTTTGCTGCCTTTGCCCGAAATTTTATCGAGTTTTCCACCCGCGGTTCCACTTTGCGGTCGGCTCGAGATGACGACGTTTCCTTGCGAATCCGTGTATGTATAAATATCCGCGTTTGCCGTGTCAGCAATGAATCCCAATACGCCGAGGGCGAGACCGCGCAGGGCCCAACGAATGGGTCCACGAATCGACGAAGGAGATCGAGCAAGCATTCGAGCCGAGCGTAGCATGAGTTTCGGAAAAAGCGAACCACGCGCCTCGACAAAATGTTCCGAGCGGATGGTTTGCAAGAAACCGAGGGCACTCATAACTGTGAGCGTTTCGTTGGCGCATGTCAGAACGCGCACAATCTGGCCGAGCCGCCGACGAAACGCGGGGTTGTACAAGCCCGGAGCGGCGTATGTGACGTGGTCAACAGAAGAGGTGCTTGAAGTAAGACGGGCCGCAGGCGTCGTCTATGGGGATTTCGTTTCTGCGGTCGTTCAGGCTACAGCAAGGTACACCAGTTGGAGGCGACAAGCAAGAAATCTGTCTTGAGACGACGGTAGATCGCCTTACAGATTCAGCTATTGGGTTCAGGTTGAAACCAACGCCGCGAGAGCGGCTTCGTAGAACGCTCGGCATGTGCATCGATGAGTACACCCAATGTCAGGCATCGGGAAAGTTGACAGTGCTACTCGTCATGATAAAAGCCAGCCCATGGTTGATCGTCGGACTCGTTTCCGAGAATACATGCGTCGTTTTGATCCCACGAACGATCCGGCGCAAGCCATTACCAATGGATTTTACGTGCAACCGCCCAACTCGGTGAGTTCTCGCGTTGCGACGCGGATTGAGCTCGAGCCGGCAAGCAGTGAACTCGTCATCGGGGGTGCAGGTTCGGGAAAAACCACCGAGCTCATTGTTATCGAGCAAAAGCTCGCGCATGTTGATGATCTGCTCCCGATTCGAATCGATGTTCCCAGTCGGCATCGTTTGGACAAGATAAAACCGGGAGTCTTGAGCGCGATTGCTGGCATTGAAGTATGCATGGAATTGAAGCGAGAAAAAGAGGAGGGGTTGAAAGTCAACCAAGACGTCAAATCCGCGGTGAATCATATTTCAGAACAGTCCAAAGGGTTCTGGCGACACCCGGACGACTCTACCTTTGACGATTGGGACCCGCCCGAGGAGGCTTATTGGGTTTCTGGG
>JBGAOI010000635.1:4435-4679 GCA_044221885.1 Polyangium sp. (in: bacteria)
TTAAAGAAAGCGGGCGTGGCCGCCGTCGTTGTGGGTCCGCAGCTTATTCGATTTTCTGCCGAACGTTCGACCATTGAGGGGGCTTTCGAGAACGTTCATCTCCATGGCGCCGCTCGTTTCGATGGCAAGGACGGCCGTGAATTCTTGATGAACGTGCTTCGAGCACGCGCCGATATTCAAATTCTTCCGGACGACGCAGCATTGAAGATTGTGGATTATTCGGGCGGCGTCTTACGTGATCTCG
>JBGAOI010000636.1:0-4677 GCA_044221885.1 Polyangium sp. (in: bacteria)
GAACCAACGCAATGGTCAAACAAGGTCAAGGCAGCCGTTGGTGAACAAACGGTCGACTTGACTTGGGTCGCCATCGGCTCGGAACGCGCGTGGACGCACGCAGGCAGTTCACGTCCTGCGCCTACAGCGAAGTCGTCGAAGAGCTGAACTTTCGGAAAGTTGCAGCAAAAACAAAGGGCGCGAGATGTCGCGCCCTTTCGTTATTTCATGCACCGTCGAGGCGATGGTGGGATCGCCTCGACAACACAGGTCATCATTCGTTCACGGCACCGGCAACGGTTTGTCCAGCTTGATGCCGCCGATGATGTCGCGCAGGCGCACCGATTGCTCGCTCACTTCGATCTCGATGATCGTCATGCGCTTCGTGATGTCGCCCAAACGAAACGATGCCTTGCCCAAGCGATCCGTGAAGTCCTGCCGCATCTTCTCCGTGTTCTGACGCGACACGGGATCCCGCGGATCGTCCTTCACCTTCTCGATCGCCTTCAAGTTCCGTCGAAGCTGCTCGCTCTCACGCTCGAGGTTCGCTTGCTCAACCGAAAGCTTGTTGCGCTCATCGATCGCCGATCGCAACCGCGCTCGCGCTTCCCACGCCTTCTTCAGATCCGTCACGAGACCTTTGTCCGCGCGTGGGTCCTGCATGTACGCCTTCACGGCGTCATCGGCGAGGTTTGACAAGACGTCCACTTGTCGGGTGAAACTTCGTCGCTCTTCCACATCCAGCGTGTTGTTGCCGTGTTTCGGAGTGACGAACGGCACGAGCGCCGTCCCCGTACCGATGTTGTCTTCGGTTCCTTTGGGCGGATTCTCGAGACGCGTTCCAGGGTTGCGCGGATGCTTCACGAGCGTACGAGCTTCGAAATCCGTGCCGTTACTGATGCTGTATTTCGTGTGGTAGACGTAATCGCGCTCGATGTACAACTGGCCGCCTTCGATCTTCGCGAGGCGTGCGCTGAGTTCGTCCTGGGTACGATCCGTCGACACCGCGATGCCTCGTTCCAAGGCAAACGGGACCGTTGCAATCGCACCAGGCGGCAAGGGATCGACCATGCCCTGACCCAAGAAAGCTCCATCGTCGAAGACCGCGATCGGGCCTTTCTCGAGCATGCCTTTCGTGTTGTTCGTGAAGCGCGCGACGCGGAATGGATGCGAGAACGAAGCACTCACGCCTCCATCCGGAGCAAACAAGAAGTTCGCTTCGCCAGGCACACGTTGCGCGAGGAGCAAAACCATCGTCGCGCTCTTGTTCGGAATGTCGACCGGGAAGGGAAGATCGTACCGCGTCGTGCCACCTTCCACGGCAACTGCCGCCAGCGCATTGACGTTGCGTGGTCCAGAAGGAATCACCCCGGGTTCGGGACGATAAACCTGCGGCGCTGCACCTTGGGAAGGAATGCTGCCGCCGTACACCGCACCAACCCGCCGTCCGCGATCTGCGCTCTTCTTCATAGGCGCCGCGCGCGAAGCAGGCCGCTTCATATCCGCAAAGCCCTCATCCATGGGCTCTTCAGCAGGCGCTGCTTCCGCTTCTGCCAACAAGCCATCCAGCGTCGGACCATCGTCTCCATTTGCGTCGTAGCCATACGCGCCAGGGGGAGGCGGAGGCGGAGGTGGAGGAGCAGCAGAAGCCAACGTCGTTTCGGTTTGGGGAAGCGAACCGATGACTTCACCTTGATCCGTCACGACCGGACGCTGCGGAATGACGGGTTTGTCCAGGGTGGCTTGGAACGCAAGTGGCGCACCAGCCACGAGCGTCAGCTTCACGCCTTTCCAGTCTTCTCCCGACTGATTCTGCACGATGCCCCAAGCTTGCAAATCAGCCGTCGGCTCTTTGCCGCCCGCACCAGCTTTGCCAATGACCAACCGATACGACGGTCGCCAAACGGGTGTTTCCGCGACGTACCCAACGACGAGATCGTGTTCGTTTCCGTCGAGCGTCAAACGCACCGTTTCTCGGTCGTCTTTCTTCTTCTTTTTCTTCTTTGGATGTTGCGGAGGTTGAATCGGGAAGCCGTACCGCGCATCGGGCGGAGGCATCGCCTCGTCATCCGCTTCCTCGTCTTCTTCCTCTTCGACGTCGCCCTTTTTCTTGTCGATATCGACGGGAAACGCAGCACTTCGCACGCTGCTGCCGCCTTGTTCCATCACGGCGAGTGTGGCGAGAAAATCGCCGATTCGTTCCGTACGAACCTTAAACGCCACTTCGGGTTGTTCCACGTGCCCATGGCGTTCGTAATAACCAACGCCGTTGCGGTAGATCACCACTCGCTTCAACGCGAGTGCACTTTCTACGTCGGGTCCACGTGCGCAACCCATCAGCGGAATAGCCGCAGCTACGAGGAAAAACCCTCCCACCAAGCCCAATCGCGAACGAAGCTGTCCGATCATCATTGCCCTCGAAAGCCGAAAGGATACGCCCCCGCAAGATCAAACGGCGTCGTTTTTGCGGCCTTACATCTCAAATGCGCTAGAACGGCGCCGCAATGTTGCTGCCTTCGATCCGTTTTTCGACTGAACGAGCGCTCCTCTGTAGCGCGATCCTCGCAACGGCTTCCGCGTGCACCAATGGCGGAGAATCCGGTCCACCCAAGCCTGTCGGATCGCCCGCGATCACGGCCACACAAGCTGTTCCGACCGTCGATCCCACGCCTTCTCCTGCAGTATCAGCATCAGCGGCGTTGGCATTGTCGCCCCCGACAAACCCTCCGCCACCCCCCGCTGCACCTCCAGGTCCGCCGAAGGATCTCAACGTTCTGGTCATCACGATCGACAGCATGCGCGCCGATATGCCGTGGCTCGGCTACAAGCGCGAGATCACGCCCGTCCTCAGTGCGTTCGCGAAAACCGCCGTCTCGTACTCTCGTTATTATTCGATCTCGTCCTACACGGCGATGAGCCTCGGAGGTTTTCTCGCTGGTCGTTATCCGGGAGAGCTCGAACGGAGCGGCTACTTCTTCGGCAACTATCCCGACAGCGTGTTGATGTTTCCGGAGCTCTTGCAAAAGGCCGGCATCAAGACGCTCACGGCCCACGCGCATTTCTACTTCGATCAAAAGGCCGGCTTTCGCCAAGGCTTCGACGTTTACGAAATCGTCCCGGGCCTCATCAAAGACAACCACACCGACAAGAACATCACGAGCCCGCAACACATCGAGCTCGCCCAGAAAATTCTCTCCGACAAAGCCAACACGAGCGGTCGCTTCTTCGCGTGGTTTCACCTGCTCGATCCGCACGACGAATACATGCCGCATGACGGCATCGGCCCTTACGGCAAGTCGACGCGTGACAAGTACGACGCGGAGATGACGTTCACGGACAAACACATCGGCGAACTCTTCAAGTTTGTCGAAGCGCAAGAGTGGGGCAAACGCACGGCGATCGTTATTTCCGCCGATCACGGTGAGGCGTTTGGCGAACACCACATGTACCGCCACGGGTTTGAAGTTTGGAACATCCTCACGCACGTACCGCTCATGATCCGCGCGCCGGGGATCACGCCGCGACAACTCGATACGCCACGAAGCGGTGTCGACTTGGCCCCAACGATCATGGAGATGCTTGGTGTTCAAAAGGATCCCGACATGCAAGGCACGAGCCTCGTCGGCGAGCTTTACGGCAAGGAGCCCGAAGCGCGTGATGTGATCGTCGACCTGCCGCGCACGAGCGACAACGACAGGCGACGTGCGTTCATTCGTGGCGACATGAAACTCATCGCCGAAGGTGATGACGAAGGCTTCCGACTCTTCAACGTCAAGGACGACTGGGACGAGAAGAAGGACTTGAAGAAGAGTCACGCCGAAGAATTCGAGAAGCTCAAGGCGGCGTACAAGGAACGCGTCAAGTCCATCAAGGACGTTTGTCCGAAAATGCGCGAGAAGCTGAAGGGCAAACGCAAGGGCAAACCCTGCTGAGTTGGGAAGGACGAACGCCGTGGAAAAACTCGCCCGTGGAAGTTCCGGCCTGCGCCATTTGCGTTGGGCGCGTGAAGTGTATGCAACGCTCGCCGCGCATGTGGAGCAGAGTGATTTGCTCAATGAACACAAGACGGCGCTAAAAAAAGAATTGGTGCGCCTCGACAAACAAATTCAGAACTTGTCCGCGGCGGTCAAAACCTATCGAGATTTCCTCGAACGTGAGCGGGTGAAATACCGCGGTGCGATTCGTGCGGCGCATCTCGTGGATGACGTCGTGCGCGTGTCGGCGGTCGATCGCGTCACGGCGCAATACATGCAGGTCGTCAACGCGGAAAAAGCATTTCAATCCGAGGCATTACCGAAGCAGCGGGCATTGAAGTCGAATTTGGAAATGGCCGTGGCGGAAATGCGCGCGCATTTGGAAGAAATGGACGTACGCGTCGCGGGCCTGACGTCGGAGAAGTTCGTATCGAGCCTTTATCCGCCGCTGATCATGGACAGGTCGCGCGTAGCGGATGAACCGGACGACGATGACGATGCGTCGGGCGTGGTGGTGGGGTAGGCGCGGGGTTAAAGAATCCGTCCCAAAACTCCGTTCGCCCCGTCTTTCACGTGACTCCGCGCGGTGTTAAAACCCGCGCTACTCAATAAAAAGTCCTTCCCTACCGTTCCGAACTGGCGTTGTTTTTTCATCGAGAGAAATGGCTTCCCATGCGAATTCGCAACGAATTCACGATAACGGGGCCATTTTCCAAAAGGTGAA
>JBGAOI010000637.1:0-4676 GCA_044221885.1 Polyangium sp. (in: bacteria)
ATTGCAGATATTACCCTTTTGTTTCGGGTGCGAAGCACACGAAACAATGTTGGTCCAGCGCTCGCTGGTCCGGGTCCAGGGGCGGATAGCCCCTGGTCGGGTCTGGGCGGATAGCCCAGCGAAACGCGGTTCAGCCAGCGAAATTTTTTGCCCAACGCCGTCGGACACGCTAGACCTGCCGACGATGAATGCGGTCAAGTTCATTTTGGTTGCCTTTTTGGGCCTCGTTGGCTGTGGCAAGGCCGAGCCACCTGCGCATGTTCAACGCGTCGCGCTCACACAGAAAAGCGCCAACACGTTTGAAATCGTGCCAGCGACGGATCAACCGCCGTATTGCCACGTATTCACCACGACAGCGACGGGCGTCATTTGGCTTCAAACACCAACCCAAGACCAAATGTCCATCGATTGTCCAGCAGGACAAACCATTACGGGCGTGCCGCTACGCGTCCCCAAGCACGAGGGCAAGGTCAAGGTGTACGTGATCTTTTCCGACCGGCGCCTGGAAGCCGGGCCGCTTCAAATGCAAATCCAAGAGGCGGTTCAGCAACACAAGACCGTCAGCGCGGTCGATCTACGGGCGCCGGGTCGGGTACTCGTCGAGCTGGTCGAATTTACGCCCATCGAGAAATAAAGCGCGCGAGCCAATTCATCGTTTCTTCAGACCGTACGCAACCAGCATTCGTTCGAGCCGCGGGTCGTCTTTTCCAATGGGTGGCATCCATTCCCGGACGAATTCCCGTTCCCACCACTCGTTTTTCCCGTCGCCGACGTGCGTAAATCGATATCGGTAGAGCCGTGCGCGGAGGAATCGCGGCGGTTTGTCCGGAAACGGATCATACGCCAAGAGCGACTTGGGCGCATTTTCGCCTCGGAGCAGTTTGTCCACGAGATGCAAGAACCACGGCTGCCGATCGACATTCGATTTGGCGGCGAACCACAATTGCCAATCCAATCGGTAATGATATGGAGTGATCACACACGGACGACGATTGGGATCGCCCGGTTTGCACGGAAATTCGTATTCGATCCATTTCGAGCGATCATCCGGCGACGTATCGGACGTCCCTTCTAAAATGATCTCGAATCGTTCGCGGTCGACCGAGCCGAATGCTCCATAGGTATTCACGAGCGCCAGCGGATTAAACGAGCTGTTCATGCGCTGCCTGTCGGAAATGAGATTCTGCACGGGCTCGATGCTTAGAAATGCAATAAAAGCGGCAGCAACGAAGGCGGTGATGACGTGCGATTGTTTCGGTTTGGGGAACGAACGCGCAGCCAGCCAACGCTTGGCCTTTTTGGGTAAAACCTTTTCCAGAGCATCGTCGTCGAAGCAGGCAATGGCAGGAACGATGGTCAGCCAATTCAGAAACGATAAGTTTCCGCTGGAAATCAGCGTCAACTGAAAAAAGACGAACAAACACCCGGCCACGATGCGGGCAGGACGAGGCCAAAATGCAAATAAGGGTGCAACCAATTCTACGACGTGATTAAATCCCACACCGAATTTGTGGAATTCTACGGGCATTTCGTGAAGCAACAGGCTCGATGGGCTCGGAATGGGCTGGGTTTCGTAATGATATACGAGGCAGGTCAAATCGCGCCAACAAGGATCACCACGCAATTTGATGAGCCCTGCGCCCAGCATGATCCGCACGATGAGCCAACGAAACAGAATCATCGTGACGGCTGGTGGAGCACTGGAAAACGGTCGAAATTCGCGAATCGGACACAAGAAAATCGCAAAAAATCCCGTTTCGAGAAGCTGAATTTCCCAACCATATCCGTAAAAAATCTGCCCTACGCGCGAAAGCGACAAATAAAGTACCCAAAGGATGAATTGCACGACAGCATTTGTTACACCTCCAAGCACAGCCAATGACAAAACGAGTCCCAAACCAGCAAACGTCATGAGCACGCCGTCGCTTGCGCCAAACCAAATGAGCAACGTCGGCAATTGTCGAAACGCATCGAGAGGCGAACCATATTGCGTAATGACGTAGTCGAGGAACCCTCGGGCGGGCAGCAAACCGTTTGTCCCAAGCAAAGGGCGAATTTGTTGAAATGCAACCAGGAAAGCCGTGAAATAGACGAGCCCGAGCAGGCGCAACAAAACGAATCTCGTAAGCACGTACGGACGCTGTTTTTCGATGAGGCGGCGAATGGGATTGTCGCGAATGCGGGCGACGTCAGCATCCATGGCAAGACCCTACCATGTGCGGAGGCACCGCTTCAAGCTCGAACGATTACCCATTCAATTCGGCAAGGCTCGTACGCAAATCTTCGATCGCCATGTCGATACGTTCCCGGTGCGTTCGAAACGACAAGATGCACATCCGCACGAGAAAACGTCCCTTGGTTGTCGTGCCCGTCAGCAATACGCGCTGCTTTTGATTCACCAGTGACATCCATCTGCGGTTTCGAGCGTCTTCGTCGGCGGGTGACAATTCTGGCGCACGCAAACGAAACACAAGCAATGACAATTGAGGTTCCGCGACGATTTCAATCCCGGGAATTTTGCGTAATTCATCCGTCGCATAACGGGCGAGGTCGAGTTTTTCATTGAGTGCGTCTCGAAAAACACCCGCCCCATGCATCGTGAGGGGCAACCAGACGCGCAGCCCGCGAACATCCCGCGACAATTCTGGACCGAGTTCGCAAAAGTCCACTAGATTCGCGTCTTCCTGCATGGGCGGCATATAAGCCGCAGGCACCGCATGCGCGCGACGTAGGGCTTCACGATCGCGAACAATGAGGCAACCCGTCCCATAAGGCAAAAACAAACCCTTGTGTGGATCGAGCGTCACGGAATCGGCTCGTTTTATGCCGGCGAGAGTTTGGCGACCCCGTTCGGTCAAGGCGAAAAAGCCGCCGTAGGCGGCGTCGACGTGAAGCCAGCAATTTTCTGCATGGGCTACGTTCGCTACTTCATGCAAATCGTCAACAGCGCCTGTATTCGTCGTACCCCCATGGGCAACAATCATGAATGGAGTTTTCCCGGCCAATCGATCTTGCTCGATTGCGGTGCATAACGCGTCACCGCGAATTCGGAAATGCTCGTCCGTGGGAATGCTTCGCACGTTTTCGGGCAAAATGCCCGCGAGTATTGCGGCTTTGAGCACCGAATGATGCGCTTCTTCCGAGGTATACATCGTGCCGCGTAGAAAATCTGGCGGGAGTTTTTCCCGACGCGCGGTGATCGTGGCGACGAGATTCGCGAGCGACCCTCCCGTCAGGAGCAGTCCGCCAGCAGTCTTTGGCATTCCGAGCATGGTGGCAAACCATTGAATGACATTTTCTTCGATTTGAACCAAGCCCGGAGCGGCAATCCACACGCCCACATAACGATTGGTTGCTGCAGCAATCAGATCTGCAATGGCGGCATGAACGATGCCTCCGCTGGGGATGTATGCCAAGTATCCGGGCGAGGCCGTGTTGAGACTTGCAGGAATGATTTGACTGAAAAGTTTGCGAAATAGTTTTTCGAACGGAACCCCTTCTTCGGGTATGCCAGCCACGAGGCTGCGGGCGAGTTTGCGCCCACCTTTGGTTGCATGCATCGGTTGCGTCGGCAAGGAACCCACGTGCGAAATGATGTAATCGGTGGCTTGTTGTACCATCGACCGTATGGTTTCCGGCGCCAATTCGAGCGGAAACGGTGAAGGCGGCGGTGTATGCAGTTTTTTTCGACGCACGTGGTTCACCAACAAGGGACGAAGAGGTTTTCGTCGACGGCTCGACAGGAAACCCGAGGCATTGTCGCTTGTCAAATGGGAACTGGTTCAGCGTTTCGGAATGTTTACCCGGAAAGTCGAACCACGGCCCATCACCGAATCGACGGTAATTTCGCCTCCGTGGCCTTCGACGATGCGCCGGGCAATGGCCAATCCGAGCCCCGTGCTTCGTTCGCCATTCGTGGCTTGCACACTGGTTTTCGAAAAAGGACGAAAGAGTCGATTGAGCTCATCGCTAGGAATGCCCGGCCCTTCGTCTTGAACGCTGAATTCGGCGCGCACGCGGGCGTTCCTGACGCGAACCGTAATGGCTGTCCCCGCTGGCGAAAACTTGATGGCATTGCTCGTGAGATTACTCAGAACCTGCTCGAGCTTGGATGCATCCGCTTCGATGATTGCGCCTTCTCGTGGAACATCGAGCGTAATACGCATGTTTTTGCGCGCTGCGAGCACGCCAATGAGGTCGACGTGTTTGGTGACGAGTTGTGCCAGATCGAACGTGGACCGCTCAATCACGAGTTTTCCCGATTCAATGGTCGAGATATCGAGAAGCTGCTCCACGAGGCCCAGAACAAATTCGCTCGATTGGGTGATGGCATCAAGGAATGCTCGATGCTCATCCGTCAGCGCGGGTCCGGCATCCGCTTGGAGGAATTTGGCATATCCCAAAATGATTCCTAGCGGATTGCGAATGTCGTGGGCGGCCATGCCGAGCATGTGATTTTTTTGCTGGTCGAGTTGCTCGAGACGGTCATTTTTCTGACGCAACTCTTCGGCCATCGTCTTGAGTTTCGCGCGAAATCGATGACGCTCGACCGTATGCGAGAGGGTTTGTCCAAGCAACTTGGCGTCGAGTGGTCCCTTCACAAGATAATCGTCGGCACCGGCTAGAATCGCTGCGGTTGCGGTGTGACGATCTTCGTTGCTCGTGATGACAACCGT
>JBGAOI010000638.1:0-4668 GCA_044221885.1 Polyangium sp. (in: bacteria)
GTCGCGAAGACCATCTATCGCGAGATGCGCGGCGCGGGGCTCACGGAGGAAGACATGATGGCCGTTGCAGGCGAGATGCTGAGTCTCGTTGCCGGCGACATGAAGGATCGTCGTGACGCAGGTGAAAAAGTCATTGTCTGATCCGCGTAAGTCCGGGCCTGCTTCTGACGCTGTTTGACGTATCTGACCCCACCACCCGACACCATCGCGAATCTGCGATGGATCCAGCCAACCCCTCTTCATCCATACCAACCGCCCCGGGCGCAATAGAGTTGCCCTCGACGTTGACATGGCGGTCCGGCCTTGCTCGTATTGCCACTGAATTGCCACTCATGGCCCAGTTGACAGGCGCGGTCCGAGCGGAATGATTTTTTCGGTCATCATCAGCGAGAAGGGCGGGGCTGAACGCCGCGAATCCTTCGAACGCACGGAAATCAACGTCGGGCGCGTGCAAGGCAACGACCTGATGTTGCCCAAAGGCAACGTGTCGAAGAGGCATGCGCGACTCTTGTTTCGCGATGGCCGCTTCATCGTCACGGACCTGAAAAGCACGAACGGCACCTACGTCAACGGCCGCAAGATCACGCAAGCGACGATCGTTCGCGAAGGCGACAAGATCTACGTCGGCGACTTTGTTTTGCGCATCGAAGCGGGCGCTTCGGAAACAAAGCCGGAGATGTCGAAGCCTGGCGGCGCTGAACTCGATGCAGCAGCGGCCCCGTCATCGTCCCCGAGCGAAGCAGGTTTGGCGCCGGATCGCAAAGGTGACGACGAACTGCCCAGCGAGCGCGATCCCGAAATTTCCTCGGCTGGATCCATCGTTCCCGGACCACCGCGTTTGCCCAGCACAACGGTAAAACCTGGGCCGCACTTGCAAGGTCCACCCACGATCACGCCAGTTCCCGTCACGACGCCGACGCCGCCACCCAATCCGACAGCGAGTTCCCCTAAGACAAACTCGAGCGTTCCGCCTCATCCGAATCGCACACCCACACCGCCTCCACCGCGTGGTGTGCGCATCTCGTCGAATCCTCCAGGCGCACGGGATTCGAGCCCTACCGGACCTCGCGCTTACCGCACGATCGTGGCGCAAATCATCGAACGAGCAACGGAATCGTTCGATTTCGACCAACTCGGCCCCAATGACTCCGTCGAGGCGAGTTTGTCAGGACGCTTGACGAGCGTCCTGCAAGAATTGGCCACGCAGGTCAAAGCGTCAGGTCAAGTCGCGGATTCGGTCACAGTCGATCAGCTCGTCGCCGACGCCAAACGCGACGTCGGGGAACTCGGACCTCTTGGACCTCTCGGACCGTTGCTCGTCGACGACGACGTCACGGAAATTCACATCGAAAGTGTCGAGCGCGTGCTTGCGTTTCGGAAGAGCCGACGCACGCCGACAATCATTTTGCGCGTCGTCAACGAACGCACGCTCGTCCGAGCAATCGAGCGTTTGTCCAGGGACAAGGGGCAAGAAGCGTTGGTCTTCACGAACCCCACGTATGACCGTCGCACATCACAAGGTTTGCACATCCTCGCGTCGTCTCCCTTGCGACGACCGCGCGGCAGCGTGGTTGTTTTGCGCAAACCACAACGAAGCGACAACGTGGTGCTCGAAGATCTCGTCCGACACGGAATGGTCTCCCAAGCCATCGCGACCTTCTTGTCGTACCTCGTTGCCGTCCGCGCCAACATCCTCATCGTGAGTTCTTCCGGACCAACGAACGGCTCGTTGCTGTCGGCGCTTGTCAACATTGCTCCCGCGGACGAACGCATCCTCGTGTTACAGGATGACGAACCCATCACCGTGCAGCATCCAAATGCGTTGGCACTGCCGATGCCAACCGATGCGAGCGATGCGGAGACGAAAGTTCGAACCGTGGCGCACATCGGTGCAGATCGCGTCGTGTGTGGAGGGCTTGGTGCGGCGGCGATTGGCCTCGCCGATTCGCAAGCGGAAGCCGGTGGATGTTTGATCGCGACGACACGAGCGATGTCGTTGCGCGACGCGCTGAACCGTTTGCCTGCGGACCTCGCGCGGAAGCACGCGGGCATGAGCATCGAAACGGCGCGTGAAGCCTTAGCCAGCAGCTTTCATGTCGTGATTGAAGTTGCTCGCTTGGGGGATGGCCGGACGCGTGTCCTACGCATTGCGGAGTTGCGAATGGATGGCCGACAGCTCATCTCGCGCGACATTTTCGTATTCAACGTCGAACGGGCGACTCCGTCGGGCCCCATTGAAGGTCAGCATCACTCGACCGGCACCATGCCGGTCTTCGTGGAAGATCTGGCAGCCCGCGGCGTCGTGCTCGAAGCGCAGCTCTTCCGGCGCAACCCTGGAAAGTAGACGTTCAACTTTCCCCTGACGAAACTCGGCAAACTGCGAAGGTTACGCTAAGTTAGGTTCCGATTGGGTCACCCAGTCGAGACCAATTCCATCCGAAAACATCGACGACGAACCATGGCGATTCGCACCATCTTGCATTACCCCGATCCTCGTCTGCGTCAGAAAGCGCAGCTGGTGGCATCAGTTACGCCCGAAATCGAAAAGCTCATCGAAGACATGGCCGAGACGATGTACGCGGCCCCTGGTGTAGGACTCGCTGCAACGCAGATTGGCGAGCCGCATCGGATCTTCATTGTCGACATCGCTGCTGAAGACGAACCAAGCAACCTCATGGTGTTCATCAATCCCGAGATCACCACGACCGAAGGTTCGCAAACGGGTGCGGAGGGGTGTTTGTCCTTCCCGGGCGTCACGGAAGATGTGAAACGCGCGGCAAAAGTGACCATTCGAGCAATGGATCGCAAAGGCAAACAGTTTGAGCTCGAAGCAGATGAACTGCTCGCCGTTGCCGTGCAGCATGAGCTCGACCATCTCGAAGGTGTGCTCATGATCGATCGCGTCGGGATGCTCAAGAAGCGCATCATTCAGCGGAAGATGCAAAAACGCGCTGACGCTTGATGAAGTTCTCGTCGCGTTTCACCGCGACAATCCCACCCCTGACAAACGCTTCTACGACAACGAATGCTGTCGCGATTCCTCAACGCGGGGGAAACGACAGCGGTCCGCTCACGTAGGCATCACGTCCGCACAAGACCCAGTTTGGATCGACAATCCGCGGCGCTTCGCTCGGTGTATCCGGACCCGCCCAATCGACGGCCCCTGGTCGACCACGTGGTCCGAGCAAGATGGGCGCGATGAACGCGTGTAGTTCGTCGGCAAGTCGTGAAGCCAGGAGGCTACCGGCAAGCTCCGCGCCGCCTTCCACGAGCATCGACACGATACCTTGTTCAGCGAGCATGCGGAGCGCAGCGCCGACATCCACACGGCCTTCGGCCGAGTTTGGCACACGAAACACGACGCAGCCTGCATCGACGAGCGTCTGTTCATGCGATGCCGATGCGCTTTCGCCAGCAAGCACCCACGTGGGTACTTGCGTTGCGGTCTGCACGAGCCGGCTTTGTGCGGGCAAACGAAGACGCGTATCGAAGACGATTCTTGTCGGCGATCGACCTTGCTCGGCCACATGCGGTGCACGCACGGTGAGGCGCGGATCGTCAGCGAGAGCCGTTCCAATTCCCACACCGACAGCATCGTGTTGGGCTCGTAGCTCTTGAACCTTCGCGCGAGCCTCGGGCCCCGTCACCCACTTGGATGCACCGCTGCGGGTCGCAATACGCCCATCGAGCGACAACGCGAGTTTCAACGAGACGTACGGCAATCCTTGGGTGATGAACTTTGTCCACGGAGCGATGAGCGCACGCGCTTCGGATTCGGCTACGCCGACATCCACGACAATTCCCGCTTGCTGCAAGATGGTCGTTCCGCCCCCTTCGACGTTCGGGTTTGGATCGACACACCCCACGACAACACGTTTGATGCCCGCTCGTCGAATCGAATCGACACACGGCGGGGTTCGCCCGTGATGATTGCAAGGTTCGAGCGTCACGTAGAGCGTTGCCCCACGTGCAGCGTCGCCAGCGCGACGCAATGAGGCGACTTCGGCGTGATCTTCGCCCGCACGCAGATGATGGCTTGCGGCGATCACTTCCCCACTCTCCGCAACGATGACCGCTCCGACCGGAGGATTCGGCGACGGCAGCGCCTTTCTCGCCTCGTCGAGAGCGAGACGCATCATGGCGATGTCCAAATCTGAATCGGCAGCAGTCATATCGTCAGCCCGATCTACTAGGGCGCCTTGGCCTTCACAAGCTTGCCGAGTTCCCGCATGAATTCGTCCACATCACGAAACGAGCGATAAACACTGGCAAAACGGACATACGCTACTTCGTCGAGCTCGCGCAGATGATGCATCACTCGCTCGCCCAACTCGACCGCGGTGACCTCGCGACGTTCAGAATCTTGCGCTTCACTTTCGATGGCGTCCACGACCGCGTGCAAGCGCTCGACCGAAACGGGTCGCTTGTTGGTCGCAATCGTGAGCCCACGTAGAAGCTTGGCTCGGTCGAAAGGCTCCCGCCTTCCGTCCTTCTTCACCACCGTGGGCAAAACGTCCTCGATGCGCTCGTACGTCGTAAACCGCTTCGAACAATCCGCACACTCGCGCCGACGACGCACGACGTCTCCCGTACCCACAGCACGGGATTCGATGACCTTGTCTTCCATGTGCCCGCAAAAAGGGCACTTCATGTGCTCATCCTTCGAAC
>JBGAOI010000639.1:0-4665 GCA_044221885.1 Polyangium sp. (in: bacteria)
CTCGTCACGATCTCCACGCGCGCGACGCGTGAGCGCAGCTTCTCGATGTCCTTGTCGACGTCCGCTTTGCGTTTTGCGTCGATGTTGGCGCCGCCTTGAGTGAGATACTTCTCGAACGAATCGAGGGCACCGGCGTAATCGAGCAGTTGGAACTGCACGTTGCCGATGTTGTAGAGAACGATGTAGTTCGGTGCGAGTTCGTAGGCGCGACGGAACTCAACAAGCGCCGTGCGGTAGTCGCCCTCGTTAAAGAGTTCACGACCACGCTGGAAGCGGAGAGAAGCTTCTTCTTTGGCTTCTTTGGTTGGTTCTGCCGACGCCGACTTGGGAGCATCCGCGGGCTGTTGTGCGAACACCGTGGCCGGAAGCAGGGGGAGAAAGAGGGCGGCGGCGAGGGCGAAACGTCGTGAGTTGTTCATCACTTGTACGGGTTTTTCTCGTCAATGGGTCGTGGTGTCTTCTTGGTTCCGCCAGTTTTGGTGGGATCTTCGGTTGGAGGCGGAGCAACAATGATGACTTTCGTCTTGTCTTTGTCCTTCGTGTCGCTCGTTGCGGACGGAGGAGGAGTAGCCGTTGCGGGAACAGTTGCTGGCCCGTTGGCTTGAGGCACGAGAGCAAGTTCGATGGTGCGATCGCGATCGAATGTCACGTCGCGACTACGAGCAGCGTAGCCTGGCGCTTCGGCCTGAATCATGTGCGTCGCACCGTCACGCTCGAACTTTCCGACAAACGGGATCTTCTCGAGCGGTTTGCCGTCGAGCGTTACCTTCGCGGTCGGCGGATTGACTTGGATTGAAATCTCGATCGAGCCCGTTGGTGGAGGGTTTGTCGCGCCCGTTTGTTGTGGCGGACGAGTGGCAAACCAAATGCCGGCGCCTACAGCCGCAGCGGCGATCAACGCGATTGCGCCGATCATGCCTCCACGCTTGGGCGGTGCTGATGGTTGCGACGCGGAATGCATCGCGGCGGTTGATGCGGTGAGCGAGGTGGGTGCAGACGTCGTGGCGCGATTGATTTCGGGCGACGATGTTTTTGCTGGATTCGATTTCGTCTCGCCCGTTGTTGCAGCAGGATCGACTTGCGACATCGGTCCAGACGCGACGCCGCCGGGATTATCGAGCTGGGGCAAACTGATCGCCTGAAACTCGGTTGTCGGGAGAGACTTCACAACCTTGAGTTGTGCCTCGACAATCCCTCTGATTTTCGCGCGATTTTCTTCGAAATGTCGCGCGACGAGTTTGCCGACTTCTCGCAACGACGACTTGTCGTTCATTGAATCGAGCAGTTCTTCGAGGGCAGTGGCGAGTTCGACGGAGGTCGAATAACGATCCTCGCGACGCAACGCGAGGGCCTTCATGACAATCTTTTCGAGGCCTTCGGGTACTTCGGGATCGATCTCGCGTGGGGAGGGAATGTCGCCATTGATGAGGCGATGGAGCACGGTGAGATCGGGAATGCCCTTCCACAATCGTCGACCTGTTGCGGCTTCCCACAACATCACGCCTGCGGAAAAAATATCTGCGCGTCGATCAACTCGTTCGCCCCGCGCTTGCTCGGGCGCCATGTACGCGACTTTGCCCTTCACGACACCAAGACGCGTTTCGGCGGATGAGTTCATCGCTTTGGCGATACCGAAATCGACGACTTTGACTTGACCATCGTACGTGACAAACACGTTGTGCGGAGTGACGTCACGGTGCACCACGTTGAGTGGTGTGCCATCGAAATCCGTGAGTTCGTGCGCGTGGTGCAAGCCGACGAGCATGTCGATGATGATGCGCAGGTGCATCGTCAGGGTGAGGCCGCCGTCGCGACCGATACGATGCAACACGCGATTGAGCGGTTGTCCTTCCAAATACTCCATCGCGATGAAGTAACGGTCGCCCTCTTGGCCGACTTCGTTTGTCTGGACAACGTTCGGATGACTCAAGCGTGCCGCCAGGCGCGCTTCGTCGAGGAACATGCTCAAAAATTCGGGATCCGTCGCGAGCTGTGGACGAATCTGCTTGATCACGACGAGCTTGTTGAAGCCTGCCGGACCTTGCACCACGGCCAAGTAAACTTCGGCCATTCCGCCGTGGCCGAGTTCGGCGATGAGCCTGTATTTACCGAGGATATTCGCCTCGGGTCCTTTCATCGAGTTGGACCCATCCATGGTCGACATTTACCTCGCTAAGGCAGCGCGAACGGATTGAATGAGAACACGCACGCAGTCGCACGCGTCCGTACCGCGAATCATGCTACCCAGCCTGCACGTTTTCCGCAATCGGCGCGAGTTTTTGACGAAATAAAAATTTGGCGTGCCGTTCAGGGCTTCCCGGCACCTCCCGTTGACGTAGCGGCACAGATGCTCGTGAACGCGAAATGGCGTTGGAAGTCAGGCTCATAGAGCACATCGGCGTCGACCACACGCGTGCAGGTAGGTGGCCAACCCTATTGAAAAACTGGCGAATCGGTTCGAAGCTAGGGCGCCGCGCAGGCATCGCTCAGGTGTAGTTCACTCCCGAGGCAGCCAAGGTACTCGCACAACTGTCGAGTACATCATGCGCACGAGCTTCGAGATCTTCGGCGCATCGGATCGCCCGGACAAGCGGAGAACAAGTGGCAGACAAGACGGAATCGAACGAGCAAAAAGCAACCGATTCTCCCGCCAAACGTGCGGCCGTCACGCGACGAAAGATCGACGTGTACCTCGATCGCATCATCGAGGACGTTGAAGCCATCGCGAAACGTGACGACGGTCGTCAACTTGGTGCGCCTCCGCAAGACGAGGCGCGAGCGCTGCGTTTGCATGCGGCATTGGCCACGATTGTCGAGTCAAACCGCAAGGCCGGACGTGCAGGTGAAACGGCGAATCGTTTGCGAACCGTGGGGCAACACGTCGCCGCCACAATCGCCGAGCTTTTGGCGAGCACACGGCAACAAGCCGCGAGCGGTAGTCAACAAGCCGCCATGGTCAACGACATCACGACGACCATCGAAGAGCTGAACGAGGTTGGTGTTCAAAACGTCGAGAAGGCGGAAGGCATCATTCAGATCGCCGAACAATCCGAACAGATTTCGCAAGATGGTCAACGCGACGTCGTTGCGGCCATCGAAGGCATCGATCGCCTGCGCCAACAAGTGGAACTCATTGCCGCCAAGATCCTCGATTTGACCGAACGAACGCAGCAGATCGGCGAGATCATCAGCAGCGTCAACGAGATCGCGGAGCAGAGCAAACTGCTCGCGTTGAACGCATCGATCGAAGCGGCGAAAGCCGGTGAGCACGGCCGCGGGTTTGCCGTCGTCGCTCTCGAAATTCGTACGCTCGCGGAACAATCGAAACAAGCAACGCAACAAGTGCGCAGCATCCTGGGCGAGATCCAGAAGGCAAGTCACAGCGCAGCGATGGTGACCGAAGAAGGTTCCAAAGCAGCGACCGATGGCAGCTCCAAAGTTCGACGCATTGGCGAACGCCTCGGACAACTCGTGTACGTCATCAACCAGACGACGCGAGCCGCTCGACAGATCAGCGGTGCGATGCGCCAGCAAAGCTTGGGGCTCGAACAAATTGCTTCAGGCATGAAGCAAATCAATTTGGCTACACACGAAACGAAGATCAGCGTTGAACAAGCCGAATCCGCGCTCGATCGCCTGAGCCAAATCACCGAACCGATTCGTGCAGGCAGCGTGACGGAGATCTGATGTCGACGGGTGACGTCACCAGCCTCGTCCTGACTCGAATGGGTGGACGTCCTGTTGCCGTCTCGTGCGAACACGTCGTCGAACTCATTCCTCGGGTCGATGTCGACCATGTTCCGGACGCACCCGCGAACGTCCTCGGGGTGATCAACTTGCGGGGGCGCGTCGTTCCCATCTTGGACCTACGCGCCAAACTCTCGACCAAAAAACCGCTGCCGGCGCACCAACATTTCATCATCATCCGCGGTCGGAATGACAAACTCATCGGCCTCGCCGTCGATGAAGTGCGCGATGTGATCATGGTCGACACCCACGCCATCGAACAGCCAGGTGAAGTCGCAGGCGTACGTTCCCCCGGAGTTGTACGCATCGACGACGACCTGGTCCTCGTGCTGTCCCCAGAGGACGCCTACAATGTCTCGGCGTGACGAAGGTTCGCATGCCCCGACCATGCCATTGGTCGAGCGAATGGCGGATTTTCTGCGCCGAAAGACGCATTTGCAGGTTCGTCCACGGGGCATGGACATCATCGCGCGCGTCATCAAGAAGCGTTGCGAAGCGAAACGACAGACGCCGGAAGTCTATGTCGATCAAGTGATTGGCACGAACGACGCGGTCGAACAGGATCACTTCACGATCGAACTAACTGTTGGTGAGACGCATTTTTTCCGGGGCCCGCCGCAGTTCGACGCGTTGCGAAGCACCATCGTTCCCGCAATCTACGCCAAGAAGCGCCATACGAAGTCCATCGTCGCCCTGAGCGCCGGATGCTCCACGGGTGAAGAGGCGTATTCGATCGCCATCCTGCTGCAGGAATACCTGGAGAGCCACAAACAAGGCTGCCAGGTGCAAGTGTTTGCCACCGACATCGACAGTCGCGCCATCGCCAGCGCGCGCAGCGGCGTGTTTCCGGCCAACGTCGCCAGCGACATCACGCCGGAGCGTGTGGCGCGCTTCTTTGTAGCCGATCCGGCCAACAAC
>JBGAOI010000063.1:0-237 GCA_044221885.1 Polyangium sp. (in: bacteria)
GCGCTCATGACCCCTGCGTCCATCGACGACGCCGGCCTCGATGCAGCAATGGATCCCGATGCGCTCGTCGAACCTCCACCACCTCCGCCACCGTGCCCTCCTGAAATGGCGTTTATTGGTCGATATTGCGTCGACCGCTGGGAAGGACACCTGGTCACGAAAAACGCCGATGGAACGACGTCGCTTTGGCCGCACCATGCGCGTCCCGAAAATGCCGTATTCATGGCCGCAGCGTCC
>JBGAOI010000063.1:247-20462 GCA_044221885.1 Polyangium sp. (in: bacteria)
GCAGGCGTGTTTCCTCAAGCCTACATCAGTCGCGTCGAAGCCAAAGAAGCGTGCACGAACGCGGGCAAACGGCTCTGTTCGCGTGCGGAATGGATGCGCGCTTGTAAAGGTTCGCATGGATTCCGTTATCCTTATGGCAATAAGGGCAAACGGGGCGCCTGCAATACGGGCAAGGCCCATTTGTTGTATACGTTTTTCGGGAAAAAAAGCGGCGGCTGGAGTTACGAAAACTTCAACGATCCAAAACTCAATCAAGAACCAGGTTTCTTGGCAAAATCAGGGGATTACGAAACATGCCATTCCGACGAAGAAGTGTATGACATCGTCGGCAATCTCCATGAATGGATCAAAGACGATGTCGGCACCGACATTGAACAAGTCCTGGAAAAAGATGGCGTCGAGCGGAAAGAACAACCGTGGCGTGCAGGCAATGGCATGTTCATGGGCGGATTTTTCAGCACCACCGTCGAACATGGTCCGGGGTGTACGTACACGACAATCGCCCACGAGCCGAGTTATCACGATTATTCGACGGGATTCCGCTGTTGCAAGTCGGCGGTGCTTCCCGAAAAACCCAAAAAATCCAAGGATAAATCCAAGAAGTAGCCCGCGCCTTTAGGACGACTCCGCCAGTTCATCGAAACGGTGCTTGGAGAGTGCTTGAAAATCAAGCCTCGACAAGCGCAATATACGAAATGGCTGTTAAAGCGCGGCCGGAGCAGGCGTGGTTGCCGCCGCAGGCGGGGCAATTGGCGCAATGGGAGATTCTTCCGCGGTTTTACGTGTCCGCTCCTTTTCGATCAATCCGCCCAAGTCCTTCGCAAAACGACCTCGCAAATCCTTCCATTGCTCAGCGGCGACGACATCGACTTTCTTGCCGTAAATCGTCGTATACGCATCGCCGCGTTCGTCCTCTTGCACCAAATGCCCGTACAAATACCCATTGCGCACATCGATGACGAACGTTTCGACGTAACCTTTCACGAGTGTGTCGATGAACGGAACGAAGAAAATTGGCACAATGAGCATATTGAACGAAACCAGCGGATTGATGCCACCATTGTGATATCCGTGATCGACGATGACGAGCACATCGGTTTTGGCGCGTGCGGCCAGAAGACGTAATTTTTTAACGGAAACATCCGATGGCGGCCCATAATAACCGCCATTGTCTTGGTGTCTGCGTTGTCCCGTCACGAGCAGCGGTGGAATGCGATAACTGCTGGAAACGCCGGGAATCGTGGCCAGTGTTTTGTCGAGATCCTCAGCAATGGCCGGATCGAAGGTATAATAAGCCAATCGAATGTTCGACGCGGGCATTTACGGCCGAGCTTCGAATGCTTTGCGAATATCGTCGTCGTCGATCTCCGCTTCCGCATCGATTTGAAAATTCGCCGTTCGCGACGGCTGATAGTTGCCACCGCCACATCCCGCACCTACTGCCAAGGCAAACATTCCCGGGACCAGATAGTCAAACATTCGTCGCTGCATGATTGTCCTTCCGAGGCATCACAACGGAATCCTGTTCGTAGACCTTACACTGGATTTGCAGTATGTTCACCAAGCTTGGACAGTTTGTCGCGCCTTACGCCTTGGATTCGCCCCAAACATCGTTTTTTCCGGCCATGACGTGACCAATGACAGAGCCAAATCCACCGTTCGAGCCTGTTGGGAGACATTTGGTTCGTTTCGACCGCGACACGATTTTCGTGGTTGTTCGCGGTTCGCTCACTCGTTCCGACGTACACGAGTTGTTCGCGATATACAGACAGGTTCAAGTCGAGCACGGGCGGCTTCTTATTCTTTATGATGCCCGTGAAGCTGGGGGAATCGACGCGGATGCACGTCAGTATGCCGCAAGCGTACCAGCCACAACGAAAGATGCCGATTTGCAAGTTGTTTTCGGACTCTCTTTTGGCTTACGGGTGGTCCTCAATATGGTCTTGCGCGCGCAGAAATTGTTGCGCAATCGTTCGGGCAATTTTCACATATTCGATACAGAGGCCAATGCACGGACATTTTTCGATGCCGAGTGTGAGAGAATTCGACAAGAACATCAGAAGTAGCAAGCCTATTTCGTGGCATCTTTGCAACAACGCACGCCCGTCGAATAATCGAGATAACTCTTGGGATGCGCCGTAATCACTGCATCACATCCGGCTCGAGTCGAACGGGCATAAAAGCCGCCGGCGAATGCCCCCGCACCTTCGTCGATCCATTCGTCCAAATTCCCAACCATGTCGTAAATGGCATCTTCACCCCAACGACTTCGGCATAACGGAGATTCTCCCGTGGGTTGTAGCAACGTTTCGCCCTGCACGCGTACTCGATTGAGGCGCGGATCGAGATGCCCAATCGAGGGATTGTCATGCAGCATGGCTGCGGGATGCACGTCGCGGTTCACGTTGCAAACGCCATCTGCGTACGTTTCACCATAAGGGAATTGTTGGTCGTCTTCGCCGCGACACGCCAGGACAAACTCGGTCAGTGTACACAAGCGTTTTCCCGCAGCGCCACAAGCCGTCTCGGCGACCAATCCCGTGACGTATCCATTGGGACGTGTATGCGGCAAAGGCACGGCGCGCATGTCGATTTTCTTGCCGCGTTGCCATTCCGGAATAAACGGCAAAGGCATAATGCGGGCAAATACGCCTCCAACAAGGCTTCTTCCCGTTGCCCAATCGCCAACGGCAATGTCGAACAAATTCGGTGTGACCGGGAAATCAGGCGCCAAGCGCTGCCCCGTTTCATTGTCGACCAGTGTGGCCTCGAACCTGTCGACACATAATTTGCCATCCACGAGCACCATTTCTGGCGGGCAGGGCGATTTGGTTTTTCCTGCGGTACCTTCGGTCGAGACGCTCGGGTTTGCTCCTGGCTTTCCGAGGTCCTTCAAAATTCGTATTTCTGGCAAAACATCTATGCCCCGGGAAAAGGTGCCCCAAAAGCGCAACGATCCATCCGCGGCCCACATCGGAAATCCCACGACACAAATCCCAGGCGCGGCCAATGCTGGTACCTCGACAAACTGCCCGGGAACCAGCGACGGTACGAATTTTTTCCCCGCAAACCCATCACGACAAACGGCATCCGATTGGCCTTCGGGCCAAGCAGCTTCTGCGAGCGTTTTTCCTTTGGAATCTGTCCAGAGAACATGCGTGCGTTCGGAATCGATATGCCAAGCACCGCCATTGGGCAATGGCACCAACCATCGATTTTGCGCATCCACCAAGCTTGTCATCGGGGTTTTTGTCGCCAGTCCGTTTTCCTTGACGTCACCCTTGGCATCGACTCGATATTCACGGCCATTCACCACCGCGAACCCGCTTCCGTCCGCGCGTAACTCCGCATGCGTCATACGCACGCGTCGCGCGAGAAACGGCGCCGGTTCGTCTTGCAATGAACCGTCCCGATTCGTCGATTGCAATGTGTGCCCGTCGTTTGTCACAAAATACCCCTTGTCACCGGCCCACGCGATGAGTTCAGGATCGGATTTGGGTTGTCCGGGACGACGTTTGGGAGTCGCCTGCCATACCCTTTCCCACGTTTTCATGTCGAAGTTCGGTCCCGTGCTGGGATCGATGCCGCAAATCCAGCGCGGCAATGGCGTCGTCAACACATCTCCGACTTTCGTGATTTCACATTCGCCACCTCGAGCACTTTTTTGCGTGAGCAAGGTGGGTTGGCCTTGGACGTCCACCCATCGCGGTCCGGAAAAACCGCGAATGAATCCCCAATCGTATTCACCTTCCACCACGAGCCTTTTGCTCGTTTCGTCGAATTGACCGTATTCGTCGATGAGTCCCGATTGAATGCTGGCCCAACCAAGCGCTGGAGGTCCTTTGGAAACGATAGCGGAAGCTCGCGCGGGAGGTTTGCCCTTTTCGAACCAGGCCAAGAGAATTCCCCGCGGTGTCGATTTGGCGTCGACGAGGTTCATGCCGAGGAGCGGTGGAACGAACTTGAGTCCCGTCTTTTTAGCTTCGCCAAACTCGTCACTCGTGGCCCACGAGAGCAGCACTTCGATATCACGGTGAACGACTTCGACTTTTTTCTCGACCTTGTTTTTTTTCTCGGGGTTTTTCTTCTTGGTTGTCGCGGGCGCTTTTTTCGATGGGTTGGGTTTTTTCTTCGGATACGGTTTCGACCCTGGCTTTTTGACGTTGTGCGTCTTGAGCGGGCTGGGTTTGGTTTTCCGAACCGAAATGGCCGCGGGGGATTTCTCGACTTTGACTGTGTGTTCTTCGAACGAGATCACGGCCAATTTTTGTTGAGCGACGGCCACGGCTTTGGCGTCGATCGCTTCACACTTGCGCGCTTCGGCATCGGAACGATCCGGCGCAAATCGCGCGAGACACAGCTTGTTTCCATCGCTCGTCACGAGCTCCCGTTTCCCATCGTTTCGAGCAAAAGCGGTCACGACAAACTCGTCACGCAGACGCAACACGGGTCCAACATGCCCCGCTTCGTCGATCCAGCGGACAAACGATTCGCGCTCGTCCGCGCCATGGGTCGCAAGAAGCACCGCGCGATCTGCAGGAAGTGGCTCGACGCTCGTGGGCAAATTCGTCGGCGCAGGCGTTTCCAAAATCGTACGACCTAGGACGACTTCCTCAGCAGGTGGCGTCGACGCAGGCGCTTGGGCACTCGTCGCCGGAGCGTTCGCGATCGGCTGTGTTGTTGACGTTTCTGCTCGAGGCGCACGATGCGGCGAGTGTTCGGCGGGAGAAACTCCGGAACACGCAGAGGCCCAAATCAGCGCGGGCAGAAGCACAGGGGGCAAGAAACGTAGGCGCGGAGTCACGGACGGGATTCCCTATACTCCGTTCACGACGACGGTGCACACAGGAAGTGCGTATCGAAGCTCGGAAAGAATCATCGGTACAAATATTTTGAGTTCAAAATAAATGGCTCTCGCACTCGGGTTGCGACGGGGAAGTGTGCGGGATGTTCGGGGTGATGGGCGGGTGGATTTGCCGAGTTCGCGAGGGTTTTTTTGCCGGAAGACTCGACCTTGGGCAGATGTTTCGCTATGTTGTTTGGTCGAGGGTCATTTGCGATGAGCAACAAGCTGGACGATGAACTTGCGCAAGCGGCGGGGCTTGGATCTGAAGAAGCGGCGCGGACATCGGCGCCTCCGGTGGCGGTGACCGAGCAACGGAAGACGGCACCGAAGGCCAAGACAAACGTGGGGCTGTTGATCACGCTGCTCGTGATGGTCGGTGCCCTCGTTGCGCTCTTCATGGTGGGATTCAAGGATGCGGCGATTTACGCAACGCCCGTGGATCAGCTCATGGCCCAGAAAGACAAACTGATGGGTCGCAAGGTGCGTGTCGAAGGCGAGCTTGTCCCGGGTTCACTGGAAAAGCGCGACAAACCTTGTGAATATCGTTTCGTATTGCACGGCAAAGAAAACAAAGAAACGCTTCCGGTTCGGTATCCGCAATGTATCGTTCCCGATACGTTCCGCGACGTACCTGGCGGCGGCGTGCAAGTGACCATCGAAGGCACGTTGAAATCGGCCAATGATTTCGAAGCGACGTTGGTTATGGCCAAGTGCAGCTCGAAATACGATGCAGAAAAACACGAAATGAAGCCTGGCGAAGGACTTCCGGTGAATTGACCGGCCAAACCAGTTGATCTCTCCTCGTCCCATTCCCCACATCTTTCAAAACAACAAATCCGAAAAAATCCTTGACGCAGGCTCGTGGGTTGGATGTGCTCAATCCATGGGAATGTTGCTGCGACGTGGGCTTGCACTCGTGCTCTGTTCGTCTGCGATTGGGCTCGCTCGCGAAGCGCAGGCGCAAGAAGTTGCGGTACAGGCGCCAGTCACGGGGTGCATCGCTCTTTTGCTCCTTGATGCGATTCCAGCGAATCTCGAATGGACGTATTGGGTGACGGGGGGCGGTGGATTCCATTCCGATCGGACCAATGAACGATTTGGCGTGCTGGGATTCGGGATGGAGTCGACGGCGGGCATGTTCGAGGCGAGTCGAAAATATCAATACGGCGGGCCGTATGAATTCCGCGGTGGTTCGTGGTGGAACATGACTTCGGACATGAGCGGAATGCGCGCGGAGGGTGGATTTTTATTTTCGTTCGGGCAAGTCAACCACGCGCAATGGGGAACGTATGCAGTGCGCGTCGGTGGAGGTATGGGAGACGATCGACTGGGTTTGTCGCCGCATTTCGTCTTGACCCTGACGGGAGGCATTCGGTCGGCGCTTGGTCGTTACCATGAACGCGGCGCGTGTGACCCAGAACCAGCGCCAAAAGCCATCGATCGGGCCGATACGTTTCGACTCTTTGCGACCACGAGGAGCACATTGGCCAAAGATGCGCCTTGGCAATTCACATTTGGCGTGGAGTTTTCGCCATCGTTTTTCCTGCCGCCGTACGGTTTGGGAAAATGGATTGGCGCAAGGCCGTGACATACCGCCGAAGATGTTCGGGATATTTTAGAATTTCCCGGCCAAACCAAATGTTCCGGCACCGATCCAAGGCCTGACCGTGAATCCCGTCGACGTTTGGCTCGGCGCTTTTTTTCGAACCGCGAGCAAAACGACTCCGGCAACGACGCCCACGCCACCCACGACAAACCCAGCGGTCGACAAGGTTGCCAACTGATTCGCTTTGTCGAAGTCCGATTGAGCATCGGCGGGACATTGTTTGTTGGGACAACGCTTCTCGAGCTCGGCCACTTTGCCAAGTTCGAGAACGCCTGTGACACTTCCAAAGACCAAACCGGCAGCACCAACGCCGAACGCTGCGATCGCTGGCGCTAAACTGCCGCCAGATCCCGTTCCCGGTGGGTTTGTCTCAGGCGCAGAGTTGTTATGTCCTCCAACGGATCCGAGACTGGCTTCGACGACGACGACCCCACCCTTGTTGGGTAGAGAAATTGTCTTTTCAAACGGCGCACGTCCGTCCGCAGTCACGCGTACGACGTGAGATCCTGGATCCGCACGCACGGCGACACCGCTGGCAACATCCAAGGGTTTGTCGTCAAGCGTTGCTTTGGCGGCATCGACAGGTGCGCCGGATACTTTTACGAGCACCGTGGGGATTCGTGCCAAGAGTTCGGCCAAGCGTGTCTTGCTGTCCGCTTGTGCGTCGCGAAAAACTTTGGGAGCGCTTGCAGGTAGCGGCTCAGCCAAAATGCGCTCGTGCATGTCGGCCGCTTCCGTAAGTCGTTCGAGCCCTTCGAGCGAACGGGCGGCGACATAGAGGTGATACACCGCGTGATAAAGTGCTTCGGCTTTGTTCGCTGCGTCGAGCGCGTCGGCGTACTTCTTGGCATCCAGCAAATCGGCGGCATTTTGGGCAAGTTCGCGCGCGCGATCCTTGTCCGTGGGTGGTCCACCCAGGGCCAATGCTGGCGTGAAAAACAGGCACGCGGCTACCGCGAGCGCTCGTTTCATCAGGACAACATAGTGCATTGGATAGCTCGATGTCGAGCGTGTCGGGGGCAGACGAATCGAATCCCCTCAATAGCCGACATTTCGCTTTTTTGTTTTGGTGGTCGCCGTTGTCCGCGGAGCGGTGTTTGTCGGTGACGACATGGATGTCGAAGCTGACGTCGTGACGCTCGGTTGCGGCGCTGCGGCTGACGCGGATTGGTTCGTGGGTGGGGGACTTGATACGCTTGTGGCAGACAGAGTGGGCACGGACGTATTGCTCGAATTTTGTCGCGACGAACTCCCTAGCCAGGCAAAGATGCCGCCTCCAATCAGGAGAACAAGTACGACACCGCCGGCGACGAGCAACATCGTCGTATTGGCGGCTTTGGGTTTGTCCAAGGGAACGACATTGGTTGCGATAGAAATTGAGGAGGCCGAGGGCGAAGCGACGCGTGTCGAAGCGAATTCTTGGAATGCCGCCACCAATTCGCGGGCAGATTGAAATCGTTGATTGACGTCACGGGAAAGGGCTTTGTCGAAAAAAACGTCAATGGTCGGTGGAAGGTCGGGAGCAACGGACGTGGCTCTTGGAATTGGATCGCGACAAATCTCCATCGCCAATTGGAGGAGTCTTTGGGATGGGAATGGCAATCGCCCCGTGAGCGCTCGAAAAATGAGCACGCCAAACGCCCAAAGATCGGCTCGATGGTCGACTTGCCCGCCCACTTGAATTTGCTCGGGGCTCATGTAATGCGGCGTGCCGACCATGGTGCCTTGCACGGTGGCCCCGTCGACGGCTTGATTGAGTGGGCCGGATGCCGGGCCCGATTGCTCCACTGGGCCATTCTTGGCTTTGGCGACACCGAAATCGAGAATCTTTGGGATTTCTTCGTCGCCTTCTTTGGCCAAAAAAACGTTTTCGGGTTTGAGGTCGCGGTGGACGAGTTCTTCGGCATGGGCCAATTGCAAGGCTCGTCCAATGGCATTCACAATCGGAAGCAATTCATCGAAATTCATGCGACCCACGCGTTTGAGCCGCATTTCGAGGTCTTCCCCGCGCAGATACTCCATGACGATATAAGGCGTGCCTTGATCGATTCCGTGATCGAGCATTTGCACGACATTCGTCGAACGGATACGCGCAGCCGCTTTGGCTTCGCGTTCGAATCGGACGCGCGTGAGTGCGCGCGGATTCGATTTCATACCGTCTTCGTCTTCGACGCTCGTTGGAAGATCGAGCAATCGGTTGCTCATGAACTTGATGGCGACGGTGGTTTCGAGCCCCAAATGGGTTGCGATCCAGACGGCGCCCATTCCGCCGCGTTTCAGCAATCGTTCGAGCCGGTATTTTTGAGCAATAATGAGCCCGGGCTCGAGTTCGAGCATTCCTTCGGCATCGTTTGGCAGGACGATACGGGCCATGTTTCGCTCAATTACACCGAAAAAAGCCAGGAGGATTGGTTGTGGGCATGCACGAACCGCCATTGGGACAAGGATTCGCGTCGCCAGGATTGCAGAAAAGAACCTTCGGAGCCATACATTGCGATGCCGTCGAGCAGAAAATGTTATTGACCGTCGTGCCCGTCAATGCGCCACAACAGACGAGACCACTTGCGCAATCTGAGGCACTGTCGCACTTGATGGGTGCTGTTCCACCGCCGACACATTTATCAATACACGCAAATGTAGTATTGTTTGCCAAGCAGCATTCTTGCGTATTCAAGGTACAATAGGATCCGTCACAAAGAATTCCTTGGTTTCCGGCAACCATGCTGCACTGAATGGCGACGTCATTGATGTTTCCATTGGTTACCGTACCCGTGCCGCTCGAAACTGTGCAGGTTTGTCCTGACGGAGGGGTGACCACCGATACGGAATACGTATTGCCACTCATGATGGCGCTTGGAAAGACGAACGAGCCGGCCATAGTGACGGTGATTTGATCTCCGCCGTTGTTTTTTAAGACAACCGGTCCCGAGCTGTCGACGACATTGCCGCCGACGGTGTACGTTTTCGTTTTGCAGGCAATGGCCACATTCGTCACATTGGCATTGCCCATGGTTCCGCTGCCATTCATGACCGTGCAATCTTGACTTCGTGGAGGATAATTCGGTTGGGTCGCGACGGTAACGTTGTAGGCGGTTCCTGGCGCAAGGGTATTGGCGAAAGCGAATGTGCCGTCGGACGTGAGATTCAAGTCCGAGCCACCAGTTTGTTGTAAAACGACCGTTCCGACAAGGCCTGAAATCGTTCCTCCAACGGTATACGTTCCTGGGGCACAATTGACGAGAATGCTGCTGACATCGGCATTTCCAACGGTGCCCGAACCACCGGATACAACACAAGGCCCGCCGCTCGATGGTTGCATTTTCACGGCGACGTCGAACGACGAACCGCTGGCGACAGGTGTTTTGAATACAAACGAACCATTCATCGCAATGGCCAAATCGTCGCCCCCGCTGTTCGTAAGAACCAACCCATTACCGGTCAAACCCACGACGGTGCCGCCAACGGCTTGCGTCGAAGTAGAACAACTCACGAGAATATCGGTAATGGCTGCGTTCGCCGCCGTGCCGGATCCTTTCGAGATCGCGCACGATTGCGAAGGGGAAGACGGTTGCGACGCAATGGTTATGTCATAACCGCTTCCGGATTGGACTTTCGCTGGAAACGTAAATGGTCCATCCATACCAATCTGAATATCATCGGCGCCGTTGTTTCGAAGCACGAGACCACTTCCGACGAGTCCCGACACCGAGCCACCAATGGTCACAAAATCGCCGCTACTGCCAGATGAGCCGCTGCTCGATGCACTGGACGAATCCGCCGGCCCAACCTCGAATTCATTGAGGCCCGAGACCAGTCCACAGCCGGCAAATGCCAGGCCGATCAATACATTGGCGCTCAGCAGATACCATGCTCGAGACACGCGGCGGTCAGAAGCGCTTCGCATAACCAACGGGTGTCTCGAGAATCGCGTCATGTTCACATGAAAAGCCAATTCGTCAACGAAGTCAAGATCCCGTCACCGGGATGTAACACCTTCTCAGATGTCGTCGTCCAGCATACCCCTCATTGGGACTTCCATTCGAGCGTCAATTGTGCGACGCTACGTCCATGCATCGTCGTGTTTTCTTTGGCATCGTCACCGTGGCCTCATTATTGTCAGCTTGTTCGGACCCCACGAGTACGAAGCCGCCCCTCAATGATCCGTGTGTCCGTGTGCCCGATGAATTGCCAGCACGACCACCACACACGCCGCGTTGGGCTTTTGAGCCTTGGATTTCAAAAGATATTTCCGATGGTCCCGACACCTACGCATTCGTCAAGGGTTTTCGTGATCGTGACATTCCCGTGGGTGTCGTCGTATTGGATAGCCCTTGGGAAACCCATTACAATACGTTCATTCCCAATCCCACGCGATATCCCAATTTCGACACGATGGTCCAGGATCTTCACAAAGATGACATTCGCGTCGTCCTTTGGATTACGAATTTCGTGAATTCCATTGGTTATGATCTCGAAATGGGTGGTGATGGGTATGTGGGTCCTTCGCCAAACCTCGAAGAAGGCGAGGCCTGTAATTATTTTGTCGAAGATGGCGCTCGTTATGCCTGGTGGAAAGGTTCTGGAGCGGCGGTCGATTTTTTCAATCCGTCCGCGACCGCATGGTGGCATGAGCAGCAAAACACGGTTCTCGATGCAGGAATCGACGGATGGAAGTTGGATTTCGGGGACAGCTACGTGCGCGCAGAATCGGTGCAAACGAGCAAAGGTGTCGTGCCGCATCAGGAGTATTCCGAGGCATATTATCGGGATTTTTTGAGTTATGGGATCAAGCGCCGAGGTAATGAATTTTTGACGATGGTTCGCGCTTGGGATGAATCCTACGATTTCACAGGTCGCTTCTTTGCGCGAAAAGAGGACGCGCCCGTCGCGTGGATGGGG
This sequence comes from Polyangium sp. (in: bacteria), assembly GCA_044221885.1. Lineage (GTDB taxonomy): Bacteria > Myxococcota_A > Polyangia > Polyangiales > Polyangiaceae > Polyangium. The sequence goes on from JBGAOI010000063.1 coordinate 11,599, forward strand.
GACAATCGGCGCGATTGGGTGGGTTTGGCGGATGCGCTCGATCATGTATTTCGGTCTGCCGCTGCTGGATATGCGGTGCTCGGATCGGACATTGGTGGATACTTGGATCGAGACGACAAGGATCTTTTGGGGCCAGAAATTCCGCTCGATCCGGTGAATTTCGCGCGGTGGACCGCGGTAGGCGCATTAAATCCCTTCATGCAGCTCCACGGCAGGGCAAACATCACGCCTTGGACAGTGCCTCAAAGCAATGACGAAATCGTGAATTTGTATCGATATTGGTCGAAACTGCATCACGAAATGGTTCCATTCTGGTACAGCTTGGCGCAAGAAGCGCATGCCACCGGCACAAGCACCCTGCATCCCATTGGCGATATGCCGATGTGGGCTGGCGATTATCGATACTTGATTGGCGACGCCTTTCTCGTTGCACCCATTTTGGATGAAACCGGCACACGAAGTGTCATGTTACCCTCCGGATCCCGATATTACGACTTTTGGGCTCCCGATTCGGATCCTATCGACGGCGGAACGACCGTCATGACCGACCATTCCATGGATCTGCAAAAGATCCCGCTTTATTTCCGGGCCGGAGCCATCGTGCCCATGCATATTGCCGACAATGTAACAGGGTTTGGCTCGGCCGCTTCCCAAAACAAATTGACGGTGCTCGTTTTTCCGGCCACAGCCGCTTCGAGTTTTACGTTGCATGACTCCGACGACGCAACGACACAAATCAAGGCCGTGGCAGATGGCAATGGTTCGTCCGTGACCATTTCGCGCGCGCTTGTCGAGACGCTCGTACGCGTGCGTGTGGAAGCCAAACCCACGACGGTGAACGTTGGTGGTAATCTCGCAATGGAGCATGCGGATCGCGCAGCGTTCGACGCGAGTTCGTCGGGGTATTTTCACGAAGCATCCACACGGTCGGTCTGGGTCAAGGTACCGCCAAGTATTCAGGAAACGACGATCCAACTACAATGACATTTCCGCGGAGGTGAATCAGCCATGTCAACGAAACCGCGTTCGCTGTTCGAATACTTAAACGATGAAACGGAGCGCCCGTTTCTTTTGAAACTATTTAATCGGCAGCTTGATGATGTGGGTCGAGCGGAGTATGCAAATGTGCTCGATACGCGCGATCCGAAACGCGCTGAATGGCTGCGGCTCGAGATGCGGCTACAAGCTCGCGCGACGAATGACGAAACAGAGCATCAGCGTTTTCGAGAACTATCTCGCGCCGTGGGGTATGACTTCTTGCGGCTGATGCGGCGCAACGATGTGTTGAATTGCGGCAACGCTGTCAACGAACCCCGTCGGGTCAGGTTTGCGTTCATTTGTGACAAACGATGGGAGACACTATCGCCCACCGAGAATGCAAACGAACGGCATTGCAATGCATGCAATATGCGTGTCTACCATTGCTCGACCGTAAATGAAGCGCAGGCCCGCGCTGTCGCGGGTCATTGCATTGCGGTATCCCATGAGCTCGTAGAGAAGGCCGCGGGAGGCGGGTATTTGAATGCGGTGGGGCGACCCGATCCGGTTCGAGATTGGGCGGAGGCGCTATTTCCGAACGATTAGCAGGCTTGCCGCCAAGCCGGGGAACGCGACAAACTCATTGCGTTTCCGCAGCAGTGGGCCGAGCACGCGGCGAAGGCGCGTCTTCCGCACCTGGTGGAGCTGCGGCAGGTTCGGATGGAGGGGGGACCGGAGCTTTCGGCGTAGCCGTCTCGGGTTTTACCGCCTCGACAGGTTTGGGTTCGGCTGTCGTGGGTTTGGCGACGCTATCGTCTTCTTTGCCCTCACGCGCGGTGGACGTTCCGAGCGGCAATATCGGCTTTTTCGTTGTGAATGGCGAATCCGTCTTCCCGCGCGACTTTCCACCCGCGGGGCCGTCGGTTGTCGACGGATCGAATTTGAGTTTTCCAAGCGCACCGTGAACGTGCCAACCATAAAATCCGTCGGTGCGTTTGGAACGTTTGATTCGCGGATCGGCCAATTCGAAAAGCGAAGGGGCGGACGAACCCGGCGCGCCAAGAAGCGTTTTTGTCAAATCGCTCTTGTTCCGATACGCATCGGTGAATTTGAAACGCACGTAAAGGTCGGCAACGGAATTCATTGCCGGCTCACGAACGCTGATTTTGCCATCGCCAGCGAGTTCGATATCCGTGCCATTCGCTTCGAATTTGGTGATTTTGAGCGCCCCGTCTTTGGCTTCGGCGGCAATGACGAGGTCCCCGATTTTGGCTTCCGGTAGGGCAATCTGATTTTTGATTTTGGATTTGCCGTCGCCAACCGTCACACCATTGATGGCCAAATCCAGCGTCCCATTGGCTTTGCTGAATTTGCCGCCTTCCGCCGACAATTCCAACTTGCCCGTGGCGACACCTTTGATTGGAATGCCGAGCGTATCCTTGATGAGGTCGACATAACCCAAGTCAATCGCGTCGAGCTGTATTTCGACCGGACCACTCGAACCACCAATGGGCACCGTACCGTTGACGTCGCCGTTAAATGCGTGGGCCCAAAATTTCACGCGGAATCGGCCCAAAAACAAGGGCAGAATCTGAAGGCGGGCATTGAGTTCGTCGACTTTGACCACCGATTCGGTCGGTTTGTCTTTGTCCGCTCCAGCGTCATCGGATGGCGGCAGATAAATACGCACGCCCGACGCTTCGACGCCGGTAAACCAATACGAATCGAGATCGTCGATCTCCACCCTTTGAATGGCGCTCTTTGGCTTTTGCGCGCGAATGGCAACTTCTGCGACGAGCCGATCCTTGAGCCGATTCCACGGAAACGTGAGATAGAAAAAGAGCATCAGACACGACAAGTACAGTGTCGGATACGCGAGAAACTTGAGAATGCGCAGGAGGCGTTGTTTCACGGCACTTTCTCCTCGGGTGTCGCTTCTTTCGTCTCGCCCTTGTCTTTGTCCTTGTCTTTGTCCTTGGGATCAGCTTTGCGATCATACGCGCTGACACCGAGTTCCACTTCATAAGAATCCGGTTCGCCGGATCGAGGACGAATGTTGAGGCGGCTGATGACGATGGGATGCCCCGATTGCTCGATTTTTTCGAGCAGTTTGACCAAATTGAGCATCCCGACTTTGTGCAGTTTTACAACGGTGATTCGTTCGGAATACCGTTTGCCGTGCGGGACTTCCGGTTTGTCTTGCGAATCGGCGACCGTAATGTTATTTTGTTTGGCCGCGTCTTCGATAAAACCGGCGAGCTGCGGGGCGGGCTTCGAATAACGCGCGAGTAATGCTTCCTGTTTGGCGCGCAATTCGCCAACATTCATGCGCGCCTTGTAGATGTCGCTGATGAGGTCGCGAATTTGATCATTGTGATCCCGAGCATCGCGTACGGCGCTCCATGCGTACATGGGCACGGCAAGCACGAGCAATGCGACGACGATGCCGCCGAGCAGTCCCAGCAAGCGGCGCTCGCGAGGTTCGAGTTTGTCCAGGCGTTCTGCAAAGGTCACTTGCCTTCCTCCTTGCTGGCCGGGTTGGCGGCACTATCGGCCGGCTCCGCCGTCGCTCCTGGCTTCTTTTTCGCCGGTTTCTTGTCTTCGCACTTCACGTCGAATTCGAGCACGTATTTTTGCTTGTTGCCCGTGAATTGCGCCGTGCGGCTGATTTTCACATCCTTGAAGCATTTGTGCTCCTTCAATTTGTCGGCAATCGCTTGCGCATCTGGAATCGAAGGTACCGTGCCTTGAATCGTAGCATGGCCGCGATTGAGATCGAATTCGAGCACATCGTGCACGATTTCCTTGGGCACCGCTTCGGAAAATTTGACCAGCACATCGAATGCATCGGCACGCGGCAATGGATCGTCGTCCGCGGCAGCTCGTTTGTCCAGGAGTTCGCGCGCCTTCTCGGTATCTTTCGTTTCTTCGCCAAACACTTCGCCCGTCGCGGTCTCGACTTGCGCCAGCAAAAGTTCCCGCTCCGCCGAGAGGCTCGAATGTTCCGCCAATAGATTGAAGGCAAAACTGACGACGACAACCGACGCAAGGCCCACGAGCAGTGGGACTTTCTCGCGCAAAAACGGATAACTACGCGCCGCTTCGAGCGCTCCTCGACGCAGATTGAGACCACGCGGTTTGCCAATGAGGCCCATGGCCAGGCCAATCGCTTTGGCAAATCGCGGGAGCATGATTTCCTGCTCGGCTGTGACTCCATCGAGATTGGGGCGGGGCAAAGGCAATATCGAAATGCCGAGTTCCGTCGATAAAAAGACTTCGGCTCCTTGCGCCGCGGATCCGCCACCCACGAGATACATGCCGGCCAAAGGTGGCCCGCCCGATGCACGCCACGCGGCAAAGGTTTGTCGAAGTTCACGCGAAATGGCGGGAGCGCTCCCGGGCAGACCGTTCGTGCCTCGAGACAACGTGCGCGCAAATATCGGCTCACCATCGCGAAGGATGACCAAGTCACTGGTGGAATCGCCGAGATCCAAAATGGCGACTGGGGGCATCATTTCGCCGACAGGAGCGTCCTTGCCAAACGGTTTTTCAATGCCGGGCATGATCGAGACGAGATTGGCGAGGGGCAATGCACCAGTGCCGACGCGTTCCGGTTCGATTCCCAAGGCTTCTTTGACGACGTGAATGCGTTCGCGAACGTCCCCGATTCGGGCAATGGCCGAAAAAATGGGTAATGTTTCGCTTCCAATGGGCCGTTTGTCGACGCGATAATCAAAAACCGCTTCGGTCATTTCAAACGGCAATTGAGCTTCGAGCTCGAATGGCAGAACGCTTTCAATTTCTTTGAGCGCCGAGGCGGGCAAATCGACCGTGCGAAAGTAGGTTTTTTCGCCGGAGATCGCAATGGCGATTCCGTCGGGTTTGTGCGTTCCGACGGCGGCGCGAATGGCGTCGACTTCGAGGCCCGTAATGGCCATTTCGGTCAACGCTTCGAGCATGATCTTGCGATAGTTGGCGCGCAAGATCGCGATCCTGATGACTGATTTGCCAATATCGATGCCGAGAATTCTGGACATAGTGGATACCTTGCTTTACTCGATTCGATAATAAACGACGCGGCCCAGCGCGCTAGAGTTGGCGGCGGCAATAGGATCGAAGGTGGGGGTGTCTGTTGTCGATCCCGACCCGCCGCTGCCGCCCGTGCCATTGTTTTGGTTTAGAGTGTTCGTCGCATTTGGTCCCAGACCTGTGAGCGGATTCGATGCCCGCGTATCGACGACCGCATGAATACGCACGCGCGTCGTGCGTTTGCGCCCGGGAATGATGCCATCCGCGTAAATGCTGAATACGCGGCTCGTGACGGTGAATTGTTTGTTCGCGCCCGCGTTGAGGCTGCACGGTAATCCTGCCTGTTGCATGAGCGGCGCGAGCATAGGACCGAGCATTGCGCCCATGGGGCCGCCAATGTTGCCCGTTTTGAGCAAATTCGGAAAATCTGAATTCTTCGTGAAAATGGGAATGGGAAATGTTCGCAAAAGGCCGAGCAAGGAAAGAAATTGTGCTTGAACCAGAGGATCGATGCACAACGCCAAACCTTGAGCAGCGTTTCCGGCTCCTCCGCCCGTGCCGCCTGCACATATCGAACAAGCTGCCGAAAGCAGAATTTGTGGATTTGCGCTATTTACATTGATGGCTTTTTGACCCCACACGGTCAACACGCGCGCCTTTGGATCGTCTGGGTTTGGATCCACGAACGTTCCCCAAAAATCGTCCCCCATGCCTCGTACGAGACGCAATTCCTCAATGGAATCATACGCAGCATTCTTGCGGCGATAATCGAGGCCAATCGTTTGATAAAAATTGTCTTCAGAGCCAGATGCGCCCTGCGCTTGCGATCCGACATAACACGTCGAAAGGTTTTCGTCTTGATCAGCCCAATCGGTAATTGCTCCACAAATGGTATTCATGTCCGAGAATTGATCGTCCAAATCTCGGCCTTCGAAGAGCGGCGCATTCTGCGGGCTTTGCATCAAACTAATGAGTTGCCGATCGAGATCGATATCTGTAATCGGTGCCGCTCGATTGATATTGATTTTAGAATCTTCGTCGACGATTTTGACCTCGAAACGGCCGTTTTTCAGTCCCAAACCTTTGCCCGTCGATGAATCGACGCTGAGCATACCGGCAAATGCGGACATACCTGTTTCATCATTAAACGGACCGAGGGCGACGTCGGAAAATTCCCAAACAGGCAATTGTTTGAAAGGAATCGGTAAAGGAATACTGGTGCGGATTTGCGGTTCGGACGCAATGAGCAATCGGGACAAATTGATAGCACTTTTCGCGAGATATTCGGCCTGCATTGCATCACGATCGGCCAATGCTGCTGCGAATGTTGCGCTCGTTTCTTGTTGCAGTTCGGTCAGAAAAACCGTGAGCACGGTGATTGCGCCGAGCACCATGAGCAAGGCAACGCCACGCCGATTCGCATTACGCGCTCGACGCTTGCGGGCTTGGAGCATTTGGCGTGTCGCTTCGTCCATGGATTTCTCCTTCAATTGGCGAATTCGAGGGCCGTTTGAATGGCCGGCGATACGCGTGTGCGCAATGTGACCGGTTTACCGCCAGGACCCCCATTGATCACCAGCGTGATGCGAACTTGCATGGGCAAACGCCACGGTTGTCCCGCCGCTTGCGTCGTATCCCATTCCCCGACCCATTCTTTCGTTACTGGATCCAAATAATCAATCTCGAATCGATCCACGTCTTCGACCAATACGTTGACCACGCCTCCTTTACCGGGCTCCATATCGAGGTATTTGTCTTCGCGACGCACCAAATCAGTCGCCCCCGTGTCCCGATTACGCGATCCAAAATATCCAATTTCCGCCTGATCAGATTCATGCGGACCAAGCTGTTTGTGTGCAAACGAAGTAAAATCGAGACGATCGAAACTTCCGTTGTCTTTGCCAATAAACGCCGTTTTACGCGCTTGTTGCGAAAGCATCGTCGAATTGTTTGTAAAATCGCCGTGTTTCGAGACAAACGCGGTTTGAATTTCGCGCGCCATACGCGCCATGGCCGATCGCCCCTGCTGATATCGATCGGCCATTTGCGTAATGCCTTTACGCGAACGTTGCATGCCGTCGAATGCACCATAAATGAGCGAACCAATCAGCGCCAAAATGCCAATCGACACCATCGCTTCGATGAGCGTGAGGCCGGCTTGAGAATGGCGCTTCGTTCGCTTCATTCGCCAGTCACCTTGTTTTCCCTGAGGAACTCGAGGCTCCTCCCGAGGAAGTCATCCCGGAAGAACTCGAAGCCCCTCCAGCCGCATCCAGCAATTCGTTCGTGGGCAAACTAGGTTGCGGATTGACATACCATTGCACAACGTCGAAAGAAAACTCCTTGGAACCTTCGGTCCACGTGACGGTTAACGAAATACGACGCGCGTTGTTTTCGAAAATCGTTTTGAGTTGCGGATAGACAAACGTTCCCACGAGTTGCATCATCCCGCCCAAGGCTTCCATTCCCGTTGCACCGCCCAAGGCTCCTGCAATATCGCCGAGACCGCCGGAAGAATCGCCGCCGGGTGGTGGCAATGCCCCCGATGAATCGCCGCCCGTCATTCCCAGCATCGAGCCAAGCGGGCCAAGCGTATTGGGTGGGCCGCCTTGGCCACCGGCGGGTGTGGAAAGATCGAGGCTCGTATCGAGGTTCAATTCGCCCAATTTGGGTTCTGGAAATTGCGGTTTTTCAATTTTCCACGAGCATTTCATATTGGGCGTCTCGTCGCCTTCGCAACAAACGCCACTTTCGATTTCTTCGAGCTCTTGAACACCATCGATATAAAGATGTTCTTCGATTTCGCCCATTTTGCAGCGCGCGAGCGTGGTCGCGACACTCACGTTGCGGGCATGCGCCGCCGTCGCAAATGCCCCCGCTTGCGCCGATAGAATGGCCGTGAGTCCCATGCCCAAAATCGCCGTCGCCACCATGACTTCGAGCAGCGTGAATCCGCGATTTCGAGGGCGAGTGTGCATCGACCTTTCAACCATCATCGGAGGCCTCCGATTCCTCGGATTCGTCACGTGGACGCGGCATTTCCACTTTCCCCTTTTCCATTTTCGTCTTGCCCGTCAAAGGCGAGACGATGAGGGTGATGATGTCTCGTTCCGGATCTGCTTCGGCTGGATTTCCCAATACGAGCGTAATGGCCGCCCGTTCGGTTTGTCCTCCTGGCCAAAAATAAAGATACGCCCGATCTTCCTCGAGGACAACTTCTTGGTGCGCCGTGTCGATGGATAAAAATCGCACGTTGTCCCCAAGTTCTTTGCCGGATTTTCCACCCGGACCTTCAAATCCAAAGGCTTTGGTTGCCGTGAATTTGGGTTTTTGCGTTCGAGGTCCTTTGACGATTCGTTCCGCTTCTTCCTCTGCCTGCTGTTCGATTTCCGTTGCTGCCGCTGCTCCACCCGTATTGCCTTTGCGCTGCGTTCCCAGCTTTCCCGACGCTTCTTCGAGTGTTACCGTACGCTCTTTGAAATCGAATACGAGGCGTAATTCTTTTCCTGTTGCTGTCGCATGCCCATAAGCAACGCGCACGGCGCTGGCAACCATGACGGCCGATTGCCGAAGCCGTGCACGTCGTAATGCCCCGAGCCCAAATACTGCGGTCCCGGTGAGCAACGTCATGATGGCCAGCGTAATCAAGACTTCGACCAACGACATGCCTCGTCGTGCTGCTCGCGCAGACGATATCGGCATTTGATGAATCGAAGCTGGGGCCATCATGGTTACCTTAACTCAAAGCGCTGAAACGCGCTTGATGTCCGCGTCACGAAAATCGTCTTTGATGTCGTCGGGCGTGCCTTCTTTGCGATCCGCTCCAGAACTCGTGACGGAAATTTCATCCCCATCAC
>JBGAOI010000640.1:0-4658 GCA_044221885.1 Polyangium sp. (in: bacteria)
AACGGAATGAACACCGGGGGATTGCGGCGTGATTAGGTTATTGCTTAAAAACCGATGACTCTATATGGAATGACACTCGATGACGTCCGAGTGAGGGACGAGGTTCCGTGGCGGCGTGGTCCAGAGCGGACTGCTGCGCCGGCGCGACGGTTGAGCGGTTGGCGCTACACGCCGCTCGTGATTCACGGGTGGTTTTTTGTCCTGGTGTTGTGTTTGTGGATTTTCGGCGTTATGCCGGAGAATTTGCTTTACATTTCGGGCGGGGTCGCGACGGTTGTGTACGCGGTTCTGGCGGTGATAGAAGTGCGGAGAGCACCGCTTTTGGTAAGTCCGCTCAGCGCGTTGTTTGTCTGGTACTTTCCGCCGACAGGACCGTCGGCCATTCATTTTGCAAATCGCATTGCGGACGGTGAGCCCATTCTTTATTCGGTTCGAGTGCTTCATCCGGATGATATTGCGGCCGGGTATGTTTTGCAGGTTCTGGGGAATTTGGCGATTCACGCCGGTTTGCAATGGACACGTCCATGGGTAGGGCCGGACACGGCGCCACCCAAGATCGAGCGGCCAAGGCTCGATGGATTGTTGATCATTTGGCTAGCGAGCATTTACATTCGATTTTCTCCGAATGCGATTTCGTCTCTTGGTGCAATCGCAGGCATTTTGCACTTCGGTTCGACCACTGCGCTGGCAGCGTATTTACTGAGTCGCTATCGGCACGAACGCACCTGGTTTTTTTGGTTGACGGTCATTGGCGGAACGGTACTCGAATTCGTCACGAACCTGAACACGGGCTCGAAGGCTTATTTGATGTTCAGTTTCTTGCCCATTTTATGGCTTTTTTTGCGAGATCAAAAATTACGGCGTTTCGTGCCCGTTTTGAGTGTTGGCATGTTCATGTTTTACGTCGGCGTCATTGCGCCGGTGGTGATGGCTTCCCGCATGGGTCCTGCGGATCAGCGGGAATCGGCGATGAATCGAATCATGCGCACCTATTCGCGCGGTGAATATCAGGACGATGCCGGTGCGGAAAAGCAACTGCCGCGTTATTTGGAACGAGCTTTTGATACGACAGCGACTGCTTGCATTTATGGCGAAGTCGATCGGACGGGGTTCATGTATGGCGAAGGCATGTCGTATCTCATCTATGCGCTCGTGCCTCGGGTTATTTGGCCAGAAAAACCAATCATGACGCGAGGTGCTTGGTTTACGGAATATCTGGGTCAAGCAACATCGGAAGAAAGCGCCACAACGTCGCTGGGACAAACGGCGCCGGGCGAACTATATTGGAATTTTGGGTGGTCGGGCGTGGTCATTGGAATGATTCTCATCGGCGCGATGATGGGCAAACTTTGGGCATATGCGACACCGCATGCTGAACGCAATAGCTTACGGCTGCTGCTTTATTTCGGATTGACGTTTCAAATCACGAACATGGCCGAAGCCGGCTCGGCCATTTTGAGCCTCGTCTTCCGAGCGATCATCATTGGGGCCGTGATCTGGGTCGTCGATCGCGTGTGGGGTATGCGGTACGTCCAGCACGTCGCTTATCCGTTGCCGCGCTGATTGTTTTGTTGCCATTCTCGATTGCGCATGAGCTGCGACAAACCTTCGCGTAGTGAACTTTTAACAATGAATCCAGACATATCGATACCGAGCTCGACGATCATTTTTGCAATGGCCGGTTGAATCCCCGTGAGCATGACGTCGGCCCCAAGGAGTTTCACCACGCTCGCTGCTCGGAGCAGCGCATCTGCAACATCGGCGTCGACATGCGGCACACCCGTGACATCCAAAATCGCCACGACGGCTTGCTGCTCCACAACGCCTCGCGCGAGTTCTTCGATAATGCGTACGGCGCGGCCCTGATTGATACTTCCAATGAGCGGCATGAGCAACGCGCCTTTTCCAAACGGAATGAGAGGGCACGAAAGCGCACGTATGATTTCTTCTTGCGCTGCCAGCGTATTTTCCGATGCGGCAGCTCGTTTGATGGCGTCATCCGCACGTTTTCTTGCCGAAATATCCAAATATACGAATTGAATGGCTGGCGAGCCCTCGTACATGACCGGTTGATTAAAAACTTCGACGTCGACACTTTCACCATCGGTACGCAAGAGGCGACTTTCCATGGATGGTACGATGTCGGACGAGCGGTCGACCATTTCGATATGTGCGGCCATCGCGTCTTGCGCGTCGACAGGAGTGAATGTCAACAAATCCTTTCCTACGAGAGCATTCGGTTCCAAAACCCCAAGCAGTCGTTGCATGGCCCCGTTGGCATAAATCATCGTTCCGGCTCGATGAATACACATGCCGAGCGGTGATCGTTCCACAATGGACCGATATTGCTCTTCGCTTTCTTTGAGCGCACGATCGGCTTTCAATTGTTCGCTTACATCCCGTAAAACACCAACCACGCGATCGATCTGGCCATCGGAAGTGCGAACCACGATGGCGGAAATCAGAATATCAACCAAATCACCGTTTTTCTTCACGAATTGATACGCAATGTCCCGCGCATAACCGGTTTTGAACATCAGAGGAATATGCAAGCTCACCGCAGATGCCCGTGAAGCCTCGGTCATGAATTCCACGGACCTGCGCCCCAGCACTTCTGCGCGTGTATACCCAAGTACCGTTTGCCATTCCTCATTGACTTCGATGAGTCGCCCTTGAGCATCAATCGAGTGCATCATGACGGGTGCCCGATCGTAAAGCAGGCGATAGCGACGTTCTGCAGCGGTTTGTTCTTCGAGAATTCCCGACATTCGACGATCGTATGCCTCGATAATCATCGCGGAAAGTTCTTCGATGACTTGGGTCAGTTGTTCGAAGCCATCGAAAAAGTCTTCATTCGGGTAAGTTCGTCGCAGTACCCGGCAAATGGCGCGTCGGGGAAGGGCGACCACATGCAATGCTTCCCGGAGCGAAACGCCTTGCTCGTGTCTCTGGGCGACGAGCCCAAGTATTGCACGTTGAAGTATCTCGGATTTGGGGTCGTCACAACCGAGCAGGAGCAATCCGAGGATACGTTGCGCGGATTCGGTGCGCTTGTCCTCCGGCAAGTTTCGATAAAATTCGTTGAGTTCACCGAGAGCAATGAAAACTTCTCGCTCTACTGCGGCGCGATTGAGATCCAGAAGCTTTCTGAAGGATGCGTCTATCACCACGCGCCACGCATACCATGGGTTCATCGCCATGGGAAGTGACAAACTTCATGTCTTGAACGTCGAAAGAATGCAAAATGCAGCTCACGATGTGCTGTACCAATGTGTCAAAATTCGCCACGCTTCCCTCGAGGGTGCCAAATTTTCGCCAATCCGATGCAAATCCTTCTTCCCTTACGATGAGGTTCTTTGGTAATGTCGTCCCGCGCGAACTTCCCTGAGCCGGGGCCCGCGAGTTTCGTAATGTCTACCCTGACCAAATCCGAAGCCGAACGAGCTGCGATAAGACTCGCCAGCGTCACGCCCGCTGGCGGCGGAAACTCCGTCAGCGAATTCGGAGCAACGATTCCTTCCGTCCCGCCTGATCGACCGCTCGTGGTTCCCTCTGCCGATGGCGACCGCTTCATTGGAATGGAAATTGACCATTTTCGAGTGGAACGGCGCATTGGTCTTGGAGGTATGGGGGCGGTCTATCTAGCGCACGATATGTCGCTCGATCGCCCGGTGGCGCTCAAGGTTCTTCCGGACGAATATGCCGTCAATCCCGAAGCGCAAGAGCGTTTCATTCACGAAGCGCGAGTGCAAGCGCGTCTCGTGTCTCCCCACATTGTGCGTATTTATTACATCGGCCGCATTCCGCAAGACAATGAAAATGGCACGAAGTCGTTGTATTTTGCGATGGAATTTGTCGAAGGCGGGTCGCTCGAAGGTCGAGTCGAACGACGCGAAAACCTCGATCCAGAAAAAGCTCGTATCTGGATGATTCAAGCGGTCAAGGGCTTACGTGTCGCGTATTCGGCGGGCTTGGTACATCGTGATATCAAGCCCGGCAATTTGCTGGTCGACACCCATGAAACCATCAAGATCGCGGATTTTGGTTTGGCCAAGTCCACTGGCGCCAAACCGAGCTCCACCTTGGCCGGGATGATCGTCGGCACGCCGCTTTATATCTCGCCGGAACAAGTAAACAGCAAACCGCTCGATCATCGCGCTGATATGTATTCACTTGGTTGCACGTTTTTCCACCTCATTACGGGAAAACCACCGTTCGAGGGTGAAGCTCCGTTCGACGTCATTACCAAGCATCTTCGCGACACGCCTCCTTCGATGCTCGAAATTCGCCCCGACATTTCGCCCCGATTCGCCCTCATTTTTGACCGCCTTCTCGCCAAAAATCCCGACGAACGGTATGCGAGCCACGAAGAACTCATTGCGGCGCTCGAAGCGGCAGCCCCCGAAGCCATTGAATACGCCGGCTTCTGGATGCGTGCCGCAGCCGTCGTTATCGACACACTCATCGCCAGCACGCTCGTGGCATTGCTCCAATGGCCGGGCATTTTCGTTTATTTGGTGTATCTCATCGGCGGCCATGCCTATTTCGGACAAACGCTCGGCAAACGCGCTTTGCACATTGAAGTTCGCCGGCTCGATGGCCGCAAATTGGGAGTGGGACGGGCCATGATTCGTACTGTGGCCACATTGTGGGGACCC
>JBGAOI010000641.1:0-4654 GCA_044221885.1 Polyangium sp. (in: bacteria)
GTCGTTTGTTCTTTCGCCGTGACTCCCAAAATCCCATCGGCATCGACGCGAAATGTGACTTCCAGACGCGCCATGCCCGCCGGCATCGGCGGAATTCCTTTGAGCACAAACTTCGCCAAAGACCGACAATCCACGGCAAGTTCGCGTTCACCTTGCACGATGTGCAAATCAAACCCCGTTTGGTTGTCCGCGTATGTCGTGAAGACTTGGCGCGCACCCGCAGGAATCGTCGTGTTTCGCGGCAAGATCTTTTCGACCACACCGCCCATTGTTTCGAGTCCCAACGAAAGCGGCAGAACATCGAGCAACAACACGTCATCCGCGCGTTCTTTCGATCCCGCCAAAATGTCCGCTTGGATCGCTGCCCCGAGCGCCACGACTTCTTCCGGATCGATGTCCGTCAACGGGGTTTTTCCGAAGAGTTTTTCCACGTACCGACGGACAAGCGGCACACGCGTTGCGCCACCAACCAGAATCACCCCATCGAGTTCGGCAGGTGAAACGCCCGCATCACGCAGCGCTCGACGACACGACACACCCGTACGTTCGACCAGTGGCAACACGAGCGCTTCGAATTCGTCACGCGTCACGGAGATCTTGCGGCTTCCGCCTTCGATGTCGATCTCGGCTTCCACTTGCTGCGCATCCGTGAGCCCGTGTTTGATTCTGCGCGCCGTATCGAGCGCCAAGCGGACGAGTTCTCCAGGCGGATTTGCTGGAGCTCCAAGGTCGGCCAGGATCTTCGTCGCGAGCGCACGATCCATGTCATCGCCGCCAAGTGCGCTGTCTCCGCCGGTCGATCGAACCTGAAACACGCCGTTGTCGAGCAACAGAATCGTGATGTCGAACGTGCCTCCACCCAGGTCGTACACGGCAAACAGACCGTTCTTTTGCGTTTCCAAACCGTACGCGAGGGCTGCCGCCGTCGGTTCATTCAGCAAACGCAGCACATCGAGCCCCGCGAGTTTTCCCGCGTCTTTGGTGGCTTGGCGTTGGGCATCATCGAAATACGCCGGAACCGTGATGACGACGCCACCCACGGAACGCAGTTCGTCCTCGGCGAGTTGACGCAAGACCCTCAGAATTTCGGCCGAAACTTCGATGGGTGTGAGGGTTTTTCCACGTACCGCAAACCGAACCGTCTTGGCTTCTTCAGGCGAGTTCACCGCGGCAAACTCGTAGGGCCCGAGCCTTCGTGTTTCGGGATCATCGGCGCCTCGACCCATGAATCGCTTCACGCTGACGATCGTTTCGCGCGGAAATTCCGGAGCCAGTCGCGCCGCATCTCGTCCAACGATGACGCGTCCACGCGGATCGTAGTGCACCACGGACGGCACGAGTTTTTCTTGGTTACAGTCCGCAATGACAAACGGTTTGCCATCCCGAACGCGAGCCACGAGTGAGTTTGTCGTGCCCAGGTCGATGCCGATGGGTTTTGGGGCGGCTTTAGGGTCGAAGATTTCGAGCAGTTGCATCGTGATCTTTCAGGTGGCGAGGTCCTCTTCGATGGCGCTTACTTCCTCGAGGAAACGCCGCAAGTATCTGAGTTCCCCCAGGTGCGGCAGCGCTCGAGCGGCCGGGCCTTCTTTGTCCGAGAGCGTTTGTCCTAGTAGACGCAGCACGTCCGTTTCGCGAGCTCGCACGGATGTTGCGAGTTTCTGCACCGCTTGCAAATCCTTCGCCCGACGCGCATCGGCCAGTTCCTCGCGCCGCTCCATCATGTCCATCAACAATGCTTGCGATGGCTTGGGTTCCGCAGTTTCTCCAACCGGAACACCTGCTCGTCGCAAGAGCGCCTCTGCTCGACGCACGGGATCTTTGAGCACACGAAACGCATCGTTCACTTCGATGGCTTTTCCCAGCGCCATGCGTCGCTCGGCTGCCGGCGCTCCCGAATAACGATCTGGATGCAGCGCCCGCGAAAGATCGCGGTGACGTTCGGCGAGTTTGTCCACGTCAAGGTCGAACGAAGGTTCGACCCCCATGGTGTCAAAGGGATCACTCATGCGTTGGTCAATGCTTGGAGGTCAAACGAGTTGGCGGATCATCCGACGGTGAACGAATGACCGCAGCCACAACGGCTGGCTTCTTGGGGGTTCTTGAACTTGAAGCCTTGGAACATCAGCGTCTTTTCCCAATCGAGGATGGAGCCGCCAAGGTACAAGATGCTCTTTTTGTCGCAGAAAACGCGCACCCGGCTTTTGCCTTCTTCGGCAAACTCGAGCACCAAGTCACCCTTGCGAGGTTCGTCGTCGTCGAACTCGATCACGTAGGAAAAACCCGAACAGCCGCCGCCACGGATGCCGATGCGAATGGCACCATCCGGTGTTCCGCGTTTGGCAAGGTTTGTCCGCATCGCTTCGACAGCTTGTGGACTGACGCCAATTGTTTTGCGGTTCGCTTCGGTCATGGGTTTGTCCACGGGCTTCTTCGCCTGAAACGATTCAGTGGCAGCGTTCATCACGAGTCTCCAGACAAAGCTTTCTTTGCAGCTTGTTTGGTACGGAAATCCGCAATCGCGCTCTTGATCGCGTCCTCCGCGAGCACCGAGCAATGAATCTTGACCGGGGGCAAATGCAGCTCCTCGGCAATCATGCTGTTTTTGATCGTCTCGGCTTCGTCGATCGTCTTGCCCTTGAGCCACTCGGTCGCGAGTGACGATGAGGCAATGGCCGATCCACAACCGAACGTCTTGAACTTGGCGTCTTCGATGACGCCGCCGTCATTCACTTTGATCTGCAAACGCATCACGTCGCCGCAAGCAGGGGCGCCGACGAGTCCGGTGCCGACCTGGTCGTCGTTCTTGTCGAGCGTGCCGACGTTGCGCGGGTTCTCGTAATGCTCGATGACCTTGTCGCTGTATGCCATGGGTCGAAACCTCTCTTAACCGAATCCTGGGACAAACCTTCTTCAGTGCGCCGCCCATTGCACCGACGCGAGGTCGATGCCTTCTTTGTGCATCTCGTAAAGCGGCGACATATCGCGGAGTTTCTGGACTTTTCGAGTGACCAGGTCCGCGACGTAATCAACTTCCTCGTCCGTGGTAAAACGGCCGAGGCCAAAACGAATGGATGAATGCGCCAAGTCGTCGCCCACGCCCATCGCGTGGAGCACGTACGACGGCTCGAGGCTCGCGCTCGTACAAGCCGAACCGCTGGAAACTGCGACGTCTTTGATGGCCATGATGAGCGCTTCGCCTTCGACGAACGCGAACGAAACGTTCAAGTTCCCGGGCAAACGTTGGTCCATGGCGCCATTGACGAAGATCTCGTCCAGGTTTTTCGCGAGCCTTTGACGCAAACGTTCTCGCAGGCGCAAAATCTTTTCCGAGTCGGCTTTGCCTTCTTCGATCATGATTTGTGCGGCTTTCGCAAAACCCACGATCCCCGGCACGTTCAGCGTTCCCGAACGCATGCCGAATTCGTGACCACCACCGTCCATCTGTGCCGCGACGCGAACGCGCGGTTTGGACCGACGCACATACAACGCGCCGACGCCTTTCGGCCCGTACAACTTGTGCGCCGTGATCGACGCCAGATCGACGTGCATCGCTTCCACATCGAAAGGCACTTTGCCCACGCCTTGCACCGCGTCCGAATGCAAAAGCACGCCGCGTTTCCGCGTGATCGCGCCAATCTCGGCAATGGGTTGCACCGTGCCCACTTCGTTGTTGGCAAGCATCACCGAGACCAGGATTGTCTTGTCCGTGATCGCTTTGGCCACATCGTCTGGATCGACCAACCCGTTTTTCCCGACGGACAGGTACGTCACGTTGAACCCCTGTTTTTCCAGGCGTTTGCACGTATCGAGCACAGCTTTGTGCTCGATCACCGTCGTGATGATGTGGTTGCCCTTTTCCTTGTAGAAGTCCGCAACGCCTTTGATCGCCAAGTTGTTGCTTTCGGTCGCACCCGACGTGAAGACAATCTCTTTCGGGTTCGTCGCGCCAATCAGTTTGGCGATGATTTCTCGCGACTTCGAAACCGCTTCTTCTGCCGTCCAACCGAAGACGTGACTGCGACTCGCCGCATTGCCGAACTTCGCGTTGAAATAAGGCAACATCGCTTCGAGCACCCGTGGATCAACAGGCGTCGTTGCGTGATAGTCCATGTAAATCGGAATCTGCATCGTCATCGTCGTCCTTGTTCAGCGCGTCGGGATCGTTCCACAACCGCCGTAAATGCCCGCCACGAGCTCAGGTTCTTCCCGCGGCCGTTCCCGAACATGACAACTCGTACAAGCGGCCACGAGTTCGTCCGGGTCACATGTGTCGCACGTATCGAGGTAATCGATGCTCGCGAGAAGTTCGCGTTCGAGCGACATGAGATTGGAGATTTGAGCGCGTGTTTCTTGCAGTTTTTGCAGATACATCGCGCGAATCGAAGCCATGGCTTCAGGCGCCGACGGAGCACTTTCCCACGTCGCCACGACTTCTTGGATTTGGGCGAGGGACAAACCCAAATCGTGCATCTTGCCGATCCAGCGAACGCGAGTGACCGCGGCTTGATCGTAAAGACGGTAGCGACCTTTGGAACGGGCATGAGGTTTGAGAAGACCAACCTCTTCGTAATGATGAATGGCGCGGACGGTTTTTCCCGCCGCTCGCGCCAAGTCACCCACCTGCAAAAGGTTCTCGGACGAACCCTGCCCGTCG
>JBGAOI010000642.1:0-4654 GCA_044221885.1 Polyangium sp. (in: bacteria)
CCACAGACGTTGTCCGTGCATTCGCCGCTGCAACACTGGCCGTCCGAGATGCACATGTCGCCAGCGTCGAAACACATGTCGGCGTCGCACACGCCATCGGTGCAGGAATTGCTGCAACAATCAGCATTTACCGTGCAAAACTCGCCGCCCGCGTTGCATGAACCCACGAGGCAAACGCCGTCTTCACACGCAGATCCCGAGCAACATTGCGCATCGGTCACGCATGCTTCGCCTTCGAGCAAGCACCCAGGAGCGCCACCTTGGCCTCCAGCACCGCCGGATCCACCGGGGCCGGGAAGTTCCCCCCGTCCGCCGCATGCTGCAAAGACAAGCATGCTCAAGACAAACCATAAAGCCCGATATGCGGGTTGTTGTATGCGCGGAGCGTACACGAGTTTTCGTCGGAACGTCCAACTCCCGGAGATCTTCCCTCCGTTCGTGGTGTGTCGTTGCGCCCGAATCCGTGCGCACTGCATGATCTCGATATCGCCTCGCATGACGGGCACAGGCGATGAATCTGCTACACTTGCCGCGTGTCGCTGAAGATTGATCAGGACCACGGTCGGTTTCGCCAGATCGTACGCGGCAAGATTCGCCAGAATCTTCGCAAGTACATTTCTCAAGGCGAACTCATTGGACGCAAGGGTAAAGACCTCGTGTCCATTCCCATCCCCCAAATTGATATTCCGCGTTTTCGTTTCGGGGACAAACAGCGCGGTGGTGTCGGGCAAGGCGACGGAAATCCCGGGGATCCGTTGCAGTCGGATGAAGCCGATGCCGATGGTGGAAAAGCAGGTAGCGAAGCGGGAGAACACCTTTTGGAGGTGGACGTAACGCTCGACGAACTTGCGGCGATTTTGGGCGAAGAGCTGGAACTGCCCGATATTCAGGACAAGGGCAAAAACAAAATTTCGAGTGCCCACGATCGTTATTCTGGAATTCGTCGCGTAGGTCCCGAGTCATTACGACATTTTCGGCGCACGTACCGCGAAGCCCTGAAGCGAATGATCGCTAGCGGAACGTTTGCGCACAACAAACCCATCGTGGTTCCCGTTCCGGATGACAAACGGTATCGATCTTGGAAAACGGTCACGGAACCCGTCGTCAACGCGGTCATTCTTTACATGATGGACGTGTCCGGTTCGATGGGCGACGAGCAAAAGGAAATTGTGCGTATCGAATCGTTCTGGATCGATGCGTGGTTGACGAAGCAATACAAAGGTCTCGAATCGCGATTCATCATTCATGATGCCGTGGCTCGGGAAGTCGATCGCGAGACATTTTTCCATACGCGAGAATCCGGGGGCACGATGATTTCGAGCGCCTACAAATTATGCGCGCAGATCATCGATCAGGATTATCCGGCCGAAGAATGGAATATCTATCCGTTCCATTTCTCCGACGGGGACAATTGGTCCATGGACGACACGCTTTCTTGTGTCGACATTTTGCGAAATCGACTTTTACCTCGGGCGAACATGTTCGCGTACGGGCAGGTCGAAAGTCCCTATGGATCCGGGCAATTCATCAAAGATTTGCGCGAACACTTTTCCAAGGACGAACGCGTGGTGACCAGCGAAATTCGCGACAAAGACGCAATCGTTGGCAGCATCAAGGATTTCCTCGGAAAGGGCAAATGAGGGGCTCATGAGTAAATTCGCCCTGAATACAGCATTGCCCCGATATCTTCGGGAAACGCAGGAACGCGTCGAAGAGGTTGCGCGTGGATATGGCCTCGATTTCTTCCCCGTGGTTTTCGAAATCCTCACGTACGACCAAATGAATGAAATCGCCGCATACGGCGGGTTTCCCAGCCGCTATCCGCATTGGCGGTTTGGCATGGAGTACGAACAACTCTCCAAGAGTTACGAATATGGCCTTTCCAAAATTTACGAAATGGTCATCAACAACAATCCGTCCTACGCGTATCTGCTCGAAGGCAATTCGCTGACGGACCAAAAACTGGTCATGGCGCACGTGTATGGGCACGTGGACTTTTTCAAGAACAACTTTTGCTTTCGAGCGACGGATCTCGATCAACGCGGAGCCATTATCGATCCTGTGCGTCGTCAGGAAGGGTATGATCCGGACCGGCGCTGGATTGATAAAATGGCCAATCACGGCGCCCGTATCGCGCGCCATATCGAGCGATATGGGCTCAATCGCGTTGAGGAATTCATCGATAAGTGTTTGTCGCTCGAGAACCTGATCGATCCGTGGCAACCATTCAGCGGAAAACTACCCGTACGTCGTGTCGACGAAGAAGAATCAGAAACGCAGGTGGAAGTTCCGCGTTTGCGCGCCAATGAATACATGGATTCGTTCATCAATCCGGAAGAATACATCGAGGCGCGTAAGAAACAGCTCATCAAAGATCGTCCCGAGAGGCGTATCCCGGACGAACCCAAACGTGATGTGCTTGAGGTTTTACGGGACGAAGCGTATTATTTCGTGCCGCAACGACAAACGAAAATCATGAACGAAGGGTGGGCGGCCTATTGGCATTCCAAGATGCTCACCGAAAAGATCCTGGATGCCTCGGAAATCATTGATTACGCTGATAACAATGCCGGCGTCATGGCTACAGCTCCAGGCAAATTGAATCCGTACAAGCTCGGCGTGGAGCTATTTCGGTCGATCGAGGAACGTTGGAACAAGGGACAATTTGGGCGCGAATGGGAAGAATGCACCGATCTCGACGCCAAGCGGGATTGGGACATGCGTCTCGGTTTAGGCCGCAAGAAGATTTTTCAAGTACGCGCGCTTTACAATGACGTCACGTTCATCGACGAATTTCTCACGCCGGAATTCGTTCGCGAACAAAAGCTCTACACCTTCGGGTACTCGGGCCGAAATGATCGCTTGGAAATCGAAAGTCGCTCGTTTCGAGAAGTCAAAGAAAAACTTCTTTTTGCCCTGACGAACTTTGGCGATCCCTACATTCGGGTGACGGACGCCAATTATGGCAATCGCGGAGAACTTTTGCTGGAGCACCAGCATGGAGGCACCGACCTGCGTGCAGATTATGCCCGCGAGACGCTCGTTGCGCTGGTGCGTTGCTGGAAGCGACCAGCGCTCGTCGCGACGAAAATGGATGGAAAACAGGTCATGTTGCGCTACGACGGGAAAGAACATTCCGTTTCGCCCTACAAACCTTGATGCGTCACGCCGTTGTTTTTCTCCTCGCCACGCTCGCCCATGCGTGCACACCGTCGTCAGGTGGTGTGTCGGGACAATCTTCGCCCACGTCTCGTCCCGCGAGTTCCGCCACGCCAAACCCGCTCGTCACCGCACCGTTGCCTATTCCTTCCAGCGTTTTGTCCGCGTCCGTTGGGTCCGGTGTGCCGCTGGATGCGCCCGTCTCGGATGAACCCGCGAACGATGCCACCACCTTCATTCCCTTGGCGCGTCACAACAATACGCCAGCCGATCGCGCGCTCGACGAAGGCGATTCGGCGTATCGGCTGGGGCAATTCCTTGGAGCTCAAAAGGCTTATGAAAAAGCGGTGGGCCTTGCGCCGAAGGATCCTGCACCCATCGTGGGTGTGGTGCGATCTCGTTTGTCGGCGGAGAATGCGCCGGTCGATATTGCCGCAGCGCCCAAGCATCCAGGCCTCGAAGCTGCCGTCGTGGACCTCGAGAAGGCAGTTCGTCTCGACGAAAAGTTTGTCCCGGCGCGTCTCGAGTTAGGACGAACGTTCCTCGTGTTGGGGCGTATGGACGAGGCGCTGGCGGTGTTACGCAGAGCGATTGATCTCGTGCCGCAACATGCGGAAGTTCATTCGACCTTTGGTGTGGCGCTTTTGGCGAGCGGGATGGTCGAAGCGGGCGCGCGTGAATTGCAAATAGCGGCGGGAATGGACGCGAATTCAGCGGTGCGATTTCAGAATATGGGTACGGCATTGTTTGCTCTGGGCAAACCATCCGAGGCAGTACAAGCCTTCGAACGAGCCGTGTCATTCGCGCCCAAGGACGCTCGGATCCAGAATCAACTTGGCACGGCGCTGTTAACAGAAGGGCAAACCGATCGGGCGCTCGAACATTTGCAGGCGGCGGTAAAGCGCGATCCCAAGCGCGCGACGTATCGATCGAATCTTGGATATGCGTGGGCGCAAAAGGGCGAAATCGAACGGGCGATTGTGATTTATCGCGAGGCGCTCACGCTCGATGAGCGTCTTGTGAGCGCCTGGATCAATCTTGGTAATGCGTTGGCGAAGCAGCGCAAGTTTCGCGAGGCGCACGGCGCGTATGACAAAGCGTTGGCGCTGGATCCGACGGATCCGCGCGTAAAAGCGGTGATCGAAGAATTGGAAACGATCGAGCGCTCGGCGGGGGCATCGGACAAACCTTCGCGTTGAGAGATGTTTTACTTGACGTTGGCGGGAATCGGCGCTTCATTGTGCCCACCGACGGAAACGTTTTCGCAATGACAATCGATATCGACGACATCGTTGGTGCTGGCGGAGAACTCGAACCGAACACGCTCATCGAAGCGTATCGGCGTGGGGTGTTTCCGTGGCCGATGGATGGTTTGGACGTCATTCCGTGGTTTTGTCCGCGTGAACGCGCGATTTTGGATTTCAAAAAGGTGCACGTGCCGCGGAGTTTGCGGCGCGTTCTCCGACAAACCACGTTCACTTGCACCGTCGATATG
>JBGAOI010000643.1:0-4649 GCA_044221885.1 Polyangium sp. (in: bacteria)
CCACCATGGCTGCTTCGGCACCCACGATCGGCACGGCCTCTTCACCTTTGCCGCACGCGGGAATCAAAGCAACGGTCGACAAAATCAACAGAGCATGGGTCGAACGAATCATGGCAAGCCCTCGTTTTTTTCATTCATACACTGACTTTCTTGGATCGGGTAGCAAAATGTTTGCTGCGCACGAAATTCGCGCCCAGCGCATTTTATCGAAAATTCCGTTTCCGTTGCGCATCGATATGTGTATTCTGCTCGAGTGATAGCGCAAGCCTTTCTTGCTTCGGTGAGTTCGGTACGCGTCGTGAGTGTTTGTCTGCTCATGACGGGTTTGGCTGGATGTCGATCGTCCGACGCACCCAAAAACAATGCGAAAGCAACAACTGGATCTTCAGGCGCCGAAGTAGCCAAGGAAGACCAACCTTCTCCAGTAAAACAAGGCAGTGGCAAACCTGCTCATGGACGGCCCATTCAAATCGCCGCGGGGTGGAATCATGCCTGTGTGCGTACTGATTCTGATGACGTGTATTGCTGGGGAATGAATGCCGGCGGGGAAGTCGGTGATGGGACCATCAATGAAGGAAGTCCATTCGACAACGTGCGGCATACGCCATTTCATTTGGGGAAGATTACCAACTTGAAGACTTTGGCCCTCGGACACATGTTGAGTTTGGCCATCGCGGGCGAAGGTGTGGTTTGGGTGTGGGGCGGAACCATTCACCTCGAGCCGCTGATCGACGGAAAATACAAGGGACACTTGGTGCCCGAACGATTAAACGTGAACGTGCGCTTGTCATCGATTTCGACATCCGGGCCTCATGCGTGTGGGATTGACGCGAAAAACCAATTGTATTGTTGGGGCACCAACGATTACGGCGAACTCGGTGACGGAACGGATACGTCGCGCCCCGTGCCGAAACGTGTGGAATTGCCCGAGCCCGCGACGTATGTATCTGTTTCTGGGCATCATTCGTGTGCCATTGTGAAAAGCGGCGCCGTGTATTGCTGGGGGCTCGATCCTCGAGGCCGGCCATTAGAGGACCCGGACAAACACGACCATTTCATTCCGACGAGTCCACCGATTGAAGTGGGCCATGCCCGTGTTTTGCCCGGACCACCGCCTCACGCAACGGTCGATCCGAATCATCCACCACCCAAGATGCATGCGGATAAGATACCTGTGCGTATCGAAGGATTGGAAAATACGGTGGCCATTGCGCTCGGCGAAGCGCAATCGACGATGCCGTACGCGTGTGCATTGGGCAGCGATTCGATCGTCCGTTGCTGGGGCGCCAATGACCGCGGTCAACTCGCCGATGGGACGTATATCGACCGTTCTACGCCACAACCCATGAAAAACATTGTGGATGCGATAGCCATCGAGGCTGCTGGTTCGCGCGCATGTGTCATTCGTAAAGACAAATCGCTTTGGTGCTGGGGACTTCGTTATGGAATCGACCCGGTATCACCCATTCCGCTCAAAGAAAAAGTGACCGATGTGCACGATGTGGCACTCGGGGGCGATTTTGCGTGCGCGATTCATGGTGATGGTATCGTGAGCTGCTGGGGGCACAATGGATATTCGCAATTGGGCGTTGAAGGCATAGAAACGTCCAACGATCCGGTACGTGTGGGATTTTGAATGGCGAACGAAATGAAACTCCGTTTCACGTTTTCCGATTGACACACAACAAAATGTCCGAAACACTCCCGCCTCGAGAATCGAGGCGTTCCCGTGTCCCGAAGTCGTTCCGTAGCCGCAGAGAACCTTGTAAATAAAGTCGAACCCCTTACCCACCGCGCGCGTATGCGCCACGTGATCGAGGTTGGACGAAGTGCCGCGCAAGGTGACCCCGAAGCTCAGCGCACCTTGGCCGAACTTCACGAAAGCACCGATGCCTACGAACGTCTGCTCGCGTTGATGTCCGTGTTTGGAAGTCGAAACGGGGCGTGGGTCGTCGAAGGTTTGTCGGATGCTTCCCGCTCGGTTCGTCGGCGGGCGAGCACCATGGTGGCGTTGTTTTGCTCGGACGAACAGATTGTCGCGGGACTGGAATCCATTATCACCAAGCGTATCTTGTGTCGAACGCTTGCATCGCTGGTGCGTTGTCGCAAGCGGACCGCTGTAGATGCGTTCCTCGACAAACGAATGCAAAATGCACCCGAGCCATTTGTCATTGATATTCTGATGTTGGGTTCGGAAGCGCTCGTCCGACGTTATGTGCAGAAAATCGTCGACGAAGGGGGGTATACCGCGTGGGATCGTTTGAGTTCTCGGCATCCACGATTCATGGCCAAATGGTTGTTCGACGACCTCGAGAAACGAGGTTCGCTGGATCCGCGCAAGCGATATCAGGTGCAAATCGTATTGCGCAATCTTGCGCAATACGCGCCGGATGAAACGTTGTCCATCGTCGCGTGGTTATTCGATAAAGGCGAAGATCACAATACGTTTCGCGACGTGATTGGTGTTTTGTTGCGGCAGAGGCCGTGTCCGACATTCGATTTGTTGAAAGCTCGCCACATGTCGGGGAAACCAGTGCATCCTCCAGGTGTATTTGGAATTGTCCGTTTCGACAATGTGGCGCATCAATTGGGACCCGAGCGTCTCGAATACCTCGTCAAGCATGCCTACGGGACGTTGCGGGATGGAAAATACGGCATTCGCTGGTTCTTGCGTTTGTCCGATAACGACAAGAAAATGGTTCTGCGAACGTTCTTGTTGCACGGACGGGGCAGTTGGGGTGCGTTTTTATTTCGTTATGTCAAAGCGGATTCTGCGGACGAAATGGCCATGCGTCAACGGGCCTTCGATCGTTGGAGTCGCGCGGCGCAATCGCAGGATGGAACCATTTCCGTCGGAATTCTCGATTGGTTGCCCAAGGATTTGCGGGAAGCCGAAGCGCGTCGGCACCTCGAGAATTGTCCAGGCATTGCGGCGAAACCCGAAATTCGCATTCATTATGCCGGACTGCTCCCTTTTATCGACGCGAAAACGGTGCTTGGTCCGTGGCTCGGCCATCCCGAAGGCGAAGAACGAGCGCGGGCGCAAGGGATTCTCATCTCCAGCATTCGTCATGATCCGGCGGCATTGCCGGATGCGATCAGCAACATCAAGGCTCGCAAATTCGAGCAAGATCCCGTGCGTAACGCCATGTTCGGGGCGCTCGTCCCTTTGCGTATCGCGTTTTTCAAACCAGAACACTTGGATTCTGTCGGAGCGATTATCGACGACGCGCTGGATGCTGCCGATTTGTCGGCGCAAACATCATCGCAAGTCGAACGACTCGTGGTCCGACTTTTCCGTGTCGATGGGTTTTGGGGTGCCAAGTACCTGACCAAACTCGTTCGGGTACGTGGTTCCGTATCGACCTGGGGTATTGGTGATGGTTTGACAAACGCTGAAGCTGAAAAGCTTTCGCCAGCACTCGCGCAGCTTGTGGATACGTGGGCGACCCGCGAGCGAGCGGGCGCAATTATCACGTTGGCGCAGAGTTTTGGATTGCGTGTTCGCGTGGTCAAACCGGTGCTCGAAGCGCTCGAACGAATGGCCCGAGAATTACCATTCGTTGGCGTTGCCGCGTTGGCGCTGGGCGTTCTGAAACAATATGATCGGTCGCGTTTTGCCACTCTTGTTCCGGAATTGCTGAAGACCGACGAAAGTTATGTGCTCGTTCCGCACATTGCGCAATACATCAGTCGGAGTCGCCAAGATTTGTTGTCGAATTCAATGCTCGCCGCGACCCCGATGCAGGGTCGATTTGCGACGGGGCGGACGAATTGGGTCATTGACTTTTCGACCGGATACGCTCGTTGGTCGGCGGAGCAACAAAGGACGTTTGCCGCCGCATTGATTCGATTGTTAGGCGATGAAGCTCGACCCGTTCCGGAATTGCGTTTTGCGATTTCTACGCTCGTGCGTTTGGCGTTTGCCGATGCCGGACCCATTTTGCCTTTTGCCAGCGATTCGCGGCAACCGGTGCGAGAAATGGCGATTCGCGGCCTTCCGTGGCTCGATGCACGGCAAGGTGTACCGGTGCTCGTGGAAGCATTGGGGGATGATCGCGCTCGCTGGGCGATTTATGCCTTGCGCAAGGTTTTTTCTGAAATGCGACGGCCGCAGGTGCTTGCAGAGCTGCGCGCGGTACCTTTGAAAAAGGTGACGGTTGCCAAAGAGGTCGTGCGTCTTTTGGGCGAAATCGGGGGAGGGGATGCATATCAAGAATTGTTGCGCCTCGATGCGCCCGGCACACATCGGGACGTCCGCATTGCGTTGTTGCGCGCGTTGTGGGACCATTTGGATCGGCCAGAAACGTGGGTTATTTTTGAGAAAGCCGTTCGGGATCCAGATTGGATTGTCGCGTCGAAACTGGCCGATATTCCGCTGGGACGATTGGGGCCGGATGCGGAAGAACGTGTCGTGGTGTTGCTTTCGACGATTCTCGGACGTAGTGAACCGGAAGCGCGACTCGATTTGTTGAAACGAATGGCCTATATTCCATTGGCAGATGTCAGTCGTTCGTTATTCAAGCGTCTTTTGGCGCATATGGGTACGGATGCTCCAGAAGAAGCGGCTCAAGCTTTTTTTGCCGTCTTGCAGCGAATGAATTCGTCGGAGGTAAACGCCGTAGTGAAGCGTTTTTCCGAATTGGTGT
>JBGAOI010000644.1:0-4643 GCA_044221885.1 Polyangium sp. (in: bacteria)
TGAGTTTTTCCGACGAAGCTGAAGATCACGATGTCAAGAGTCTGCTCGCTGACCCCTACGAAGGGGACACTTCTCCAGCCAATGGCTCGAGCATTGCCTTTCTCGACGAATACGAAGGTCTTTCCGTTCTTTTTGGGGCCGATGCGTACGCGGAAGTCCTCGTTTCAAGCATCGAGCGCTTGCTAAAAGCAAGAAATCTGGACGTTCTCGAGGTTGACATCTTCAAGTTGCCGCATCACGGCAGTGCCGCCAATCTGAGCTCTCGGCTGATGGAGTTGGTCCGAGCGAAACGAATCTTGGTGTCCACGAGTGGCGCGATTTTCGGGCACCCGGACGCGGAAGCCATTGCCCGAATTCTCGCGGCAACGCCAAACGTCGAATTTGTCTTCAATTATCGCAGTGAAGAAACGGAAATCTGGGACCACGATACGTTGCGACGGCAATTTGGATACACAACGCGTTATCCCCGTGAAAATGGCGAAATCATGAGGGTCGACGTTTCGAGCGAATCCACCACGACCCCGTAAATCTGGTAACAATCCCATGGCATTTTTGCGCACCTGGCTCGCACATCCCAAACTTGGCCGAATGTTGGCGATCGTCACGATTCTCTTGACGTTGCCTGCGCTGTTTCACGGCTACGAAGTCGATGATCGCTTGCAACGAATCAAGGTTTGGCGCCAAGGAAAGTTTGCCTATTTGGCTCAAGGTGCAGACGCATTGTATACATTTCTCGATGGCGATCCCAAATTGACCGGAGCGCTCGTCGATGCGGGCATTGCTACGTGGTGGGCCGACATTCACGGTCGAATCGCTTTCTTTCGGCCCATTTCGTCGCTGAATTTATGGCTCGATCATCGATACTTGAATGTCGCGTGGCTGAGTCATCTGCATTCTGTGCTTTGGTATTTGGGAACCATTTTGGTCGCATTGGCGCTGTACCGGCGATTGATTCAACAAACCTGGGTGGCTGGTCTGGCCGCGTTGATGTTCACCGTCGACCATACGCACGGATTACCCGCGGCGTGGATTGCCCAGCGCAATACGCTCATTTCCGGCCTTTTTGGACTCTTGACCTTGTATTTCCATGACCGCGCTCGACGCGACGCGGGACGCGAGCGAGATGCGTATTTCGCCGCTATCTGCTTGGGATTGGCTTTATGTTCTGCAGAAGCGGCGCTCGGCGTGGTGCCTTATTTGCTCGCCCATGCGTGGACGTTTGATCGTACCCGGGCCGCGCGATCGTTATGGCCTTATGCGCCACCTCTCGTGTTGTGGGTGTTGATTTACAAGCTTGGAGGGTACGGAACACATGGTTCAGGCTTGTACATAGACCCAGGTTATGCGCCCTTGTCGTATTTCGCAAATGTCCTCAAACATGCGCCACTTCTCATTGCCGCCGAACTCGGAATGCCTGGTGTCGATTTCTTCGCATTCTTGCCGATGCCGGCGAAAGTCGTAATGGTCTCGTTTGCCGTCGTCGCAACCGGGATGTTTTTGATTACAATTCGCCCCTTGTTGCGTGAAAATGCGGAAACGCGATTCCTTATCCTTGGCGGACTTTTCGGCATTCTGCCGGCTTGTGCCACCATTCCCGCCGGACGACTCACGTTTTTGACCAGTTTTGGACTTCTCGGTGCGTTGGCGCAAGTCGTCGCTGCATGGCGTGAGCCGTCTTCCTGGTTTCCTCGGCGCGGCTGGGTTCGTCTTTGCGCAATTCCGGTGGTGTTGTGGTGCGGTTTGGGGCATCTTTTCCTGTCACCCTTCGCGTTCGTGTTTTCGATGCAGCAAATGACCATTTTCGAGAAAATCGTTGGTCGCTTGGCGCAAGGATTGCCGAATGATCCGAAAATCGAATCGCAACGCATGATTGTCGTCAATCCGCCTGAACCTGCGTTTTGTGCGTATGTGATGGTCACGCGAAGTGACGATGGGTTGCCCACGCCACGCGCCATGTTGTCGATGTCGAGTGGCGCGCGAAGTCTCGAACTCACGCGTCTGGATGAGACGACGGTCGTTTTGTCCAGCAAAGTGGGTCTCGTCCAGCCAGGCACGGATTTGCTCGTTCGTGATGATCGGCCGTTCGTGGTGGGTGAATCGGTAACTTTGTCCGACGTGAAGATCGAAGTTACACGGGTTGGTGACCATGGTTGGCCTCTAGAAGCCAAGTTCATGTTTGCAAAACCACTTGAGAACGACGTGTATCATTGGATGCAGTGGAAAGATCAAACGTTGGCGCCGCTCGAGGTACCTCGCATTGGTCAAACCTTGTCGTTTCCAGCACAAGTCATTCAGATGTTTTGATTCGTCACTCACACGGACGAATCCCTGCCCACTTTTTCATGCCTACGCCATCTTCGTTGGCGTGCGTCAGCGTTCACGTACGTCCGAAAGCGTCCTCGACGACGGATCTTGACCTACGGATTGCATGTACGCTCACTGAGCGACGAAAAACGACGTAGGTTCTGCTTGACGACAAGTCGAGCACGTGAGAAGAGAACACGGTTTTTCATCAAGGAGCCACGTCGATGGGGAGCCTGCGAGAGATTTCTGTTGCGCGGATGATTAGCATCAGCGAGGCGTGGTTGGATCCGAAACGCGATCGCCCAAAGTTCGAAGCGTTGTCGTCGGGCAAGGGGCTGCTTGATGTGATTCAATCGGCGCACGAAGGGCTTTTGGCGACTCAGAAGCAGAATGATCCGATTTCGCGCGAAATGGCCACGATTTCCGACAAGCAATCGCGACTCGATAGACGACATGATCGCAAAATTCGGGCAGTATTTCATTTGCTGAATGGATTGGCCGAAGCCAGCGACGATCCGAATGAAATCGCTGACTTGCTTGCGGCGCGGGACGAATTGCTCCCCAAAGGATTGAGCGCAACAAACGAGAGCTATTTAGAAGAAGCTGGGAACGTCGAACTTGCAGCCAAACGCTTATCCGCGGCAAGCAGAGGGTTGCTCAAGAAAATACCGTTGCCTCGAGGAATCACGTTATGGACGTTGGTGGAACAATGGTTTGCCGCAGGACGTGAATTGGGCACATTGGAACATCAAAAGGACCGGTTGGAAGCCACCCCGGGAAGTTTGGCGGGAAATGCGCTACATGCACGCAATACATGGATCCGGGTCGTTCAACACGTTGAATCGACGCTCGAATTGGAACGTGTGAGCGAAACTATCGTTGGCGCGATCCTGTATCAGGTTCGCGAAGCAGAAGCATACGCCGAGCGGAATTTATCGGGAGAATTCCAAGTCAAATAGCCTGGCTGTGTGGTCCGAAGAGCTCAGGACGCCACTGGAACATGGTCGGCATCAGCATGAGCCGTTCCCAGATCAAATGTTTGCTCGAGGTAATCGCAGAATCGGGTGCAAAGGATTTTTTGGCTGAGCCGTTGTGCCATGACTTGTTGTGCAACGCGTCCCATGGTTTCGCGTTTATCTGCAGGCAAATCCCGCAATTGCCGAATAGCGTCGATCGCTCCAGAAACGTCGCCATGGGTGACGGAAACGCCGATATCGTGTTCGTCGAGCAAATCCGATACATGTGACGGCTTGGGGCCCAAATACAGAATGGGACGGCCGACAGCCATCGCCCCATAAATTTTGCATGGATGAACGATGCCCACCATGTTTTCGCCAAGCGAAACGACGTGAGCATCCGCAGCCGAAAGCGAATATCGCAAACGATCGAGCGGCTGATACGGTAGGGACCGGACGTTGTGCAATTGATGTGTTCGGATATGCTCTTCGACTTCTTTTTTTCCAAGACCGCCGCCAATGAAGAGAAATTCTATGCCGGGATCGTCCTTGAATGCGAGCGACGCATCGAGAAGCGTGCGTAATGGATTCGCGGGGCTGTGATTTCCCGAATACATGACGACGAATTTGCCGTCGAGCCCATGCTCCTTGCGAAATGGATTTTGGTCGTGTGGTAATGGTTCCAGCTGATCTTCGTGGGGCCAAGGAGGCATGATTTGCAGCTTGGATTTGAGGTTCGCGCGAGCACGCAAGCGATCGGCCATGAAACGATCCAAAGCCACGACGAGTGACGATTCGTTCAAAATGACCTTGTTGACGAATTCGAGAATGTGCGTAATGAAATCGTTGGGCTTCAATTTTCCCATCGCGATGAGTTGATCGGGATTCAGGTCCATGGCCCAATAGGCCAGGGGAAGTCCACGGACCCAATGGGCAGCTACGGCGGCCGTGCCAATGAGGGGCGGGGAAGTGCTGAACAAAATGCCGCCAACATCAGGGGAACTCAGGGCGACGAACATGCTTTGCAACATGAAAGAAGCCGTGCCCAAAACCCGTGTCGCAATGCTTTTCTTGCCAAACGATGAAAAGTCGAGGCGATGGACTTCGACGCCTTGGATCATTTCGTATTTGGGATATTGAATCGAGGGATCGTCGTATCCTCGCGCGGATGTATAGACGACGACGCGATGACCTCGACGGGCCATTTCAATGGCGGCATCACCGAGTTGTTGTCCCACGGCAGCCGGATCGGGAATGAATGTTTGCGAAAGAATGAGGAGAGTTTTCACGGGATGCTTGGTTGCTCGTTCGGGCCAATTCATTCAGCCCGGGTGCGCGGCGTCATCGACAAACGGCGGGCGAGTATGCCTGAAACGAGCGCGG
>JBGAOI010000645.1:0-4634 GCA_044221885.1 Polyangium sp. (in: bacteria)
AATACCTTCGTAAAAATAAGCGAAAAACGTTTCTTGCAATCAGCCTTTGCGTGTTGACGCTCGGCTTGGGCATCGGTGTTTTGATTCGATTTTCTCCGCTGTACATTACGCTTCGCCAAAACCCCGGATGGTTTCACCAGGCACATTACGAAGCCGTCGTGGCGCAAGTTCGTTCGATGCACCTCGAGGCTGGAATAGAAACCACACTGCGATTGGATGATCCTTCTGATCCCAAGTCGTTACGCAAGGTAAAACCTGATGAATCGTTTCCTCGAGGTGCAGGTGCGGGTAACGTTTGGGCGATTTCAAAGAACGGAAAACTCAAGGTCGTCATTGAAACGCAGGATCTCGGGCATGCGGGCGAATATGGATTTGCTTATTCCGACGAGGTTCTCTCTCTACAACCCTTTGGCGAACACTGGTATACCCTTGATGTACCCGGCAAAATCAACATCGTTCAGCTCGACATGAAGATCGACGACCATTGGTGGAAAGTCGCCTACAATCTCGATTGAAGTGACAATCGGCTGCTGGGCTTGCGGAAATGACGCTGGACTGTTGTTGTGAGGTGAACATGCAGGCCGAAATCTTTTCTTGTGTGAAAACCAGTGGGCAATTCCAGAATCCGGCGATTGTGTTTCTTCACGGCGGCGGATTGAGCAGCACGGAATGGCAGCCGCAGCTTGCTTCATTGGCCGATGCGTTTTATTGCGTCGCTCCAGATTTGCCAGAACAAGGGCAAAGCGTCGGTCTGAAGCCATTCACGCTCGATGATACTGCGCGGCGAGTCGTTGAACTCATACGCACACTTCCGGGCCAAAAAGCGCACGTTGTCGGTTTGTCCCTGGGCGGAGCCGTGGCGCTGGAAGTGGTGCGAACGGTACCCGAGGTTGTCGATCGGGTCATGATTAGCGGGACCTCCGCTGGCATGAGCCATTGGTTGGGGCAACTGGCCATTGCCAGCGCGGCGATGTATCGCTGGTTCAATCCAGAGACGTTGCTGAACATGTCTTACAAGCAGTTCAACATTCCTGAAGTTTATCGTGCTGCTTTGCGTGAAGATCTCATGAAAGGGTTTGACCCAGAATTCACGCGGCATTTCATTGAAGCACTCACGCAGATACAATTGCCCAAGTACGCGTCGATGCTCGTGGCGGTGGGCGAACGGGAAACGCTGGTAGCGAAGCGGGATGCTCGCAAGTTGGTCCAGGCCATTCAGGGCGCGCGGGGGGTCCTGGTGCCAGGTGTCGGGCATGTGTGGAACTTGGAAGCCGCGGATTTGTTTACGGAAACAGTGCGGTCGTTTGTCACGGATACACCACTGCCGCGGGAACTACGAGATGTAACAGCTCGTTGAATTCTGGTTGCGAGCTCCCGGAATCTAGCGCGACGGCGCGCGGTATGCTCCGAATCAATGACGATCGTCTGCGACCGGGCGTCGCTTTCCGAGAAGGGTAACAAGACGTTGGGTTTAACCGGGTCCACTTAGACGAACCTTTGGCGTGAATTCCGCGAATCGAGCACGACGTGATCTGGCGGTAGACTCGGACGAACTGCCGTTCGTGTCGTCGAATTTGATCATGCCGCGCATTGGCCGAGCGAAAAAGGTTTGGCCCGACATGCAGCATGATGGTTGATTGGCAAAGTCATGCGTTTGACGCGACTGTCACGTCGAGTCCACGATGTTGCGTCGCGTTATTGGGACCATGATCCCAGCCTGGTGCGTCATGAAAAATTGTTGTCAGGTTTTGCTTGGCTGATGGCATGTGTCATTCGAGCACCTGAGCCAGCATGTCGGTTCGTCACCGGATGGAGGCATTGTGCCGTTTTTTTCGAAGGTTTCCCATGACTTTGTCACTTGAAACTGCGCAATTTGGTTCTTTACTTGGCCTGAAGCCACACGTTAGAGTGTCGGCGCCGTTGGCCATGACGAACAAAGGCGCTGATGAAAACGATGACCCCGCGGAGCTGCTCGCACGAACGCTGCACGGTGATCGGGCGGCGGAAGCGCGCTTGTTTGCTCGTTTTGCACCAATCATTCGCAAAACCGTGCAGAGGACGTTTTGGCTTTGTGGTGTCCGCGCCCAGGGAAATCGGAACATCGGGCCCGAGCTAATGGATTGTGAGCAGCAGGTTTGTCTGGCGCTACTCGATCATGACAAACGCATCTTGCGCAATTTTCGACCCGACGTTGGCAGCGGACAGCTTGATGCCTACATCAGCGGAGTCACCGACCGCACGACACGCAAGCACCTGCGTCGAAGGCGAATGATTTCACCGGAAGTGCCAACGCCTATCGAGGAAATACCCGAGCCGAGCAGCCAACAGCCGGACGCGGAGGGAAGACTCCTCACAAGTGACTTGCTGCGCCGAGTCCTGAAAATCATTGAAAAGGAGTTGAGTCCCGAAGCGAAAGAGCTTTTTATGATGCATTTTATTGACGATCTTGATGTTCCGACCATCTGCCAACGGACGGGTATGTCGAGCGAAAGCGTGTGGCAATGGGCCAGCCGTATGCGCAAGGTATGTGTTCGTATTGCTGAGAAACTGGACACCCCGCGGAGGACGCCATGAGCCACGCGTCCGACAAGCATCATCCGCCGCTGTCCGATGACCGTTTGGACAGAAATGAACTCGACCTTTCTGCCGAAGAACGCGATGCATTTCGTTTGGCATCCGAATCTGAAGAGGTACGTGCGGCGTTGCGAGCCAGTGTGCGGCGGCGTGAGGTTTTGGAAG
This sequence comes from Polyangium sp. (in: bacteria), assembly GCA_044221885.1. Lineage (GTDB taxonomy): Bacteria > Myxococcota_A > Polyangia > Polyangiales > Polyangiaceae > Polyangium. The sequence goes on from JBGAOI010000645.1 coordinate 2,740, forward strand.
ATCCGCGTTGGGACGCGTTGATGCAAGGAACGTTGGCAGCGGCGGACCGTGAAGCATTACGTCAATTGGCGAATGAATCGCCCGAGACACGAGACTTGTGGGAATTGGCAATGGCCCGAGAGCAAGCGGGTCGTGCGGCTTCAGCTCTGGTTGGCACGAAAAACAGTGGTGTGGTGCCAATTCGGCGTGTTCGTAAAACCCTCCCATGGCTCGCTGCTGCCGCAGCGTTGATCACCGTGGGCACGGCTGTTTGGCGCGGACGCCAAACACCTCCAGAACCACTGGCCGCGTTTTCAATGGTGGTCAAAGGTGGAGAAAGTGTGACCCGAAGTGCGGCGCAAGATCCTAACCGACCGGTCTATGTTCTCCGAGGAGCAAAGTCGTCGAATGCGCACAGTGGACGAGGAACTCCCTTTCAAATCACGCTAACTGCTGGCGCACCCGCATCGGGTCCGGCCACGATGCAGGCGTTTCTTGTCCGGTTTGGCGCCGTGATCCCATTGGATTTACATCAAGAAATTCCCGACGCTTCCAAGAGCATCGTCATTGAAGGTCATCGGGAATCGCTATTTCCACATGTGCCTGAAGGTTCCTACGAGTTGTGGATTGCCGTTGGCCGTCCAGGAACCATTCCAACCACGCCCGAAGATCTGCTCGCGCAGGTAAATCGTTCTTCCAAACCATTTCAAGTGTCACGGGTTCGTGTGCGTCTCGAAGGACCTCCAGAGGTCGACGCCACACCTCTTTTCGACGTTGCGTATTCGGGATGCAAAGCTCTTGTGATTCCGTCTGGCGCAAAGGCGGGCGATGCAGCAGTGCCCGAATGCCACGTGACCGCGCCGCCGAATGCGTCGGCGCCGCCCCCAAGCGTGCGTGTATGGGTAAAGAAGAAGCCTGGGGCAACGATACGCATGTATGCGTTCGACAAACCATTTCCACTGGATAGTGGCGCCACCGAAAGGGACGATGGCCTTGACGTTATCGTTCCTGTGACTGCACCACAGGGTGGGATTTCGATCGAAGTGGAGCAGGGTAAAGACCGAGGCGCGTTTTACTTGCCAGTCGTGACGCCAGAGCCAATCAAGGAACTGGAAGACGCACGGGGTCTTTTCAAAAAAGGTCAACGTGATGAAGCTCGGCGCTTGCTCGAAGGATTGAAAACCCATGGCGACGACGGAGTCAAGGCGCGTGCTTATGGCACGGTTGGGCGATTTTCAATCGCTGAGGATAATATCGATGACGCAATCCGCGACCTGACGGAGGCAGTGAAATTCGATCGCAGCGCGGGCAGAATCCTGGATGAAGTACAAGATGCTACGGCCCTTTCGGCAATGTTTGTCACGCGTCGCAATGACTTTAGCGCGGGCAAACGCGTGCTCGATGAACTTACGCCCATTGCCGCGCTCGTTCCTGACGCACTCTTTCACGTGCCCTATTATGCGGGAAACATCGATGCTCGTACGGGCGATATTCGGCATGCGCTTGTTCAATACGAGGGCGCATTGCGGTGGTCGTCGCGCCTTGGACATACAAGAGTGCAGCGAGACACGATGACTGTTGCGGCGGAACTCTATGCCCGAATTGGCCGGGTCAAGGAAGCACGTCATCTCTTGGCTGAAGTGCACGAACGTGTGCAATCCGAGACAAACCAACCCGACGCTTGCCGAATGGCTGAGGTCGAATTGGCCCAAGGATGGATTGAACAGCTTGCAGCGATGTCGGGACGTAAGGATGAGGATTGGAAAGACCCGACAAAGTTTTACGAGGACGCTTGGGCCAAACCATGTAGCAACGGGGAAACGCGCTGTATCATCAAGACGAACCAAGCCTTGTGGGCGCTCGAGCATGGATCCGCGGAAGACGTATTGCGCCATCTCGTGGATGCCAAACGTGAG
>JBGAOI010000646.1:0-4626 GCA_044221885.1 Polyangium sp. (in: bacteria)
CTGCAATCTGCAATGGGCTCGCCAGCAATCCCCAAGCCCGTGCATTGTTGGGTCAAGTTCGCTCGGCACTCAAGGGAGCCAACGTTCCCGCGAGCTGCTTGTGAGTTTGAGCTGACGCATTTCGTTTTGCGTTTCCCGCCCCGCCCGACCTGACCGCGTTACCCGCCTATTTCTACGTTTCGTACGGGAGTTCCGAAAATAAGCGAACGAGCGTTGAATATTTGCGCTCGCTTCGCAACGAACGCTTTCGGAAAAACATCCGAAAGCGGGGATTCATGAGCGGGATCAAATATCGAAGAGCTTTGCCATCCATCGTGGCGTGTTTTGCCACATGGGCCCTTACTGGATGCTCGGGCGACGTCGGGGAATCCGAGACATCGAGCATGGTCGATCGAATGGCCCGGGCTTCGTTGGAGGCGTCGAACGAAATAAGTTTGTCCGGTGTTTCCGATTTTGGCGATCCGATGAGTTTGTCTTCGAGCGCCGAATCGTTTACGGTGGACAAACTTTACCTCAAACCTGCGGGAACTGCGTGCACCACCGGAAGTGAATGCATGAGTCGCGTGTGCACTTCGAATTTTTGCTCCAACGTCACTCCGCCCGATCCTTTGGCGTGGATGACCGTAGTGACCGCTAATCAGCCGTATGGCACTGACTTCTTGGGCCTCGGGGGTTTGTCCACCAAACGCGTTGGTGGAGGAATCGTGGGCCGAGGGCCCAAGTCGGGTTACTTGATTTTGGGCGGGTTCGTCCTGAGCGCCTGTTGCTACAATTCCGAGTTGGACTTTACCTTCAGCGACATCGGTGTCCCCACACTCATTCAAGATTTCACCTTGGATATCCTATCCAAAGAATCTACGACGTTATATTTCGCGCCACTGCGATATGACCTCGTCAGCGCATCACAAAAGGTAACTTCTGGTTCGGTAGTTTATTACAATACGAACTTATATGCTCCGGGATACTCCCGACATGATGGGGGCTTGACGAATATCGCCATACAAGGCGGCGATGGAGGTCATGTCATTCTTCGCAGTTTGATCACGAATAATACTGTTCCCGGAATGGATTTCGGCGACGGCATTTACGTTCGCGGTACGCGCCGTGTCAAATTCAGCCCTACCGGGCAGGTGGAATTCAACGTTCACGGAGGAGTGCAGTTTGGAGCATACATGGGCCCGTCCGGGGAATTTTATGACATCAGCCGGGCGGCGAATCTATTGACGCTGAGCAAACAAGACGGTCACGCAAACCCGCTTTGGTCTCACAGTTTTCCGGCGCCATTGGCGGTCGGAAAGCCGTCGACTTCTTCCATGGCTTTCGACGAATCGGGCAATCTCTATTTGGCCTTCAATTTCGCAGGCACCGCGAATTTGGGCAATGGTCCAATGGTTGCTCAGGGCATACAGGATGTCGGTTTGGCGAAATTTAACTCAGACGGGGTTGTTGTCTGGAGCGACCATTACGGATTGGCGGATTTCGATTTGAATTCGGTTTTGCTCGAACCGACGGGGGTCGACGATTTCGTCATCGAAGCGAATTTCCTGGGTACGGTGGACTTCGGTCAAGGTGTGCGGTCCGGTCCGGCTTTGTTGGCCAAATTCGACGCGTCGGGAGCGTTGGTATGGGATACGCAAGCGCCTGTAGGTGAACACAAAGTGCGTGGAGCGCCTACGGGCGAAGTGTACGTCGCAAGCACGAATGCGAATTGCGATTTCGGCTGGGGATCGGCCCTGACGAACCGAGACGGCGTGGTCGTTGCGCAATACGCGGCGTGCGCAAATCCACTGGATTGCCAACCCAACGGAGCCGATTGCACGTCGGATGCGCAATGTCGGCTGGGGCATTGCGTCGACGGCGTTTGTTGCGACAAAGCGTGTTCGGGGACCTGCGAAGCGTGTACCGTGCAGAAAAAAAGCCAAGGAAGCACCGGTACGTGCGGACCGATTCTTGCCAATACCGATCCGGACGACGAATGCACGAACGCGTCATGCGGCGGTGCCAGCCATTGCGCATTTCCCCTTGGAACGGCATGCGTGGATCCGCTCGACTGCGCGTCGGGATTCTGCGTCGATGGGGTTTGTTGTGATGGCGCTTGTTCGGGCGCCTGTCGAGCATGTACGGCGGCCAAAAAAGGTGCCGGAAGCGACGGGCAATGCGCTGTCGTCGCCTTGGGCATGAATCCCGATGGCGAATGCGGAACGGGGTACTGCAATCTATTGGCCGTGTGTTCGTTGGCAATGGAGGGCATTGCATGCAGCAAAAACAAGCAATGCGCTTCCGGTTTTTGCGTCGACGGTGTGTGTTGCTCGGCCGCTTGTTCCGGCCTATGCGAAGCGTGCTCGGCCGCGAAAAAAGGCAGCGGGAGCGACGGCCAATGCGGTCTGGTCCAAGCGTCGACGGATCCGGACACAGAATGCGCCGGAGGCACGTGTAATGCCCAAGGTACATGTTCGGTCATTCCCGACGGGACTGCGTGTCTCAACAATGGTGATTGCCAATCTGGATTTTGTAGCGATGGCGTTTGTTGCAATGAAGCTTGCGGTGGAACGTGCCGAGCTTGCACCGCCGCGAAAAAAGGCAGCGGTGTCGATGGTGTTTGCGAAAATATCGCCAGCGAAACCGATCCCGACAATGAATGCATCAATGAAGGCGTTTGTCGCGCCGGTACCTGCGCCGGGCTGAGCAATGGATACATCTGGTCACGCTGGCGTATGCCCAACGATCCCAGCTCGGGTTTGCCCAATCCCGCGCATTACACGGTCAATGCGGCTGCAGATATCGTCGTTGATGACGTTACGGGCCTAATGTGGCAACGAACGATTTCGCTCTCCTATTTTCGTTGGGGCGATGCGCAAATCTATTGTCGAGACCTGGTTTATGGTGGATTCGATGACTGGCGTTTGCCAAGCCGTGTGGAGCTCGTGTCGATTACCGATCATTCCGTGCTGTATCCCGCGCCGGCCATCGATTCGGCGGCATTCCCCAATACTCCCCCCGAGGCTTTTTGGACGAAGTCCTATCTGGACATTGCGTACATCTGGGCCGTCAGTTTTTCCGCCGGAGAGGTTCTGCAATTCGACCATATGCTGGATTCCCAGCTCCGCGTGCGTTGCGTCCGATGAAACGTCAACATGTTCTCGATAAATGGTTGCATAAGGAAAAACAACATGAACACAAAAATTCATCTCAGCGCCTTTGCGGTTGTCCTCGCGACGAGTCTCTGCGCAGTTCGTCATGGCGAAGCCACGGCGCCCCCGGGACGATGGACTCCATTGAATGGAACCGTCTTCGACAACGAAACACATCTCACCTGGCTGGCCGCGTCGGGGGGACAGATGCACTGGAACGCCGCTTCCACCTATTGCGCGACCTTGAATATGAAGGGAACGGGTTGGCGATTGCCAAGCGCGAAAGAACTGCAATCGATCATTGATGAAAAAACGGGGCTCGATAAAACTGTATTCAGTGGCCCCGCAGGACACTATTGGTCGATTACGCCGTATTCGTACAACGTCGCATCTATCTGGGTTGTCCAGATGAATGGACTCATGACGCCATTTCCAAAATCAACCGCATTCGAGGTGCGCTGCGTGCGGTGACTTGACGGCGTCATCGATTCGACATCGCCACGATGTTCGCCAACCCCACCAACAAATCAATACCACATCGTTTTACCGGACACTCGGTCGCCCCCTAAAACCTATTCTTCGCCTCCCCAATTCCCTCCCGTTTACCCATTCCGTTGACCTGCACGGTACCACCCGCGCCCGTTCGGCGGAGTAGACCGCGCTTTTGTCCGCGCAAACCTCTTGCAGCGCCAAGCCGTGACTGCCAGAAAGCTCGCGCCCTGTTTCTCGCTCCGACCGATCGCCATGTCGAAATCGCTCTCGCCGCGCCCGGAGGTTCCCGGCGTGGTGCCAGGACCTTGCGCGCGTTCGTTCAGGGCGCCCTTGCGATGATGGAGCCCGACCTCGGCTGGGCCACCAATGCGATGACGCGGCTCGTCGTTCGCTCCGCCATCGAAGCAGAACCCATCACCGGCGTGACGCTGCCCGAGGAACCCGCAGAACGCGTGGCGTTTGCAAACGTCGTCGATGCCGCCATCGGAACCCTGCGTCGCTCAGGATGCCGCCCTGATCATCTGTTTCAGGCCGAAGGATCCGAAGCCGCTCTCCTCGGCGAAGTCATGCGTCGCTCCGATGCGATCCTCACTGCTCGCCATCTGGTCGACGCGCGAGGTGGCGGGTTTGTCTTGTCACGAGCCCTCCGTCGAGGCCCCCGTGACACCTTGCTCGAAGGTTTGTCCGCGCACGAGATCGTGGTCTCGGGCATGCTCGGATTCGAAGCCGATGATTTGTCGTGGCTTGAAGCGCTGCACGGTCGGGCCAAGGAAACCGGTGGATCCGGGTTGGTCGTGGAACTCCCGCTTCTCGCCGGTTCATCGCTGTTTGCCCCCGTCGAAGGCGACGATGAAGCCATTGGGGACGTCGCGACCATCCTGGAAAAACGTTGGTCCGAGTCTTCACACGGGCCGTCGATCGATTGGACGACACTCTCCGAAGCTCCCGCGCAACGGATCTTGCGTGCAGGAGGTCCCGATGGCGAAGCGCGCGGTGTAGCCGC
>JBGAOI010000647.1:0-4619 GCA_044221885.1 Polyangium sp. (in: bacteria)
AACGTCGGGTCGGCGGCGGTTTTACGCGCGATGGCAATCGTTGAATCGAAAGCGCGTGTCCATCCTTCGGTTTGCGCATTTTCCGTGAAAGACGCGAGGGCCAAACGTAATGACGCTCGAGCATCCGGCCCCAGTGTTCCACGTCGTGCACGTTGCGCCTGCAAAAGCTCGCGCACGAGGGTCAATCGTTCCCGCACCAAGCGTTCGTCGAGGCTCATCGATTCGGACGAATCGTTTGTCCGTGCAAGCTCGTTCATACGGCGCTCTTTCGGGCCGAAGCGCGTTTGGCGGCGCGCCATTCGAGTTCGGTGAAACCGTGTGCGCTGAGAATCTGCTCAATGGGACGATCGCCTTTCCAAATGGCGCGTTGCACGAGACGCAAGCGATTTTCCAAGTCTTCTTCGGTCGGCTTGTTTGTCTCGGGCACCTTTGGCGCTGCCATGACCGTTGATGTCGCTTGTGCTGGCGCAGGTGCCAATACCCCCATAGATCCCAAAGCAACGCCTGATCCCAATCCTGGCGTCGAACCCAAGGAAGGACGCATAGGCGGAGCTGGCGCATATTCGGGCGTCGAACCCAAGGACGGCCGCATGGGCGGAGCTGGTGCATACTCGGGCGTCGAACCTAATGAAGGACGCATGGGTGGAGGTGGCGAATACTCGGGCGTCGAACCTAATGAAGGACGCATCGGCGGAGGCTGCGGCATAGCAGAAGGCGTGAATGGCGTTCCACTTATATTGGGCGGAGGTGGTGAATACTCGGGCGCCGAACCCAATGCAGGACGCATCGGTGGTGGTACCGCAGGATTTGTAAATGGCGTACCGCTGACGGTTGGCGGGAGGGTGATTTCCGAGACGGGTGGGGGAGCTGGCGTTGCAGCGTCGGCTCCAAGTTGTTTCCACGCAGCCAAACCCGAGGAAGCTGTCGAAGTTGCTGGTTTAAAAGGGAGCGAGTCATTTCGCGTGGGCCTGGTTTCGGCCGAATTCGCGAGGAAAGGCAATCCTGATGCTTGTACGGGTGATGCTGTGGGAATGATGGTGGCGGTTCCATCCGAATCCGCCAATAATTCGGGTCTGTCTCGGAGCATGCCGGGAGAGGCTTGGGTCATAGCCGCGGCAGCCTGGGCTTGTCGAAAGGGCAAAATGGCGGATTGCCGCGGTCCAGTCACGCCCGGGATCAATGTCTTCGCTTCCGCTTGCTCGGGTTTCTCGGAATCGGGAGCGGAGAAACCGCGGGCATTGGGCGTCGTAATGATAACGCGAACCGGACGATCGGGATGATCGACGACCAATTGGCCTCGCCAAACCAGCATGGCAAGGGCTCGATTCGTGTCGATGAGCAATGTATCGCAACGCAAGGCCAAGGGCGCTGGTCCGGCGCCTTGATCGACGGTTGCCGTGGGCGTGAGGGCGTCGAGACGTGTGGACAAACGAGGCAATTCGGGATGCAGGTTTTCGAGGTAAATGGCGTCCTCGGCAAATGGCGCTGGGCGTTGTTGATCGGCTGGCGCGGCATTCATGTAGGCAAAGTCGAAATCAGCGGGCAGGGGACGTTCGTGCCAACGATGAGGGTCCCAGCCTGCGGCATATTTTTGCAATAACACGTGACGACCTGGCCATAAAGGCGAAATGGGGGCATACGCCATCGGGGCAATGGGCATTCCGGGACGGGGCCATTCGAATGCGACAGGATACAGGTTTGGCGCGAGCGACCATTCCGAAGACGCCGGTGTACTGCGGTTGAGCGAGCCAAACTGTTTTCCGATGGGATTTTCCGCTGTGGCGACCGCTCGGTCCCACACGAGCGGCATGCGATCGAATGCGGCAGCTTCGCCCACGCGACCATCGGCGGTGACATAACGATCCCCAATGACGAGGATGGACTTGTCCATGGATCCGACGACGAGGCGGGTGACGAGCGACGTGACAGGGCGACCGCCGGGGGCATACGCATTGCCGACAAGCAAGACTTCGTTACGTTTTTTCGAGGGGGCCAGATCGCTTGCCCGAACGAGGCTTCCATTTTCGGACCATTCGTTCGTTTCGTAAATAGGCTCTTGCTCGTGGGCCAATGGCGACAGATTCGGTTCGAGCTCGAACGTCGCTTTGCACACGACGGTGTACGCATATCCACCGTGCGACGGACGCCACAAAAGCTTGCTTACGGAAAGTGCACATTGCGATACAAGCTGCATTTGGCTTTCTCTCGATGACTCGCGGGCTGGGATACCCGATTCAAGACACGTGTTGCGACCCCTGACGATTGCTGCTCAATACGATCTTTTGCTCATGGCTTTGGGTGGGTAACCATGCCCGTGAACCGATGGATCTCCGGCATGATCCGACTTACCGCCTGCTTGTATCACGGTTGTGGGGCGGATGTACAGGGGGTTGTGAAATTGATTGTGCGAGCGCGGTGCGACGTTTCTAGCCAGCTTGGTAGATTGCCATCGAGCTGCAAATCAAGCCAACGTTGTGCTGTGCATTGAGGAATGCTTCTGACGTCTCGAGGAGGGGCGTTGCTTACGCCGACAAGGACGGTTTGCGACGGGTCAGGGTAGGATCACTGTGGCGGGATCAGCCCGTGGGATTCGGAACCGAAGCAGGGGCCGCTTCGTTTTGGGCATTCTTTTTCCGGGTGGCCTGGGCCTTGAGGGCCGCTTGCGACCGGTAATGAAGGGTTTTCTCGAAATGCGCCATCAGTTCCGGCTTTTTCTGACGCGTAGCGCTTTCGACGACTTTTGCCGCGACGGCGCTGATATCGTATTCGCGATTGTTCATCAACTGCGCTTTGCTTTCTTGCACCACTTCGAGGAGTTTTTTCAGTAAAACCTCGTGTTCTTCGAGTTTCCGGATATCGATGGAGGCTTGCATGATGCGCGCATGAAAGGCCCCGTGCACTTCGGCTTCGTTGCCGTAATGTGGCAATGCGTGGGCCAATTCCGCGAGCACTCCAGCCATGCCTGGTTGTTCACGACGAACACCTTGCAAGGCTCCGGGCGGTAGATCCACGAGCGTGTCTTTGACATTCGCGAGATCCACAGTAATCGAGCCGGTATACGCGGGTCCTTCGATGAGTGCCATGACAAAACCTCCTTTATGGAAAGGCGATCTGGGCAAATGCGCGGCAATGGATCACCCCGCCAAACACATATCGCGTTGCCGGGTGGAAGCATTTCCGTCGCTCGGGGTATTGGTTGCCCGTCGAGGTCAAATGTTCATGGAGAAGAGAAAAATTTTTTCAGACTGGATGACGATTTTTCGTTTGCAGGGGATTTGAAGTGGTAGGGAAGTGGAGGAGCATGTGGGGACATAGGGGCGTTGTGTCATGGCCCGAGGTCACCAGCCCCATGCGACGAGGTTACTGCAGGCATAGGAATGGGTCACTCGACGGGTAGGCAGAGGTTTGGGGACATAGAGGACGAAGTCACGCGAGCTAGGGGACGAAGTCGGTTGGCCTATGGCTCGATATTGCCGTAGCTATCCAACGAAGTCATGTCACCCATAACTCGAAGTCCTTGCACCACGACGTCGATATCGCCGGCTTTATGGGAATGGGTCAGACGAGGTATGCGACGAAGTCGGTTGGCCTATGGCTCGAAGTCCTTGCACCATGAGGTCGATATCGCCAGCTTTATGGGAATGGCTCAGGCGAGGTATGTGACGAAGTCGGTTGGCCTATGGCTCGAAGTCCTTGCACCACGAGGTCGATATTGGCTGCTTTATGGGAATGGGTCACGCGACTTATGGCAAGAGGTCAGGTGACCTATGGCCCGAAGTTATCAGGTCTATGGGAAGAGGTCACGTGTCCGATGACGGCCGTTTGGTTTGGACCAGTCACGACCTGCTCGGGCAAATCAATCGCAGAAGTGGCTCAAAGGGTACGCTTTGCCATCAGGATAATGCGTAAAGTGCAAGTCATCGAATCCGTCGGAATACGGGGCAGCGTATTCACAACGTTTCCTGAACCAGTTGCCTTTGGGGATGCCAACGCCGGGACGAAATATGATCCCACGCCGTTGAATGGTTGGCGTCATAAGCGGACCACGGTGGTATTTCGCCATTTCCAAGACGTAATCGGCAAGCAATCGACCATTTTCGATCTGTTTACGGGATCCGCCTGGATTGTTCGATTTTAGTTCACAATGCAGGACGAACAGGCAATCGGGGCGCTGGAGATCGCAGCAAAATACGATGTAATCGCACAAGACAGTAATGCCTGGCGTTTGGTGATGAAACAGCGGAAAGAGGCGATCTTGAATCGACATACCTTCGCACGCGATACGATCAGGCCGGAGCAGCAGCGCCTGCATTGAGTTCTGACCGTCCTTGTGTAGCGTGATTGGTTTGCAGACGCTCCTTGGGCTCGTTTCTTCCAGCACGAGCGGACCGCGTTGGACGAGGTCTGGACGCAAGACTTGTTCAATGGCATCGAGCAGTGTGGCCATGGAGGTAAACCATCAACCCAAGAGTCGGGCGTAAAGCCTCTGTTCGTCGGCATTGAGCTTGTCGACAACGTCATCGATGGTTTTGATCGAGAAACCCGTGTCTTCGATGGGAACAGGTTTGGCGGTGTGTTCGTCGATGAGGTACACTCCGATTCGTTGCGGATCGACGGCC
>JBGAOI010000648.1:0-4615 GCA_044221885.1 Polyangium sp. (in: bacteria)
ACTCTTCAAGTCTTCGGGATCGATTGGCTTGTACGCACAGACGTGTTGGTAGTCGCGACGTCCGAGCAGAACGGGATCGAAGTCGAGAGCACGGCGGCCTTGTTGATCGAGGCGACCCCAGATGGTCAGAGGCAGAGGCAGCGTCGGCGTTTGCAATTTGATCGACCGCAACATGTCGTTGCCGATGCGGCTTTCGCCAGGGTCACCGGAGTTCGTCATGCATTGTCCTGACGAACACAACCACGTTCCGCCACGACGTGCGGTTTCGATCGGCACCGGGTCGGTGTCGCGAACCGCCATGAAGACACGACTTGCTTCGGGGAAAATCTCTGGACCACCGCTGGGTTTCGAGCTGCTCGAACCAGGAGGTCCACGCACGATTTGCAGCGTGCCGCTGAAGTCCGCCGGCGTCGGTCCACCGTTGGACGGAGTGTTTGTCCTCGTTGTGATGGGCGGAGGATCGGGTTCCTCCATCGTGGGATCGTATTCCTCTTCGTCCTGTGCAGAAGCAGGTGGAGTCGCAGCAACGAGCGCGGCGACACCGAAGAGTGCAGCGAAACGTGCGAGGTGTGATCGTCCGTGACGTGTCACCTTCGGCCGTTCGCATTCGTGGCTTGTCTCGGACAGCTTGATTTCTTGCAGGGTTCGCAGCATCGGCGTCTTGGCTCGGAAAGTAAGTCGTAACTTGTTGCGTAACGACGTTGGCGGTCAGGGAACTTGGACGACGGTCACCGGCTCCGACATGCATTGAGGCATCGCAAGGAGTCGCGGTGAGACGTTCAACCTCACCGTTCCTTCAGACTTTGGCAGTCCACTGATCGGCGTTGCCGGATCTGGCTCGCCATTGAGCGTGATCGTCGACTTGCTCAGTGCGATCACCTGATCGTCATCGACTTTGATGTCGACGGGCATTTGGATCCCAACGCGATTGACGTCGAAGGCGCTGATCTCGAAAAGATCTCCAGGCACATCGAGTTCGACCACACTTTGGAGTGCCCGCACGCGCAAGAGGCGCGGTTCCGGATCGACTTGGATCGTCGTTGTTTCTGGCTCGATCAGCTTCTCGCCCGACGTGACGGCGAAGCTTGCGGGTCCGCCGATGTCGCTGAAGCACAGATAGAATTTCTCGCTTTCGCCTGTTGATCCCAGCAGAACGCGAAGCCGCGTGTTGCGATCCACGCAATCGCTTTTCGTTGAAAGCAACGCTTCGCTGCTCAATGCCTCGACGATCACGGGAGCGTTTTCGACGACGCCTGGCGCACTTAGAGGCGCGGTTGCGCGCACTTGTGCTTCGCGTGTGCGAATCCCATTAGGTCGCCACTTTGAGCCCAAATCATCGGGCACAGGACCAACGGAACACTGAAGAGCGAGGTAGGTGGGCAGAAGTCGTTTGCCGTTGAAGCTTTCGTTCAAGCCCGAAACGATCATGGCGAAGTTTGTCGCGGTACTCGGCAAGCCAGCAGGCAACACTTCGACCGTTTTCTCTTCTGTACGATCAGCCCACGTAACGATGATCGTTGCCGCGCCCGACCAGTCGCTCTCGGAGGTCAGGTAAAACCTTGCCGTGCCGTCGGCGAGAGCCGTGCAGCGGAATCCGCCGTCGCGTTCACCGCACGTCGGTGTTCCGCTTTCTTGTGGATCACTGTGCAACGTCAGTGCTTGTCGAGGTTCGACGCGCACCGTCACGTACCCGCCATACGCAGGTGCGTTGCTTTCCGTCATCGAAAGCGAAACGCCCGTTTCATACGGCTTTTGCCGAGGCAACACAGGTTTGCCGTTGGCGTCGAGCGAGTCGGCAGCGAAGAGCGAATGGTTTACATCCAAACGAATGTCGACCGTGCCGCTCGTCGCCAGTGGGTATCCTGCTTCGATGCAACTCGATGTGGTCGCAATGCCAAGCACGACGAACGTCATGACGCACGTGCGTGTCGTATGTGACCCAAAGGTTTGTCTCATCGAATTGGGGGTACGTGTCACAGCTATCGCCCTTCGTAAACTTCGGTGTATTCGGTGCCGAGCGGGTGACGATGCCAACGGTAGGACGACTGGGGAAAACCACTTTCGTCCACGTAGTCGCATTGGCCCAGCTCCCAATCCGTGTGCCACACGCTCGCTCCCGTTGTCGGATCGACAGACATCGAGTGTGCAGTCACGTCTTCATCCGCTTCAGCGCCGTGCGCTACGCGGGCATTCGGATCGACGTGTCGTTCCAGTGTCTCCAGAGGCACGCGGGCAACCCGGCCTCCAGGAAGGGGAATCGAAAAAAAGGCTTCGTTGTTCGGCGCACCCATAAAACTCCTGGACTGCATGGCGACAAACCTTGTCGGTTCTTCGCATCTACGCGAAAGAGAATAGCGGACCCCCGCCCTCTTGCGGCAAGCCCGCGCGGCTGTCGGTTCGACATCACAGCGAACGCCGAAGTTTCTCTTTGCCTTCCAATTTCGGGGACCGCGCTCAGGCTGGATCTAGGGGCTCGATCCCGGGGTCGAAAAGCTGCGGTTCGACGGAGCCCGGGAAGAAAGCTTCACACTTCTTTGCCTCATGCCCGAATTCCTGGCGCACCGCGCTGGATTCCGAATGAGCATTGACCTCCCGCGACGACGGTGGCCCTATGCAAGCCGGCGGCATGACGCTGCCCAGGAACGGTTCCATTTGTGACGGGCGCGGAAAGCTTCGGGTCGGACCCTTTGATCGGCGCGCTGGCAGCCGGAAAATATCGCGTCGTGCGCCTCGTGGGACGAGGTGGCATGGGCAGCGTTTACGAGGCGCAAAACGTTGCGATAGGTAAACGTGTCGCGCTCAAATTCTTGCGCGCTCCGGCCGGAGCCGACGCTGCCGTACGTGCTCGCTTCCATCGCGAAGCACGTCTCGTTTCCGCCATCGAGAGCGCACACATCGTTCAAATCTTCGACACCGGAGAAACAGAAACGGGCGAACCGTTTCTCGTCATGGAGTTTCTTCAAGGTGAAGACCTCGCCTCACGCATCCGACGACTTGGCAGGTTGGGCGTGCAAAACGCTGCGACCATCGCCGCACAAACGTTGCGAGGACTCAAACGCGCTCATGCTGCCGGCGTCATTCACCGCGATCTGAAACCGCACAACATCTTCCTCATCGATGGTGAAGATGGAAAAACCCACGCCAAAATCGTTGATTTTGGTTTGTCCAAGCTTCTTAGCCCCGACGGCGACAAGGCAAACAACTTGCTCTCGACGTCTCCGCAAGACGCGTTGACCCGCGCAGGTACACCCGTAGGAACTCCGTTCTACATGTCACCTGAGCAGATCGAAGCGCTCGACGACATCGACCATCGCACCGACCTCTGGTCCGTCGGCACGATTCTCTACGAGTCACTGGCCGGCGCTCCGCCGTTTTCTGAAACGAGTTTCGCGAGGCTCGTCATCGCGATTTGTCATCGCGATCCACCGGCCATTACCAGCTTGGTTCCAGATCTTTCGCCCGCCTTGGCTCAGGTCGTTGGTCGAGCGATGGCTCGTGATCGCGCGCAGCGTTATCAGTCAGCGGACGAGTTCCTCAATGCGCTGCTCGAAGCTGCGCCAGACCTCGAAAGATCACAAGTTTCTCCGCTTTTGCGGCCAGATGTTACGCCCGTGAACGTTCCAACGGTTCGACCTTCACCCGCGCAAAATACGCCTGTGGATCTCAGCAATCCCAAGAGCATTCCTCCGTCGCAAGACTTTGGCGACGCGAGTCCTCAGCCTCAACAAGCGCCAGCTCCATCCGAACTTCGCACGCACACGATGGGGGGCGCGACGATGTGGTTGAGTGCGTCTCCCGCTTTGTCGTTGTGGCGTGGAGAAGTCAGCGCGCCGGATCGACTGCGTGTCGAGACGCGTGATGGAAACCTGTTCGAATTGCGTCTCGAACCTGTCGGGGTTCTTCGTCTCGGTCGTGTGGATCGTGTGGGCGACGAACGTAATGAGTTGGTCTATCCAGACGTTGCTTCGCGGCTTGCGGCAACGCTTCGGCACGATGGCGTTCGCTGGTGGTTGTTACGACGAACCGAGTGCAGTGTGCCGGTTCAAGTCGGCGCACGGTCGCTCAATCGTGGTGAGGAAGCACCGCTTGTTCACGGTGCGTTTGTCCAGGTAGGTGGCATGCGTGCGACGATGGTTGATCGACGGTACGTCACGCCAACCGTTCCTGCCGGCGCAGTGGATGCTGCGACGGGGCTCTTGGCCCGCGCGGGGCTCGAGCAAGAGCTCGCTTCGTTCTTGCAACGAAAGCGTTCTGGTTCGCTGGTGTTGGTTCGAGCCGACGCTGCCGGTCCCGTGAAAGACACGGAGTACGGACCCGCAGCGATTGCGGCTGTGTCAGCGCATCGCGCTTTTCCAAGTTTTGCGGTGGGCGTGATCGAAGATACCGCGTTGATGGTTGTGCCCGGTGAAACGGCTGAGGCTGTTGAAAAAGGGCGAAAGATTCTCGAAGCCGCGAAGCTCGCAGCTCCTGGACGAGTGTTTTCCTGTGGTCATTGGGCGCTCTCTGGCGAAGCCAATGACGCCGCGCGTGAGCTCGAACTTGCGGTCAGTGCAGTCAATGCGTTCGCGGATCTCTCACCAGGACAAGGCGTCGCTGCGCTGCGTGTGGCCACCCA
>JBGAOI010000649.1:0-4614 GCA_044221885.1 Polyangium sp. (in: bacteria)
GGTGGGTTTCGAGCGTATCGTGGCCCTTTTCGATCGCGCCATTTTCGACGTCGAAACGTGGCTCATGAATGTTGCTTTCGCCGCGCTCCTCTCCCGCGCTTTGGAGCGCGCCTTGCCCGAATTCACGGCCACGGCGAGCGATACTGGCGCACGAGAAAAAGTCAAGAATCTCGTCGATCGCATTGCGAACTTGCCCATCGAAGAAAGTTCCTATGTGGGAACTGGTTATGGTCGACAAACCTTGCCATTTCCCAAGGAAGCCGTGCGGAGTGAAATCTTGTGCCACGGTCGAGGTGCGCATCGCGTTTTTCCGGGTACACGTTCGGTGCTGGACATTGGCGGACAGGATACGAAAGCGCTCCAGGTGGACGAAACTGGCGTCGTCACGTCCTTCCAAATGAACGATCGTTGTGCCGCAGGGTGTGGACGGTATTTGGGATACATCGCGGACGAACTCAACATTGGTCTGCACGAACTGGGACCGCTGGCGTTGCAATCGACGAAAGTCGTCAAAATCAATTCGACGTGTACGGTGTTTGCCGGCGCGGAACTTCGGGAACGTTTATCGCTTGGTCAACGTCGTGAGGACATTCTCGCGGCGTTGCACCGGTCGATTCTGACGCGCGCGATGTCGCTCGTGGCGCGTTCTGGCGGAATTCGCAACGAATTCACGTTTACCGGTGGCGTTTGCAAAAACCCCATGGCCACGAAAATCCTTGGCGAGCTCGTCACGGAGCATTACGGAAACGATATCGTGATTCACACGCATCCAGATTCCATTTTCATGGGTGCGCTTGGCGCGGCATTGTTTGCCCTCGATGATTTGCAGGCTGGGCGCGCACGGCTTTTGCCTGCGGCTTGAGAAAGGAAGGTTCGTCATGGAAAATGGCAAACATCGAACGGCCGGAATCGACGTCGGAACGAGTTCCGTCAAGGTGGCGATTGCGCGTAGTGTCGCTGGGGAAAACGGCGTGATGGAGGCGCTCGTGCACCAGCGTATTCGTCGGCGAAACATTCACGACGTGATTACGGCGAGTTTCGAAGAAGCATGTGGGTCGGCCCAATGTCGTCCGGCGGATCTCGATTATGTGTGTACGACGGGCGATGCGGAATCGCTCGAACTGGCGACGGGACATTTTTATGGCATGACCACGCACGCGCGGGGCGCCATCTATTTGATGCCCGAAGCCCGGGCCGTGCTGGATCTCGGAGCTTTGCATTCGCGGGCAATTGCCATCGACGATCGGGGCAAAGTGCTGACACATCGCATGACCAGTCAATGCGCCAGCGGTACGGGACAATTTCTCGAAAGCATTGCGCGATATCTGGGCGTACCGCTCGAAGACGTCGGGAGTTTGTCTCTTGCATCCAAAGCCACGGAAGAAACGTCCAGCATTTGTTCCGTATTGGCTGAAACGGATGTCATTAATTTGGTCGCGCGAGGGACGCCGACTGGCGACATTCTGAAAGGCATTCACGTCAGCATTGCGCGGCGATTGGCGCAGCTCTTGCGCGCGATTGGTGTCCGCGATACTGTCGCCTTGACGGGAGGTTTGGCGCACGATATCGGCCTCTTGGGCACGTTGAACGAGGTCGTCGCTGCGGATTCCAAAGTCAAACGGCCGGGCGTGGGCAAAATCGTCGTCAAAACGCACCCTGACGCCATTTACGCCGGGGCCATTGGAGCTGCATTGCTGGGCGCATTCCGATATCAACAAAGAAAGGACCGGGGGCAATCGCCCGGCGTTTCCGAGGGAGTTCAACATGGAGCGTAATCAAACGGAACCCCAAGTCGAAGAATTGGACAACATCGTCATTCGCACGTTGTCGATGGACGATCTCGATGGCGTCGTACGTATCGATGAAGCGTCGACGCAACGCAATCGAAAGGACTTTTTTCGCCGTCGCATTCGGCGTACGATGGAAGAATCCAGCATTCATATGTCGTTGGCTGCCGAACTCGATGGCATGATGGTGGGTTTCTTGACGGTATCGTTGAACCTCGGTGAGTTTGGCATGACGGACACGGTCGCCGTGCTCGATGCTATCGGCGTGCATCCCGATTATCGAGGGCGTCATGTAGCCGCGGCGCTTTTACGGCAACTCGAAATGCAGCTTCGAGCGTTGCACGTAGAAACGTTGCGGACCGAAGTTGAATGGGATCAATGGGATCTCTTGGCGTTTTTGCGAAATGCGCGATTTCGCCCGGTTCCGCGATTGTGTTTGGAAAAAAAGATATTCGGGTGAAGAAAATCCCGTACGTGGAGACGAACCATGAAAGCAACGGATTGGTTGAAGCGCGATCACGAGCTCATCTTGGAAGGGCTCGAGGCATTGACCGCGGTGGCTCGAAAATGTCGAGCTGGAGAAAAGGTTTCTGAAGAAAACGTCGGAAAACTGGTGGCATTTTTTCGTGAATTTGCGGACGAATACCATCACCACAAGGAGGAAAAGGCGTTATTCCCGGCGCTTGAAGCGGCAGGTTTGCCCCCGCATGGTCCGGTGGCCGTGATGCTGCACGAACATGATTTGGGGCGACGATTGTTGAAGCAAATGCGCGATAGCCTGCCGGAACTCGATACCGACGCCGCAATGGAATATGTATCGTTGCTTCAAGGGCACATCCAAAAAGAAAACGAGATTCTTTTTCGGATGGCCGATCGATTGCTTTCGCCTGCGAACGATCTGGCAATGACCGAAATGTTTGCGGAAACCGAAGCAGCCATGAAGTCCATCGTTCAAGAGGACACGCATCGAGCGTTGTTCAAGGCCATTTCTTGATTGTGGCTTGTTCATCCGACGACTGCGACGAACTCACCCAAAACATATACAACATCCTCTTCCACGCCCTCCAACACAATAGGCGCAAACGTTGGATTCGAAGGACTCAGGATGATGCGCGAATGGCGCCACGAATCACCAGATCGTACCTTTTCGCTCTGATAGCGTTTCAGTGTATAACGATGTCCGGTTTCCGGATCTCGGGCGTCACGTAGCTGTACGAGTACGGTTTTTCCTTGCCTCGTTCCCGTTACAGGCGAAGCAAATAACGCATAAGCACCGTCCGGAATCAGCGGCTCCATCGATTGTCCCATCACCTGAGCCACAAACATTCCCGGACGCACACGATGCTTGGGATCAACTTCGACCCACTGTGCCGCATCTTCATCAACATGTTGTGCTTCGCCAAACTCGCCCGCCGCAACCTTGAGCGGGATCAACGGCACGCACGTCTTGAAGCGCGTTTCTCGACGGCCTTCCACGACATGCAATTCCTTGCCCGATAGGGGACCATTCGATTCCCCCAGCTCCGACCGAATCCGCCGATACGCCATTTCCGCCATCTGCATCGTCACAAACCGCTGGAAATCATCATGGTTCATGAATTTGACAAACATCTCCTCGTTCTGTTCGATGCGTTCCATGAATAACCGCTCGAGGACATTCTTGAAGAGCAATGCAAATTTTTCTGCCGGGTTGACCGTCGCGGCATGACGGAGGCTGGGATCCGTCACCGCCGTTTCCACGATTTGATCGAAAAACAATTGATCCGCTTGATTAAAATCCGTTCCAAATCGATCATTCACTAAATCGATGAGTTGCGATAACTTCACGGGTTGTTCCCGCAACATCCCGCTCCCGACTTCACTCGGTCCATCGAGCGCTTTGGCTTCCCCCGTCGTGAGCGAGATCGAACCTTCACTGATTTTTTGAAGACGATAATATTCGAGTTTGACGTCGTCATTGAATTGATACTCGGCACCACGTGCACGTCGCGGCAACTTTGCCGCCAAGTGACGCAGAAACACATAGAGTCGCTCGAGATCCGAATCTTGATACGGAATGACTTGACTCAAAAATCCGTACAAATTTTGAAATGCCACCATTTTTCCCCGCCACAATTCCGCCTCGTCCGGAGTCTCCTTCATTCGCACTTCAAATCGAGACTTGGCGGGATCCAATGCAACATGCATGGCCTGATGGTCGAGCGCACTCTGGCGCTGCTTCGGCTTGAAGTAAACCTCGCAAAATCGTACCACCTCCTCCTCGAGATAAACACCAGCCGCGTCGAGCTCACCCTTGATCGCATACATCCGGGCGGGTTCGACTTCATCGCCCATTTCGGCCCCCTCATAATATGTCTTGAAGGCGTCGCGAATTTCTTCCCGATCATTCGCAAAATCCAATACGAACGTGTCTTCCTTGAGCGGGTGAATCCGATTGAGTCGCGACAATGTCTGTACTGCTTGAATTCCGGCCAGCCGCTTGTCGATGTACATCGTATGCAAAAGCGGTTGATCGAATCCCGTCTGATATTTCTCAGCAACGAGCAGCACTTGGTAATCGGGCGTCGCAAATCGTTCGGGTAATTCTTTTTCTCGAACGCCGGCATTCATGCCTTCTTCCGTGTAAAACGTATCCGGCAGTTGATC
Source organism: Polyangium sp. (in: bacteria) (assembly GCA_044221885.1). Classification (GTDB taxonomy): domain Bacteria; phylum Myxococcota_A; class Polyangia; order Polyangiales; family Polyangiaceae; genus Polyangium. Next base: position 4,434 of record JBGAOI010000649.1, read on the forward strand.
ATCCTGGACTTTTCCCGAAAAGGCCACGAGCGACTTGATGGGATACCCCTTGTCGCGAATATATCTATCAAAACTCTGCTTGTAACGAACCGCCTCCAGTCGCGAACCCGTCACCACCATTGCTTTGGCCCGTCCACCAATGCGGTGCCGCGTCAACGCATGAAAATGCTCAACAAAGACA
>JBGAOI010000064.1:0-20460 GCA_044221885.1 Polyangium sp. (in: bacteria)
GCGAGGTTTCAGGCTTGATGATCACCATGGATACTCGAAGCTGGCCACCTTCGAATCGCGCTTCGAGCGGTTTGCCTTCGATTTCCGTAAATGGCACAAGGCACGTCAAACGAGCACGCGCGGGGTCGTATTCTTTGCCCGCAGGCGGATTCGGGCGCAAACGATCTTCGACCAAGAACGTATCGGTTTTACCTGGCGCAACACGCAACATAAACCGCGCTTCGTTACGCTCGTAGCCTTGAACGAGGAACGGTTTTTCGTCATGAATGCGCATTTCGAGGACATCACCCACGAGAACGGCATCGTATTCACGACCAGACGAGCTTTTCCACGCGCCTTGCAAAGCATCGAGGGGATTTTTAGCTTTGACGACAGGTTGCTCGGGACGATCGGAATCGGCACCTGATTCAACGGACGACGTTGCGGATTTTGCGTGATTGTTCGAACGAGAATCGGTCTTGCCAAACCACCCGAGGCTGTAGGAAAGGCCGAGACCCATAGCCACAGAAATGACAACGGTACCGATCACCATCGGCACACGGCTTGGTGGATTTGCATTCGCATTCGATGCGGTCACGGCGGAAGCTGGCGCCGTCCCGTAACTCGGCATGGACATACGGGGCCCATCCATCATTGCCGGCATTCCGGTCATTGCCGGCACGCCAGTCATCATGGATGCGCCGGTCACTGCGGGCATTCCCGGTACCGTCGACGATGGTGACGGATTCATCACCGGCATTGCCGGCACGGTGCTGTTCGGACGAGATTGCAAATCGGCTGGGATATTGGCCAACAATTCTTCGCACGACGAATACCGATGATCGCGCTGTTTTTCCGCGCACTTGCGAACCAGATTCTCGAGCCACTCGGGAACGTCGGGACGCCGAGCGCGTAGCGAGGGCAATGGTTCGTGCACGTGTTGGCTCATCAATTCGAAATTGCTTCCCCCCTCGAAGGGCAGCTTTCCCGTGAGCAATTCGAATAACAAAATGCCGAGAGCATAAATGTCGACACGTTTGTCTAAATCCTTTTGCCCCTTGCATTGCTCGGGAGCCATGTATCGGACGGATCCAATGACCCCAACGGTTTTTCCTTGGCCCGCTTGGGCTTCCGATTCATCTTTGGCGATACCGAAATCGGTCACTTTGACCACGCCATCTTTGGCGCGAAGAAGCACATTGGCTGGTTTCAAGTCGCGGTGAATGATGCCTTCCGCATGCGCCGCGGCCACACCACTCACGATTTGCCGGAAAATCGTCAATGCTTCCGAAATGGAAAATGACGTATTCTGCTCACTGTTTCGTTCAATGCGCGCATCGAGCGATTCGCCCTCGATGAACTGCATGACGAGACAAACGTCATTTTCTTCGGAAATGACAGCATTGAGACGCACCACGTTGGGGTGATCGATTCGCGCGAGCGCCCGTCCTTCGGCCAAAATCCGTTCGCGAAAGTCTTTGAGATGCGTGAATTCCGCACGAATGGCCTTGAGCACCACCGGAACGTCGGTCACGACGTCTCGGCCGAGCCATACGATGCCCATACCTCCTTCGCCGAGGATTTTTTCAATTTTGTATTTGCGATCAACGATCGCGCCGGGGGCGAGAGTCTGCATGGGTAGTGTCGTGGACGGGTTCGAGCAATTGGCTCTTTTTTGGCGATGAAGTCAAGATCGAATTCACGATTTATGCGAAGCCACCCGCAATGAGTCCAAAAAATCTCGCGCTTCGACTTCGGTGTTAAACAGTCGAAACTGCGCCCGATCCTGGTTACGCCCGAGCAGCACCATCGCCTTGCGCATCAGGTCCGAAAGAATGCGCAGGGTGCGACTGGCGCCATATCCCGCCACCGCTTCGACACCAACGTAGGGATTTTCAGCCATCCATTTTCTGGCTTCGGGAGAAGGAGCTTCGGAACGCGTGAGGTCCAACAAGACAAACCGAACGCGCCCTGCTCTGGACGCATCACCAATTTGCCCATTGATCGCCATCATTTCGTTCAGCGATATCGCCCCATCGTTGATGCAGACGAAAACATCCCCGTCCATTCCAACCCGGTGTTTTCCTACGTACCCCCACTCCATCAGTTCCCATCGTACACACGTTCCGACGACCTAGGCTCCCAATTGAATCGCCTCGGGATCCTCTGTGCATCATCCCTCACGACATGCCCCAAGGTTCGGCGTGACGCACTTTTTGTGGGTCGCAATCTACTTTGAGCACATACCAATTCACAAACAACGCAACACACGCCGAACGACTCCGCATGATGCGTTGTCGTTTGCTTGCGAGACCATCGACTCCGAACTATCTACGGATCGGTTTGATCATGCGCCCTGCTAAGTCTTCGTTCTTGGTTTCGATCGTGGTGATCGCGACGGCTTTTTCGGCGCCGGGATGCAAACGCCGTTACGAAGTCGGCGACAAGGTCTTGGTCGATTGGGAGAAGAACACGTATCCCGCCGTGATTCTCGAGACAAACGGACCGACGAAGATCAAGGTTCACTACGAAGGTTACGACCCGGTGTGGGACGAAGTCGTTCCGCGGGATCGCATCAAGGGATTTAACGACGGCACTGCACCGCATCCCGAGCCGCCGCCCAAAGTTCGCGCGAAGGCGCTTCAAGCAGCCCAGACAAACGTCTACAAAATCGGTGACCGGGTACGTGTCGAGTGGCACGGGACGATGTACCCGGCGGTGATCGTTGGCATCGTCGGTCAAGAGCGCTACCGGGTGCATTTCGAAGGGTACGGCGACGAATGGGACGACACGGTGGGTCTGAACCGGATCCAACAGCGTTAGCCTTGAATTCTCGCCATTTCGTCGCTGCGGCGAGCTCACCAGAAGCGTGTCGCGAAGGTGTCAACGGACCCACCCGTCACTTTTCTAGTGGCACGAGTCCTCCATAGCGACTATAGGGCGCGGCGTTTTGTAGCAGGCCGCAGTCGCTCGTTAGGCGACGTCGAAGCGGCAGGAGTTCCATCTCGTGATCAGCGATCTGTCCAAAGTCAGAAACATAGGGATCAGCGCGCACATCGACTCGGGCAAGACGACGTTGACCGAGCGCGTGCTGTTCTACACGAAGAGAATCCACGCCATCCACGACGTAAAAGGCAAAGACGGCGTCGGCGCGAAGATGGACTCGATGGACCTCGAGCGCGAGCGCGGGATCACCATCCAGTCAGCCGCGACGCACTGCACGTGGGGCCAATACCACATCAACATCATCGACACGCCCGGACACGTCGACTTCACCATCGAAGTCGAACGCAGCTTGCGCGTGCTCGACGGTGCCATCCTCGTGCTTTGCGCCGTTGCCGGTGTGCAGTCCCAGTCGCTCACCGTCGACCGTCAGATGCGTCGTTACGGCGTTCCGCGTATCGCGTTCGTCAACAAGTGCGATCGTGCTGGTGCAAACCCGCTCCGCGCCCGCGATCAGCTCCGGGAAAAACTCAACCTGAACCCGTGCCTCTTGCAGCTCCCGATTGGCCTCGAAGACAAGTTCGAAGGCGTCGTGGACCTCATCAAGATGAAGTCCTTCCGGTTTGAAGGGCCAAACGGTGAGAAAATCATCGAAGGCGCCATCCCGGCCGACATGGAAGCGGAAGCGACCAAGTGCCGCGAGGAAATGCTCGATACGCTCAGCATGTTCTCGGACGAACTCACGGAAGCCATGCTCGAAGAAAAGGTCACCGAAGACCTCATCAACAAGGCTGTCCGTTCGGCCACGGTCAACTTGCAGATCGTGCCCGTCATGATGGGTTCCGCCTACAAGAACAAGGCCGTGCAAATCCTTCTCGATGGCGTGACCAAATTCTTGCCGTGCCCGACCGACGTCACGAACCAAGCCGTCGATCTCGACAAGGATGAAGAGAAAGTCACGCTCGACAGCGACGCGGACAAACCTCTCGTCATGCTCGCGTTCAAGCTCGAAGACGGTCGTTACGGACAACTTTCGTACTTGCGCATCTACCAAGGCACCGTTGCGAAAGGTCGTGAAATCACGAACACCCGCACGGGCAAACGCCACAAGGTCGGACGTCTCGTCCGCATGCACTCGGACGAGATGGAGGACATCGACAGCGCAAGTGCTGGTGATATCTGCGCGATGTTCGGCGTCGATTGCAACTCGGGCGATACGTTCACCGACGGCACACTCAGCGTCGCGATGACGAGCATGCACGTGCCCGATCCGGTCATCGCCTTGACCGTCACGCCGAAGGACAACAAGGCGCAGGTCAACATGTCCAAGGCGCTCAAGCGTTTTACCAAGGAAGATCCGACGTTCCGCGTGAGCAGCGATCACGAAACGGGCGAGACGATCATCCACGGCATGGGCGAACTGCACCTCGACGTTTACATCGAGCGCATGAAGCGCGAGTACGCGGCGGAGGTCATCACGAGCCCACCGCGTGTTGCGTACCGTGAAACCATTACACGTCGCATGGACTTCAACTACACGCACAAGAAGCAGACGGGTGGTTCGGGTCAGTACGGTAAGGTCATGGGCTACTTGGAGCCATGCGATCAGCCGTTCGAGTTCGTCGATCAGGTCACGGGCGGATCGATTCCGCGCGAGTTCATTTCGGCATGCGAGAAGGGTTTTGCATCCATGCTGCCCAAGGGCATGGTCATTCACGCCGCCGTGACGGGTGTACGCGTCGTCGTCAACGACGGTGCATCACACGCGGTCGACTCGTCCGACATCGCCTTCCAAGAAGCCGCACGTGGTGCGTGGCGCGAAGCGTATCCGAAGGCCCATCCGCAGATCCTCGAACCGCTCATGAAGGTTGCGATCGAGGGTCCGGCAGAATTCCAAGGCGGCGTCGTCGGCATCTTGATGCAGCGTCGCGGTATCATCATCGGCACGACGGAATCCGACGGATTCTGCCGTGTGGAAGCAGAAGTACCCTTGGCTGAAATGTTCGGCTTCTCGACCGTTCTTCGTTCTGCCACCCAGGGCAAAGCTGAGTTTACGATGGAGTTCTCTCGGTACACACCAACGCCCGGTGCCATTTCGGAAGAACTCATCAAGAAGCACAAAGAAGAGTTGGCGAAGAAAGCGAAGTGAGGGAGGACCCGATGTACCGCAAAGAAGTCAACGAGCGGAGCCCGATGCGGGTCTTCGAAAAGTCGATTCACGGTGGCCTTGGCCGCGGCAATGTGGGCGTCGTCGTTTCGCGCCCGGGCGTCGGCAAGAAGGCACTCCTCGTGCAGATTGCTCTCGACGATCTGCTTCGCGACCGCCGCGTTTTGCACATCTCGACGGAACATCCCGTCGATCACGTGCGTGCGTACTACGACGAACTCTTCCACGATCTCGCGACGTACACACGCCTCGCCGAACCCGAAACCGTACGTCTCGACATCGAACGTCATCGCTTGATCTTCTCGTTGCTCGGTCATGCCGAAGCGCCTGAATCGGCGATGAAGAAGCTGCTCGAAACCGTCGCGTTTGCCCGGGACGTCGCGCACTTCTCACCCGATGTCATCATCATCGACGGGTTTGACTTCGCGCATGCGAGCACCGAAATGATCGACGCTCTCGCGGGAATTGCCCGTGATTGCTCGGCCGAAATCTGGCTCTCGACGGTCACCAAGGCCGCTCAAGTCACGCCAGGATCCGCGCCGGAACCGATCTCGAAGTTCTTCGACAAACTTGGCGTGATCATCTACCTCGAGCCGGAAAAAGACGTCATTCGTCTCCGCTCGCTCAAGGATCACGACAGCAAAGACTTGGGCGAGATCACGTTGCGCCTCGATGCCCACACGATGCGCGTCATCGATCAAGACGTGTTGCCTCCGTCCGAACGTCGCCGCGATGCCAAGCGTTTCCGCTTGCATTCAGGTGGAGCCAAGGGCGCGGAAGCAACGTTCGGCGCCTGTGCTGAACGCTGGGGTTTGGCCGAGTACAACTACAGTTTTGAAGGACATACGCTCCGCGAACGTCAACGCGGCGTCGTCATGCTCTCCGAAACGGACCTTCGCCGCGGCGACTTCAGCCTCGTGTACGTCTCCAAGCGTCTTGGTCGCGTGCTCAGCGAAATCCCGCTCGTCCGCAACGTGCTCCAAACGATTTGGTATCAAATCAATGCGGCACGCGAAGTCTTCGTCATTGGTCAAATCCAGGACGATGGCACGGTACGCGGTGGTACGGGCTGGGGCGCCGAGCTCGCGCGTCTCTGGAAGAAACCGCTCCACGTCTACGATCAAAACAAGCGCACGTGGTTCCGCTGGAGCGGCAAAGCGTGGGAGATGGTCACAGCACCCATCATTTCCAGCGAGTCGTTTGCTGGCATTGGAACGCAGAACCTCACCGACGACGGCAAGCAAGCCATCAACGAGCTGTTTCAACGTTCCTTTGGCGATCCCTGATTCGCCTTCCAGCGTGCTTGGGACGAGGGGCCTTTTCTGTTAAAAGGCCCCGGTGTCGTCCGAAGAGCATTCGACTTCCCACATCATTCAATCACTCGTCGCAAACCTCGCCATTGCCGCAGGGAAAGGCGTCGTCGCCTTCATCACGGGCTCGGGCGCATTGCTTGCGGAAACGCTTCATTCCACGGCGGATTGCGGCAATCAGTTGCTGCTCCTGCTCGGCGTAAAACGAGCGCAAAAGAAGCCAGACGCATCGCATCCGCTTGGTTATGGCCGCGACCTTTATTTCTGGTCGTTCCTCGTCGCGTTGCTTCTGTTTTCAGGCGGTGGTGTTTTCTCGATTTATGAAGGCATCCATAAACTCAGCCATCCCGAACCCGTCGAAAAAGTTCACCTTGGGCTGGGAATTTTGGGTTTTTCTTTGCTGCTCGAAGGCGGCGCTACCATCTCGAACATCCGTGAGATGAATCGTCGTCGCGGACAAACCCCGTTTTTCAAGTACCTACGCGACACGAAAGACAGCGACCTCATCGTTATTTTCGGTGAAAACGCGGCGGCCTCGCTGGGCCTGGTCATCGCGCTCGTCGCACTCAGCATCGCGTACGTCACGGGCGATCCCAAATGGGATGCCATTGGCAGTATCGGAATCGGCCTCGTGCTCGTCGCGGTCGCCGTGTTCTTGGCTGCGGAAGTTCAATCGCTGCTGATTGGCGAAGCCGCCGATGCAGATGTGGAAAAAGCGGCCAAAGAAGCCGTCGAAGCACATCCGAAAATCGAAAAACTCCTGCACCTCATTACGGTGCAACAAGGCCCCAATGAAGCGCTCGTTGCGATCAAAGTGAGCTTCATCGAGAAGGCCACGATCGAAGAAGTTTGTGTTGCAATCAATGAGTTCGAGGCGGATTTGCGCAAGCGCTGCCCCGAAGTGCGTTGGTGTTTCGTCGAGCCCGATATGCCCCGCGGACCTGATTACAAGAAGCCAGAAGCCGCGTAGTCGCCTGCGTCAGGCGTATTTTTCGAGCAGCTTCGACAAACGCGGAACGGCGTCTTCAACGTGCTTTTTCGCCGTCCCACGCAACGAATTGTACGTCGACTGCACCAGCGCGCTCTTGGCCCGTTTGGCCTTTTCGTCCGTGACCGAAAGAAGCGCATCCGCCACACGACTGCGGTTTTTCTGGAAGTAATCGGCAGGTTTGCCCTCTTTCACGCCTTCGGCCCAAATCGGATCCACCTTCGTGGCGAACTCGGGCAAAAGCGACTCGAGGACGTGCGAGATAAACCCGGGCTTGATGCCCTTGACCGCCTTGTAGCCCGCTTTCAACGGAATCGACGACAAACCACCCTTCGCGTCGACCTCTTGATCGATCAAAACCGCGCAATCCGCGACGATCTTGCTCTTCTTGTCCTTGTCCGCGAGCGCTTCCGAAAGTCCCATCTCGTCCTCCAACGGCGGCCTTCCTAGCACACGAATCGAACGAGACACGAATTCTGCGTGTTCAAAGGTGCCAGGCACTTTGCCACAACGTCCCTCGTCAGTACTTCGACCACGGCGTCGGCATGAAAAGCAGCACGAACACGATCAACGACACGACCGCAATCGCCCGACGTCCAGGCGATAACTCACCCGGCTCCGTCGGCGGGTGATTCTGCCCAGACAAACGTCCCAAGAAGTACACCAAGACAAACCACACGAGCCACGCCATGGAGTTTCCAATGGCATCCGCGAGGCTGTCTTTGCCTTGCAGGGCCGGCGGCAAGAAGCGGACAAGGTTCAGAACGAACATCCCGAGCATCGAAAAGTGCACATACCGCGCGTACCGATTCTGCTTTTCACCAAACAGCGCATAGGCAATGTGCCCACCATCGAGCTGCCCGATCGGAACGAGATTGAGCATCGTTACGAAAAGACCAACCCATCCGGCGAATGCTGGACCATTCAGAAAAACGTCGTGTCCCTCGGGAATTTTGCCCAGCGCGATGTACTTGAGCAGCCAGTACAAAAGCGACTGGCCTTCTTGCGCTCCGTCTTCGGGAATCGGCTGCACAGGCGAATGCCTCAACCCGTAAAGCACCACGGGAATCGCAACGATGAGACCCGCCAACGGCCCTGCGGCACCAATATCGAGCAACGCATTGCGACTCTTGATGCGCCCGCTCATGCCAATCACCGCGCCCATCGTTCCGAACGGACTGAGGAGCGGAAGCGGAATAAAAAATGGCAACGACGCCGGCACTCGGTGCAATCGAGCCGCGAAGTAGTGCCCAAACTCATGCGTCAACAAGATCGCCATGAGCGGCACGGTGTACGTCCATGCGCCGAGGCCCGCCCGTATCTGCTCGGACAAACTCGCTTCCGCAGGCACGATCCCGCTCGTGAGGGCGTACGTCACGAGCGTCGACAAGATCGTCAAGACAAACAGCAGTAGGTTCTTGCGCCAACGCAGAGGTCCTTCGACATCGCCTTCCTGTTGATCCAAGCCTTGCTCGCCCGCGGGTTCGTTCGTCGGCGGCTCAGTTGCGGACGATGCGTGTTCGGACTCTGTCGACATCGCGCGTAGGTTGGCCAAGACCTGCCCCAAGCTCAAGGCCGGATCGTGCAAGTATCGACGACTCGACGAAAAGCTCGGCGCTTCAGCGGGCAACGTCTACAGCGAGGGCAGCGGCGTAGTCCTCCGGCGTGTTGACGTTCATCAAGAAACGCAGCGTCGGATCGATCCGCCGCAACTCGTCTTCTTCAACGACTCGCGTGTGCAATCGCTGCACGAGGTCCATCATGCGCAGTTGATCCTGCTTCAGCATGTCCTCGATGGTGGGCAAAACACTGACGGCATACACCGCGGCGAGTGGATGTTGTCGCCCGAGAGCTCGAGGAACTGCGAGATCATAGGCGTTGCCACGTAGCGCGACGAGATGCTCGATGACCAGCGGCTCAACAAATGGCGCATCTGTGGACGAGACAAACGCGGCGTCGGCCAGGGTTTGCAGGACGGATAAACCTGCGGCCAAACCTTGCAAAGGCCCGCGATCTGGGGCTGCATCGTCCACGACGAATACGTGATTGGGCAGTTCGGGCAAGGTTTGTCCACGAGCACGTACGACAACGATCGGGGCTGCGATGGTCGACAAGCGCCGAACGACACGCACCAGAAGCGGTTCGGAACCGAAGGACAACCACGCTTTTGACTGACCCATGCGTCGGCTCTGCCCACCGCACAGAACGACGGCTCCAAGACGCGGGGCCACACGCGAAGACGGACGTTCGTTTGTCACAAGGAACTCAAGTCGAGATCATCGACCCAAACGCGCGATGTCTTGAAGGCGTTTTTGCAACTCGTTGGGTGGAAGAAAAACCGCCAGCGCCGCTTGAAGCGCGGGAATCGCCTTTTCGATGTCCTGAGGCTTGAGCTTCGTATGGTCCAGGCCGATACGAGCAAATGCACGCTGGATCGTGCCTTTTGCGAACACCGGCGAGAGGCCGCTTCGCTGAACTACCTGGTCGAAAAGTGAGTCCACGCGAGTCGTTTCCGCATGAGATTCGTCGGGCGAAGCGTGCGTCGAGGTCGAAGGTCGCGTCGGGGCTCGTGCGTAGTTGGTCCTTTTTGCAGTGAATGATCAGCGCGCGGATCTCCCCCGCCATGCATGTTCGACGCACCAAAACGGCGCACGTCGACGCGGCAGAAGAGGAACACACCCATCATGTTCCAAATCCTACCATGACGGTTCGGACGGCAACACGGCTTCGCGTGGGGGCACGCGCATTTCATGCCCAGGGGATGGGGTCGCTCGCAATCTGCCGCTCATTCAAAGGGAAAGAGAAGACGGTTGACCCGCGGACACGATGGCTACGCCTGGTTCTGAGTTGGTTTGTCCTGCGGTCGAGTTCGTTTGCGGGGACGCGTGATTCGACGCAAAGGCGCCAAAATCGCCAACAGTCCCAACGTCAAGACAGACGCTTTGGGACCACGCTTGGACGGTTTGGCCCGTGAAGGACGCGCAAACGAGCAGTGAGTCCCATCGCCGGGGTTTGTCATTACCCGCGCTTGCGCCGCGCTGTCGGGCGGAGGAGGTTCCAGCGAACTCCCAGCGCTTCCACCGCTGCCCGTGTCGCTACCACAGCCAGAATCCGAATCGCTGCTGCTCGATGTGTCGGTCGTGGACGTCGTGTCGGACCAAGGATCCGTGGAAGGAGCCGTCGATTCCGTCGTGTCACCACCACAATCGTCCGAAGATGAACTATCCGAAGACGAATCTGTCGATTCCGTGGTGTCGCCACCACAATCGTCCGAGGATGAACTATCCGCATACGGATCCGTTGATTCCGTCGTGTCTCCGCCACAATCGTCCGAAGATGAAGTGTCCGCGTATGGATCCGTCGATTCCGTCGTGTCACCGCTGCAATCATCCGACGATGTGTCTTCGTACACGACGTCACCACCAGCGCCTCCATCCCCTGCGAAGCCGCCTTCACCTCCGTAGCCAGCGCTGCCGCCGTAACCCGTGATGATCGGAGCTGCCGCCGGACCACATCCGCAAGACATGTCCGAATCGTAGTCGGGCTCGGGCGTAACGGGTGGAGCCGCTCCAGTGCCACCGCTCGACGTCGTCCAAGGTCCGCCGGATCCGCTCGAGGCTCCGTTCCCAGACGAACTGCTACTCGTGCTTCCGGACGAACTCATGCCGTCACATCCGGTAAAGCTGATCCCGGCCGCGGTTTCTGTGGGATCGAGCGTCGGGGCAACCGCCGTGAACGTGACGGGCCATGTTTGTCCCAACGCATCCTTGGGGATGATCATCGTCATGCGCGTAAGCCACGCGCTCGAAGGCTGGAGATCAGAAAGAGCCACAGCCAAGTCGTCGGCTCGTCCACCACAACGAAGTTTGGCCGGATCAACCTCGGACCCTGCTGGAGATTCGACACATGCGGGACCTCCATCGACCACACCTAAATTCGCGCGGGGACACGTGAGAGCGACGCGTGATGAGCCATCGAGCACGACGGCGGCACCAACGATGCACGGATTCGCATCCATGTTGCCGTCGAGATAATCCGCGGCACGTTGAAAATAGCCCGTAACGACGCCCGTTATCGCGCCTTTGCCTTCGGCGATGGCCACGTTCTTGACGAGTGCATCATGGCTCGACGCTTCGGTGACGCTGGCCGAAGGGCCCGCTGTGAGCAGCGCGGTGTCGCGAAGCTCGATGTAGTTCGACGTCTGGGTCTTGGCGATCCACTGCAAGTCATTCACGGGCAGTTTCACGGATGAACTCCCCGTCAAGTTGGCTCGACCTGCTCCGACAAACCACGCCGTGATGTGCAAATCGGAACTACCGGCGCGGGTCAGGGCCAAGGGCAAAGTCGGTGTCGAACTGGGCAGAACGACGCGCAACGTAGACGTAAAAAATGGAGCGGTTTTGGGCTCGAAACGTTCCACGAAGAACCGCATGCCGGACATATTTTGGAGAGCCGTCAGCGTTGCGGGAGCGATGGTGAAACCGTTGGCCGTTGCCCACGTCGACACCGCAGATGCGTCAGGCAAAATCGTAGATTGTGTGGGCGCCAGTCCCGCCAGCGGTGACGGAAATGTCGTGACATGAAACGGATCCGCCATCGGATCGGGTGAAGTTCCCGGACAAACATAGGCCGCCCCGGTCGGAGGCAAGAGGCGTGGGGCAGTGGCATCATCGAGAGCTTCGAGCCACGCATCCGAGCTGTGATCGAGGGCTGCTCCTGAAGGCACAGGAACGAGCAATCCGACGGAATTTGCTGCCGAATCGAGCCGCAAGTTTGTCCAGACAGTCGTTCGTGAAGGACTCACCGCAACTGCAATTCGCTGTTCGAGCGGTGTCGCGGAACTGCTTGGAAGAATCACGGGCGCAGCTTGCGCAGCGGAGAGCGATGTCAGCGAAGTCAGAGCGAGAGCGACGGAGGAGAGCCACAAGGAACGTCGAAGCATGCGCGGTTGTTGGCAAGCGACGTGCCGTGTGCGAAGCCGCGAATTCACCGTGGAAAACGCGACGTTGTTTGAGCACTGAGAACAATCGTTCATGCGTGGCTGGTCCTCCTGTTTTCGGATACTGTGCCGCCCTGACAGGTCGATGAACAATGTTGCAGGTTACGTAACTTTTTGGTGTAACCTTGGCTTGTGGATCAACCAAACGTAGAAGCTCCGACGACGGCTCCTTCTGATGCACGTGCGGAAGCGGGTCCCCAAGCCGAACCCGACCGTACTCGTGAAACTGTTCTGCTTACGACGGGCGAAATGGCTCGTTTGTCGAACAGTACGCTGCGCACGGTTCGGTTTTACGAAGAAGAAGGCATCTTGCGTCCAGCACGTCGAACCGATGGTGGTCATCGGCTTTTCGAGCGAGCGGAACTTGATCGCTTGATGCTCGTAACCGATCTGCGCATGGCCGGTTTGTCTCTCGATGACATCAAAGCCATCCTCGACGTCAAGCGCGCGGCTGCGTCGGGATCTGCCGCCGCGGAGAGTGCCGTCAAAGTGCTTGGCGTGCGTATTACCGAACTGAAAGAGAAGCTCACGGTTCTCAATCGCTTGCGCGACGACCTCGAAGAAACGAGCCGCATCGTTGCGGGCTGTTTGGCTTGCAAGAACGAGATCTCGACGCCTGATACCTGCGCTCAATGTTCCGTCATGACCCAGCATCCGTCGCTTCCTCGAAGCGTGCGAGTGCTCTGGTCGATTGGACAATGCACTCACCGCCACACACACTCGGCTTCGGACCAAGCGCCCGAGAAAAAGGCCGAAGCCGAACAAGCTTAGTCTTCACGGTTAGACGGCAAGGTTTGACGGACCTGTTTTTCCTCCCGAACGCCGCGAAGAAATTGCGGCACACGTGCAACCCACTTAAGAGATCCGCGTGATCGATCGAATCGCAGCGGCACGAGCCATTGAAGACTTCCTCCGAGCGCTCGGACATGAGCCCACGGGTGAACTCGAAGGCACAGGCGAACGTGTCGCTGATGCGTGGGCGGATGACCTCTTGGAAGGCCAATCCATCGATCCCGCGGCCGTACTTCGCGAAGGTTCGCTCGATGTCACGCCTTCGGGGACGGGACTCGTGATCCTACGCGACTTAGCCGTGACCACGGTTTGTCCTCACCACCTCCTGCCCGCATTTGGAACAGCAACCATCGCGTATCTTCCACGCGCACGTGTCGCGGGTCTTGGCACACTGGCGCGCGTGATCGATGTCGTCTCCCGTCGATTGATCTTGCAAGAACAGATCGGAACCATCGTCGTCGATCTCGTCTGTTCGGAACTCGAAGCCGAAGCTGCGCTCTGCCGTTTGACCCTGACGCACACCTGCTTGGTTTCTCGGGGCGAACGCAAAACGAGCGCGCTCGTCGAGACAATCGCGTTTGGCGGAACGTTTGCCCACGACATGGCCGGACGAACCTTGGCCCTCATGACGCTGGGTCGTTGACGCTCCAACTTTGCGTCTTCGACACATCACCAACGTGCTACGTTCGTCCAGGTATGCATGCGCCTGGTGATCACGAACCTGCCGATATCGCCAGTGCCCTCGGGGCTTTGCCTCTTTTTCCCCTTCCAAATGCGGTTCTTTTTCCAGGTACGTTTCTGCCGCTCCACGTCTTCGAACCTCGTTACCGCGCCATGGTTCGAGACGTTTTGCAAACGCACCGCGCATTGTCCGTCGTGATGATCACGGACCTCGAACGCGCCGACGCGCACGGACATCCGCTCATCGCGGAAATCGCTGGCGTTGGAGTGATTGTCGACCACGTCGAACTTCCTGGAGGTCGTTACGACATACTCCTGAAAGGTCGCGCTCGAGTTCGTCTTCACGAACTTCCATTCGAACCTCCGTACCGTCGAGCGCGAGCTGAAGTTCTTCATTCACCGGCGGAAGACGTTCCAGCTGCGGATCTCATGGCGCTGATGTCGAGTGTTTCGTCGTTCGTCGCGTTGCTCGAAAAAGCCCAAGGCGGCTTCGAGTTTCGCTTGCCCCCTCGAGCGACGCCGACCGAGCAAGCCGACTTCTGTGCGCATCAGCTCGTGATTGATCCACGTGTACGGCAAGTCATTCTGGAGACGTTGGACCCACGTGAGCGTGTACAACGCGTGACAGAAGCGCTCGTGATGCAGCGTTTGGCCTTTGGATCGAGCGATCGAGAATTGAATTAGTAGATGCGTGCGTTGGGGGCACCTTCGGCTAACCTTGGCGCCCCTATGACCGCTACCCCCGCTACCGCAAATGCGCCCATCGTCGTCAAGCACGTGAGTTGCCCTGAATGGGGCCTCGGATATCTCTCGGAAGAGCGCGACGAAAAGCGTTTCTATGACTTCGAGGATGGGCAGAACCATTCGATTGCCAAAGCCTTTTGGTCGAAGCTCGAGCCCGTTTCGATGGGCGTTACCGAAGCCGCCGCACTCGAGAAGAAAGTTCGCGCTTTGCGTGATCAACGGGCCGCGCCGGGCAAGTCCAAAGCGCGGGCAGTCCCTGTCGCGTTGGCGGATTTCGACGCACAATTCAAGCGGTTTCTCGAAGTTTGTCCCGGGGGGTTTGCCGGAGAACGGTTCGCGAAAGACGAACGTGGCACCGCAGTCGACGACACCGACAAGGACAAGAAGATCAAGGCGAGCAAGGCCCAAGCGATCGCCATGGCCCAGAAGCTCTTGGCAAAAAGCGAGCTCGATCGGCTCCTCGGGGCGGGCGCAATTGCCGAGATCATGGCCAATGTGCGCGCCATTCAAAAAGTCGCTACGGGTTTGCTCCACCCACTTGGGGACATCATTCCGTTCAACAAAATGCCGACGGAGAAGGACCGGGCGTTTGCCGAAGCGTTGCGCGAATTGCTTCACGGAAGCGGCGCGTATGAAGCGCGTTTCGACAAATTCGTCGCCACGTTGGCCGACGCGCAATTGGCCACTTGGCCGCTTGCCACCGTCTTTCCCGCACTCGTTTATCCAAACGAACACACCTTCGTGAAGCCGTCGTATTACGAAAAACAAGCCGTTCTCTTGAGCTTCGACCTTCGTTACGAACGCGTACCGAGTTCCGCCGCGTACAGCCGCATGCAGCAACTCACCGAGGAACTCAACAAGCGCCTCGCCGCTCACGGTCAAACCCCGCGTGACCGCATGGACGCGTACGGTTTCATCGGACGAACACTTTCGCCTCAGAAGAAGTAAACGTCACTCCCCCAAATCGAGCGCCTGATCCAAGAGTTCTCCAAACGTTGGAGGACGTTGCACTCGCGTCGAAGACACCAACATCACGAGATCCCCCTCCGGAAGCGTTCGTCGCAGAACGTCGACCGTTCCATCCCCCGCGGGCAATGTCGGCCGACCGGCAACATGAGGCGTCGATGGAGGGTCCGACGTTTCCCCATCGATTTCCCAACGCGCAAAGTCCTCGACATCGAGATCGAGTTCGGTGCCTTGGACGCTGGGCAATTTGCGCGAAGCCGGTGGACGTTCGACCGATTCGGGACCGGACAAGGCATCGGGATCCACAACGCCTGGCAACGCATCATCCAGCGGCATATCGTCGCGATCCGAGCGCGGTTGGCTAGACGAACTCGGTGGAAGGTGGTCGTCCGTTGGGCTCATGTTTTACCTTCCGAACCCGCCTGAAGCGCAGACAAGACCTCCGCCCAAGGCGTACGTTCTTCAAGCGCTGCACGAAGCTTCGACACGGCACGTTCGTTTCCGACAAACAGACGCACGCGCGATCTCACTCTTTCGAGCAACGTCACGAACACGCGACGTTCCGTGGCTTCTCGGAGTGCACTTGCAAGCACGAGGGCCACGAAGTCGTCACCTTCAGGACCAATCGGCGAGTTGTCGACGGTCATGACGAGCGCCTTTCCCCATCGCTCCATGCCCAAACCACCAAGCCCAGCGAGCGCCCACGATGCGGCAAGTTCCGACAACGCAGCTTCGGGACTTGCTTCGACCAAGGTCCATGGCGCTGCAAAATCGCCTTCCTTCATGCGAATCGTCGCGACACGTCCGATGGACTTCCCAAGCGCAAGGCCAAGCGATTCCCGCATCTCGATGGTTGCAGCTCCAACGATTGTGAGAATCAGCGAAGCGGGCAGAACGATCCGAGCTTCACCGCCTAGGTGCACGAGACCTTCAGCCAGGTCGAAAGACAAGGTTCCATCACGAGGGCCAAGACGCACAGTCACCGCGTTCTCCTCATGCGCTGCACGTGCTGCGACATCGTTCCTGACCTCTCGGCGGTCACTTTCGTGTACATACCTCACTTGTGCCGAGCGGTCTTCCTAGGCTCGACGACTTTCGATGGACCGCGACGACACGCATGAATTCGCGCGTGTCGCGTGCGTTGTGCGGTGTCGCTTGTGGAGCGTGGATGCTTGCGCGTACGCCGGCGTTTGCCCAAACAGCATCGGCTCCGTCGAACCATGTGGCTGCTCCCGAAGCGCCTCGTGTATCCGATGCGCCCCGAGAGGTTGCAGGACCAAGTGTTTTTCCGGAACGAACGCGTCCCGATTCGCCCGAAGTTCCACGGCGTGTTTGTTCTTTTCGCGCGCCTGTATGTGTGCACGCAGCAGCAAGCGTCGCGGACGGCGCGATCATGCACGTGCTTTTTTCTGCCGAGAAGTTTTACCGCGTCACATCGGCGTTAGCGTTGCCACAACCGTTGCCGGACAGTCGACGAGGTGGTGACGATCGCTACGATCTTTATGTGCTCCCGGACGCCGTGTACGGACAAACCATTGCGGATGGAGTGCCTCCCGGGGAACCGTGGGATCGAACATCGGCGTTTTCGATGTTACCGCCACCAACCGAGCCTTTTGCTTGTGATTCCGATGCTTTGGTCGCTCGGATGCTCGCGCGGGCGAGTGCCTGGCGAGTGGATGCGGGATTGGAAGATTCAACGCTGGGTATGGCCGAATCGTACGTCGCGGATATCGTCACCGATTGTGCAACGACAAACCTTGCCGCCGTTGACGATTTCCAGCGTTTTCCCGAACGAACTTTGGGATTTCACGTCGCGCACGAAGCATCGGGAGCCTTCTTGTTTTCGCGATTTCTCGACGACACGTATGGTACTGGCACGCCGGGAAACGTTTTTTTCGGGCTTCTTTCGGTGACGATGCAACGTACGCCGGCGTCACGATTGCATTACGAGAACGAGCCGGATTTTTTCGACGCTTTACGCAACAATTCCCAAGCCCGAGGTAAACCATTCGACGATTTGCTTTTGGAATTTGCAGTGAATCGAGCGTTTGTGGGATCACGCAGCGATGACGGACATTTGGTCGATGTCGACAAATATGGAGACATGGGACGAGTTCGTTTTGAGTGGTCCATTCCCTATTCGACATTGCCCCGGCGCCTTGCGCCGATGCGACCCATTGAAGCTCTCGGAGCGACATACATGTGGGTGGATTTGAAAGGCGCCCCAGAAGATTCGGACTTGGCGTTTGTCGCGGATTGGGAAGCGGGCGTTATGTTTCATTGGGTCGTCGTGAAAGTGGACGCTCGAGGTATTGAATTGGGACGTATTTCAATCGCAGGAATTCGCGGATCCACACATGCCGAACGTTCCTTGCTCGGACTTCGCGGAGCCGCCGGGTTGCTCATCGTGGGCGTCAATGTGGGCAGCGTCGACCGAGGTCTTCCATTCGACCCGGACGAACAAGAATTGCCTCGGTCGTATACGGTAACCGTCTTTCATTGACATTCACGGGCCACTCACGATCGGTGCGCATACCCCTTGCATGGAGTTGATCGTGCCATTCGAATAGCCAAAAATGCCGTGCAACAAATACCCAGGCGGGCATTCATCCGTAAACGAAATGCCCGTCGTTCCACCGATCGACGGCAGCACACGGCCACGTTTTCCTTGCTCGAACCAAGGTCGCAGACGTGCGCATGACAAACCCAGCCGAACCACGAGCGTCGAAGCGCGACCCCGCAAACCCAAGATTGCTTCGTGACGACCGCATTGCATGGAATACGGCTCGTTCATGGATGTACCCAGGATCGAACGTGGCTCGGGCGGGTCCATCGAACCATTGGGACGCACGCGTGCACACGAAAGACCAAGCGACTCGATCGCCATTCCCATGCGCCCTCGCACCCCGACGACAAGTTCATCCGGACCGCACGTCAACGCATACGGCATGCCCGCATTCCCACCATGTAGAGGCAAAATGAGCGGCGTTTGCGAATCGATGGTCCACCCAGGTCGACCGGGAAGTTCCGCGAGATATGGAGACACTCGAGGAATGGTTTGTCCTGGCGATGAATTCGGCGGCGGAACATCCGCCAAAGCCAACTGCGTGATGGAGGATGCAACCAACACCCACGGTGCCAGCCTGATTCGGGCGCGACGTGACGACGTCGCGAAAGGTGCCAACCACCTGCTCACTCTGCGATATGCCTCACACATTTTTCGCTGAGCTGTGCAGAATCGATGCCAAGACGCGCGACTCCCTCTTTGCCTCAGCGCGGAATGTTGCTACGGAGTCTGTCCTGCCGATCGTCGGAACGTGGCGAATCATGAGCGAAACGAAGGACAACGCGCGTCAAGCGGAAACCACCTCGGAGCAGCCCGAAGCGGAAACATCGACCAATGCAAATGCATCAGCCGATGTGGATCCGCCGGATGACAAGGAAGCTGCGGAGGAAACGGGCAGCGAAGAGGCGCGAGGAGCGACGGACGAAGCGGACGAAGACGATTCCGGCGAAGCGCCGAACGAGTCCGACGAAAAGGGCGAAAACGTTTCTTCGGACAAAGGTGACCCGAGCGAAGGCGACGAAAAAGACGCTCGTACACCGGAAGTGCTATTGCCGCCGGGAAATCCTCCGCGATATGCGCGAGGCGGCGCGACGCTGGGCATTGGGATTTTGGGCGCGTTCGTGCTCATGGCCCTGCGCCCGCAATACCGGCTTGGTGTGCCGCTGGGTTTTTTGGCGATTCTTTTGGCGACGTTCGGCGTGCTCGATTTGTGCGGTTCCTTTGATGATCCGGACGAACGCGTGGCAAAACGCCTGCATCTTCGCGAACTTGGCGAGCCATTGGCCATTTTCGGCAGTGGCCTGCTGGGGTTTGTCGGAGCTATTTGTCTGGCGGTGGCTGGACGTATCGGTCCCATTTTTTCGGCGATCGTCATACCCGTTTGTTTTTTGGCTTCGGTCGTAGGTTTGGCGCGGTGTGCCGAACAGCTTGGTGTATGGGCGGGCTCCGAACCGATTCCGCTGATGCGGCGGCACGGGTTTTGGCTCATTGTGATCGTCACCCTTTTGTATTTGCCGCTTTTGGGGAGTCATTCGCTGAGTGATCCTTGGGAGACGCATTACGGGGAAGTGGCGCGGGAAATCTTGTCGCGAAACGATTGGATATCCTTGTGGTGGGCGCAAGAGGGCTGGTTTTGGTCCAAGCCGATTTTCAATTTTTGGGCTCAAGCATTGGCCATGGCCACATTCGGCGTTCGATATGCTCCGAATGCGATGCTTTCCGCGGCAGCGGAAGGACGAGAACCTTGGCCAGAATGGGCGGTTCGTTTGCCCATTTTCATGATCACGCTCGTCGCGACCTATTTGCTTTACAAGGCGGTCGCACGAGTTTTTGGGCGTCGGGCGGGGTTTTTGGGCGGTATCGTCCTGACCACGATGCCCCAATGGTTTCTCGTTTCGCACCAAACGATGACCGACATGCCTTTCGTTGCGGCGATGGCGGCGGCAATGGCGCTCTTTTTGCTGGGAATCCATGAAGACCCGGACAAACGAGTTCGCGTGTACGAAGTGCGTTCGGGCAAGAGTGCCTTTCGATTGTCGGGCGTGCATTTGGTGCTCGGAGCCATCGTTTTGTGCGCCTTACCGCAGATTGTGTATCTGATTTCGCGCAACGTGGAAATCATCCCGAGCCCCTTCGACATTCGTTTCCATAGCGACATCTTCCGGGCTGGTTCGCCGATCAATTGTGGATTGCCGAGCAACGAAGCGTGTCACGACGTGGCTCCGGTCATGCGGGGACTTCAGCCTGCGTTGCAAGCCATTCTTTGGATCCAAGCGTTGGGCCTGATTCTGTATTTATCCTGGGGCGAGCGGCGCGTGCAGCGTT
>JBGAOI010000650.1:0-4608 GCA_044221885.1 Polyangium sp. (in: bacteria)
AACTCGCGACGCCTGGTGACACGGGACTCACGGCCGGATCAGTGGATCGAATTCTCATCGCGGATACATGGCATCACATTCCCGAACGAACGGCGTACGCTCAGAAATTGCGCGCTGCACTTCGACCGGGAGGCCAAGTGATCATTGTGGACTTTACGTTGGAAGCCACCAAAGGTCCGCCGAAAGAGCATCGTTTGTCGGCAGACAAGGTGATTGCGGAGTTGGACGCCGCAGGTTTGGCAGGAAAAGCTATCGACGAAAGTTTGCCCGAGCAATACATTGTCGTGGCCAAGGCGAAATAACGATTCCTCCCACCGTTACGGCTTCGTACACGCGAAGGACCAACGTCGCCCAGCAACACGTTCCGTAGCGGCAAGGGTGACAGCTCCGGGGATTTTTTCGGTCACGGGTTTGGCGTCTTTCTCGGGGAAGAACAAGCCATCGATACGAGCCGCCAAACCTTCCACACAAACCGACCCCGGATCCATTCGGAGGCGAAATTCCACCGTATCGAAATTCGCGCGGCCCATCGTGAGCTGAACACTCGGCGTCATATCGAGACCTGTGTCCATGAGCCAACCGTCTTGGCCTTCGGCGCAACGCGGCGGCAATTTGCCTCCCAAATCGCGTTTTCCAAGCACAATCGGTTCACCCAAGGCGCCCGTTTCTGGATCGATTGGCAAGACAAACATAGGCCCCGAACGTTCACCGGGTACAGGGGTCGCCGTGAGCAGCATACCAAGGCCATTGCCAATGGCTCGCCGCACGAGCCGCGGAGATTCGGCATTGATGGAAGTTGCGTACCTCGACGCGGTCGGCGTCATGGGACGGAAATAAACACCCAATCGACGAATGACGCCGAGGTCAGCTCGATGCAAAACAATCGTGTCTTGGGTTGGTCCCGGTACCAAAAAGAACCAGCTTTCGCCAACTCGCACGGCCCCATGCGGCAACGGCCGAGGGGTCCCCGTGGTTTTTCCCGTTACATCGCGCAGGTTTAATGCCGGCTGCCCCTCACTGGCCGCAAAAAGGGAACATGATGAGCCACGACAAACGGTCGCCAAAACATGTCGCCCCGACGCGTCGAGATGAGCTCCCCACATGGCAATGGGATACGAACCGATGCCCATCGCATCTGTCGTAATGGTTTCGTCGGCCCAGGGTGGAGGCGCAATCGCGGTCGCGCGCCGATGAGATCGAACGGCACGCCGTTATCGACGCCCACTTCATCCGCAGCAAGGTTTGGCGGAGCCACATTACGAAAAGGCAACCATGGCGCTTTGATTTGCGGCGCAGGCACTCCGGGAAATCGTCCAAACGGTCCCATGGGGGGCCGCGGAAAGTCAACGACTGGAGCCGGTTTCGCGGGTTTGTCCGGCAATGGTTCGCTCACCGCTTTGCCCACGGGGGTGCACCTCATGCTCACCGTGGGCGCAACGCTCGAAGCAACATACAGCGACGGTGGCGTCGGAGCCGGCGTGAGATCCCCCGTGATGGCGGGTTTGCCCCAACCAACACGAACCCATCCACCGAGCACGCAACCAATGGGACCACACGCGCGTGTATCAGCGTCGCCGGGCGCCATGTCGTGTTCCGGCATGTCGAACACCTTCCATGTCACTCCGCCATCGGTCGATTCGGCAGCTCGGCCCCCCTCGCCTTGCGACAAGGCAAAACGACCCGACATGATGACGCCATTTTCATTGTTGCGTGGTTCGCCGGCGGTGACCTTGCCATCCACCGCAACGCGTACACCGATGACCGGACCTCCCGCTTCCACCCATCCACCAATCACGCCAGCTTCACGCTCTTCGAAGCCTTCGAGCCACATGCCACGTCGAAGTTCACGCACGACAGCGCGAGGTTTGGCTGGAAGCACCAGCGCGTTTGTCGTGACCTTCGCGCCATCCACGACCGTGATTTGTCCTGTCCCACCATTCCGGGGCGGAACGAGAATCGCCACGCGTCCATCGGCCAGCGCAACGACCCGCTCGACACCAAGATCTCCTTTGACGCGAACTTCGTGGGTAAAACCCGCGACGGATCGCACGCAATATACGCGCATACCGTCGTCATCTTCCGGCCCCTCACCACACGGTCCGCGAATGACCAGTGCCCCGTTATTGCTTGCCGAGACAAACCGCGGCGTTCGGAAAGAAAGAACCTTGTGCATGCTGAGAGGCGCTTCGAAGGCGTAAAGATTCGTAGCTCCGTCGCGTTCTCCGCAGACAAACCCAAACGATGCGCCAAGACGAACGCCATGGCAGGTTGCATCGCGTTCGGGAAACGCCGCAAGAGCCTGTTCGAGGACGGCTCCTGTGCGTAACGAGACGCGGGCAAGAGCGCCGGCACGAGCCACGACGGCGGTGTCGTTGGAATCCGGAAAGCCATCTTCGACGGCGGCACGCAAAGGTCGTTTACCAAAAGGACCACGCGCTACGGCTGGCTTGGTATCGACATCTTCATCAGTTTCGACCACCGTGCTGCCGCGATACGTGAGGTTTCCACGAGCATCGAGCACGTATCGACCACGAGCCACGAAGATCGTCGGATCGCCATCCACGACCGTAATCGCGGTGGGTCGCTCGGACAAACTGAGCGGGCGCCATGTCGCCCCCGCATCGAACGTGGCCAAAACCCCGCGCATATCGACGTCGACTACGCCGCGAAATCCATCGGCAAACGCCAACGCTCCGTATGTCGCAGATGGCGGCAGAGGCGCCACCGACCGCGCTTCACCCGACTCGGGATCGATGGCTTGGAGCTTGCTGTTCCCAGACAAACGGACGTAAATACGATCGAATCCTGGAACGAGATCCGTGGCCAGCGAACTGAATTGCACGAGCGGTTTGAGCGTTCCGAGCCAAGACGATGCGCGCCAAATCTGCGTCGCCCCGCCGCTCGACGCATGAAACACGAAGCCCCCACCCAGACGGCTGGGCAAAGGCACCGCATGCACCATGCCCACTGGCAAAAGCTCGGCCGCGCGTTCGACCGTACCGTCGTCGTACATGATGACGCGCATGCGATCGACGAGCGCGCGACGTGCGCCACTCTCGTACGCGATCACGCCCCGATCGTTACGAAGATCAGGAACGAGGCGTGACGGCGAAACCATGCTCACGACGGCTTTCGGCACCACTTCGGATTTGCTTTGAGCACCAACGTTTGTCGCCGGAGGCCGCGACGAACACCCGAGCAGTGCCAGGGTGAAGGTCGTGGCAAAAGCGGAAAAACGTCTCGGGTTGGCCGAACGTTCAGCGATGGTTCGTGAGCACGCGCGAAATCGCATCGAACGGACATCGTAGCGCGTGGGTGCGAAGCACGCAGCGTTCTTGCACGTGGGTGATCCCGAGCGCTATAGGCAAGACATGTCGTGCGTCATTGCAGTCGTCGGCGCCACAGGCGTCGTTGGGCGAGAAATGTTGCGGATCCTCGAACAACGTGGATTCGACGCCAGCAAAGTGCTGGCTTTGGCGTCGCCACGTTCGGCAGGTCAACGCGTGCCATTTCGAGGTGGTGAACTCGAGGTTGGCGTGGCAAACGCCGCCGCATTCGACGGCGTGGACATCGCCTTGTTCAGTGCTGGCGCCGGAGCTTCGCGCGAATTGGCACCCGTTGCCGCAGCGCGTGGAGCGGTGGTCATCGACAACTCGAGCGCGTGGCGCATGGATCCCGACGTGCCGCTCATCGTGCCCGAAGTGAACATGGACGCGGCGAAACAGCGGCCCAAAGGCATCCTGGCCAATCCAAACTGCAGCACCATTCAAATGGTCGTCGCGCTCAAGCCTTTGCACGATGCTGCGGGGCTCGAACACGTCGTCGTGAGTACATACCAAGCGGCGAGTGGCAAAGGCCATGCAGCGATGGAAGAGCTGATTGGACAAACCGCAGAAGTTGCGTCAGGACAAACACCTACTGCGAAGATTTTCCCGGCTCCGCTCGCGATGAATGTGCTCATGGATTGGAAAACGGGCGGGCATGAAGACTGGTCCGAAGAAGAACTCAAAATGGTGCACGAGACGCGGAAAATCCTTGGAGATCAAACGATCGGCGTCTCGCCAACGACGGTACGCGTGCCGGTCGTCACGGGGCACAGTGAAGCAGTGTTTGCGAAGTTTCGCCGACCGATGACCGCGAAAGAAGCGCGGGACCTGTTGCGTAATGCGCCGGGCGTCGAATTGCTCGATGCTCCTTATGCGCCTGGTCGACATCCGCAACCGCGCGATGCCGCGGGCAAAGACGCCGTGTACGTGGGACGCGTGCGTGACGACTTGGCTGTGCCGGGAGCGATCAACATGTGGGTTGTTTCGGACAATCTGCGCAAAGGCGCGGCGCTCAATGCGGTGTAAATCGCAGAACGATTGCGAGCTTGAACGATGGGCCTCACGTCGAGGCGCCCTATTGTGGAATAGGTTTGTCGTGGAAGATGTGCTTCCCGGGTCGAGCGAACCAAGCGCCGCTCGACCCAGGATAAAAGCGTTTCAGACGGGGGCGGGATTGACGAGCGACGTGATGTCAGGGCCTTTGTAGAATTCCTTGACCTTCTTCATGTCGCCCTTGGCAATGGCGTACAACACTGCGGCGCTTGCGGCGTGCGCTGACGAT
>JBGAOI010000651.1:0-4598 GCA_044221885.1 Polyangium sp. (in: bacteria)
GCTTCGAGCGCCCCCGCTTCAGCCAATGCTTCCACTTCGTTTTTATGCAATCCGGCTCGACGCACCAGATCTGCAACGCCCGTGAAGGCTTCTTCGGCACGAGCAGCTTCAACGGACCGCGCAGCGCCTTCGCCAAACCCTTTCACCAGTCGCATACCCAAACGCAACGCCCCGTCCGCTTCGAGCAAGTGGTCCCACGTGCTCACGGTCACGCATACCGGACGAACCACGACCCCGTGACGTTGCGCATCTTGCACCAACGATGACGGACTGTAAAAACCCATGGGTTGCGAAT
Source organism: Polyangium sp. (in: bacteria) (assembly GCA_044221885.1). Taxonomy (GTDB): domain Bacteria; phylum Myxococcota_A; class Polyangia; order Polyangiales; family Polyangiaceae; genus Polyangium. Next base: position 296 of record JBGAOI010000651.1, read on the forward strand.
TCAAAATGGCACAACAAAAGGCTGCTGGATAATGCACTTTCAGGTACGCCGATGCGTACACGATGAGCGCAAAACTCGCCGCGTGAGATTCCGGAAAACCATATTCGCCAAAACCTTGAATCTGCGCGAAAAGCTGTTCCGAAAAACGTGCAGAAATACCTTTTTTTGAAAAACCTTGCAAAAGCCGATCACGATGTTTTTCGAGCCGCCCGTGTTTTTTCCATGCCGCCATGTCGCGACGCAATTGATCGGCTTCTCCTGGTGTGTATCCTGCACCAACCATTGCGATTTGCATGACTTGTTCTTGGAACAGCGGCACCCCCAGCGTGCGTTCCAAAATCCCATCCAAACACGGATGCGGTGAAATCGCCGCCTCTTGACCCGTTCGACGCCGCAAATAAGGATGCACCATCCCTCCTTGAATGGGCCCTGGACGCACAATCGCCACTTCAATGACCAAATCATAAAACTTCTTGGGCCGAAGCCGCGGAAGCATCGACATTTGCGCTCGACTTTCAATCTGAAAAACGCCCACCGTATCAGCGCGACCGATCGCTTCGTACACCGCGGGATCTTCGGCTGGAATTCGAGCCAACGCATCAATCGGATCGAATGGTACGTCCGGGCGTGCACGTTCATGCACGAGAGCCAACGTTTTTCGAACCGCCGTGAGCATGCCCAACGCCAAAATGTCGACCTTGAAAAACCCAAGATCGTCAATGTCGTCTTTGTCCCACGGAATGACCGAACGCCCCACCATACGCGCCGGCTCAATGGGAGCAACATGGTGCAAAGGTTCGGCCGATAAAACGAATCCGCCCACGTGAATGGACAAATGCCGCGGCATACCTTCAATCGAACGAGCCAACATCACGACCGTGCGGAGACGCGTATCTCCTGGATCAAATCCCAATTCGACCAGCTTTTTTTCGCTCACGTCCGCTTCGTGATACAGGGACATGCCACTGAGTTTGTCGAGTTGATCGTTGGTCAAACCGAACACTTTGCCCACTTCTCGCAAAGCGCTTTTTCCACGAAAACAAATCACCTCGGACACCATGGCCGCGCGATCTCGACCGTACATCTCGTAGATTTCTTGAATGACTTCTTCGCGCCGTTCGTGTTCGAAGTCCACATCGATGTCGGGAGGTTCGCGACGTTCCGGCGATAAAAATCGTTCAAAAAGCAAACTCGAACGCGCCGGATCCACCGCGGTAATGCCCAAAACGAAGCAAACGGCACTATTGGCCGCACTGCCGCGACCTTGACACAAAATGCGCCGGCGCCTCGCAATCGATACAATTTGATGGACGCTCAAGAAATACGGAGCAACATCCAGCAATTTGATGAGGCCCAATTCTTTTTCGATTTGCGCCCCAACGGCGTCGGGACAACCTTCGGGATACCTGTCTTTGATGCCCACGAGCACCAACCTCCGCAAAGCATCGTCCGGTGTTTCTCCAGGCAAACACAAGCCTTCACTGGGGAAATGATAACGAATTTCGGAAAGCGAAAAGCGACACTGCTCGGCAATTTCCAATGTGCGCGTGACCCAATCGGGATTGTCCCGGAACAAATTTTTCATCGACGCCGGCGTTCGCAGAAGCGCCTCGGCATTGGGCGACAACAAGGGACCGGCTTGATCTAGCGTCGTTTTGTGACGAATACAGGCCAATACATCTGCCAGCGGTTTTCGTCCCGCATTGTGATACAAAGGCCGCGCCGTGGCCACGACATCCAAACCATAACGCGTCGATGCCAAAAGCACCGCATCTTGACGGGCATTGTCCGTGCGATCGAGGTGCCGCCAAGCCGCAATGTAAAGATCGTCTCGAAAAGCGTCCTTCAAAGGACCGAAGATTTCATCAGCAACGTGCAAACGCGAATGCAAAGGAACAAGCGCCACGAGACCCGCTGACGCCTGAGCAATGTCGGCAATGTTTATCCCGGCCGAACCTTTTTCGTGGTCCGTATGCGCCTTGGTCAGCATGCGACAAAGATTCGAATATCCTTCGTGATCCTGACACAAGAGCACGACCGAACCATTCGATCGTAAATCGGCGCGTTTGTCCGGCCCAGCTTCCAGCGACAATTCTGCACCAATGATGATTTTTTGTCCGCTTTTTTTCGCTTCGCTGTGCGCTCGCGCCACACCGTACAAGCCATCGCGATCCGTAATGGCAATTGCCGACAAACCCAATTCTTGGGCCCGTTTGACCATTTCTTCAGGATGTGATGACCCTTCGAGAAATGAAAACGACGTGCGTCCACAAAGTTCAGCAAACGAGGGCTGCGCGTTCGCGGCTCCGTCCGAACCACCGCCGGATATCACCGAAAATGGACGCGCTCGCGAATTCATTCGCAATACCCCTGCAAATACCCCTCACCCGTCGCGCGATCCACATACACCCACGCCAACGTTCGCGCCGGTTGCGCCCCGGCTTTGCCCGAATTTGCCTGAGCCATGCCCGGCCCCGCCACGAACCACGCCACTCCGTAATCTCGCGATGCCGCATGCTTCGTCCACCATTCGACCCCATCGAGCCGCATGGCAAAACGCACATGTTCAATCACGTACACTCGACCTTCGACCGCGACAACGGCCCCTTTGGTGATTCGCCCCAAAGGCAGCGGCGTCGAAAACAACCGTGTCGGCTCAGGAACGTCGCTTTCGTCCATCTCACCCGGAGAAAGTGCCAACGACTTTTTCGCTTCAACGTCCGCCATCGGCACAAACCGCGAACGCGCTTCGGGACGATGCGCAGCACTCGCTTCGAGCAGCCCCACACGATCTGGCCCGATGTCCGCCGAAAGTTCAGCCAACAGCGTGGGAAGTGCGTCAGGACGAACAGCTTTGTCACGTGAGAGATCAATCTGCACTCGATGCGCTTCGACAATCTGCGACACCTCCATCCGCATGCCCGTTGCCGGCGCGACGAGCGCGGTTTTCTCGAGCTTCGTACGCAACGCGCGATGAAGATCCGCGGCGTTTGAAAGCGGCGCCGGCATGTCGATGTCGAGCTCGAGAACGGGTTCGTCAAGGTCGATGCCGTTTGGCTTGCGCAACTTCGTGATGGACTTGTCGAGCGGCAAGAAGAGCGCCAACGCTTGACATGCTTCCCCTCGAGCTTCGAGACGCGCAGACAAACGCGACGTCATGGATCGCAAGACAAACAGCAAAGGCTCGACACTCGTGATGGGATCGTCGAACGTGGTTTCTTCCACGAGCACCCGTGGAGGTTCGTACGGGACAAGCGGCAACGGATCGTAGCCCGAAGCAAGATCCAACACTTCAGGCGCGCGAAGACCAAGACGCGGCGCAAGTTCCGAACGCGGAAGTTTGCCCAGCGCTCCCACGTTGAAAATTCCAAGGCGTAGGAAAAACCCTGTCGTGTCGGGATCCAGAGGCAACACGGAGATCGGCAACGTCGAAAGCACACTCGGCGAGTCTTTCGCGAGCACCGTGGTGTGGGGACGATGTTGCACCACGAGCTGCGAATTGTTCGAAAGCGAAGGATTCAGGGCAAACCTGGCCAACGCTTGTGCAATCCGCGGCCCCGAGGCAATTGAGGCTTGCACACGATGCCCAAGCGCTTGCACGCGCGCACAAAGTTCATCGAGGAGTTCTTGTTCACCCCCCACGAGATGCGCAGCGCCCGTTACATCGAGCCAAACCGTGTCATGAACCGTCTGTCGTTTGACTCGTTCGGACTCGTTCGGTTCTTCCGGATGCAAACGAATCGCCGCCGTCGTCCCGAGACTGAGACAAACTTCGGCGACGCGTCCGAGCGCTGCGAAGATCTCGTCGATGTTGACCGTGTGGATCTGCAATCCGGCTAGGGTTGCTTGCGCTTCGACGACGCCTTGACCTGGACGAACTCCATAATGCCAAGCTGTCTCGTCAACCAGATCGATGATCGCTTTGGCGTGGTTGCGTGTTTGTCCTTCTTCAATGTGTGAGTCTGACAAACCAAAGGTGAACAACACGGCCAAAGGGCCGTCGACGTGCAACTTTTGGCGCACGAGTTCCACACCGAGCTGCGGAAGCGCGACGGCGGCGATTCTTCGACTGATCACTGCCTTCATGATACGCGGGAGAGTTGTCGCTCCAAATCGATCGCGCACGATCCGGTCACTCGACCCGCGCGATCCTTGGCCACACGCAGCCCAATTTTGTCCTCCGCAAGGCGCTCGATCTCGATGCGCATCGCCGCCGGCAAAGGCATCGCCCGCGACGCACCAGCATCCGTGAGAAGCAAAATGGTCGTGTCACTGCCTTCAACGGCGAGCGCCAAACGACGCA